>UQFC01000043.1 GCA_900540335.1 uncultured Clostridium sp. | reverse complement strand
ATGCGGGAATCGGCGGCACACAGGTTACCTGTCATGTAAAAAATACAGGCCGCTGCCGGGAACTTCTTGTCCCCGGAGCCGCCCTTTTCCTTCAGCACCATCCTGATGCGGCCGCCCTGGGACGCAAAACAGAGTATTCCGTGATTTGCGTCCGCAAGGAAACCGATCATGGTTCCCTTCTAATCAATATGGACTCCCAGGCTCCCAATCAGGCCGCATACGAGTGGCTTTGCAGCCATGGAATCTCCCCCAAAAGAGAAGTCCGTTTCGGCAATTCCCGTTTCGATCTGGCCTTTGAGGAAGACGGCGTTCCTGCCTTTATGGAGGTAAAGGGCGTAACTCTGGAGGAAAATAAAACCGCGCGTTTTCCCGATGCCCCCACCATACGGGGAGTGAAGCATCTGAAAGAGCTGGAGCTGGCTGCCGCAGAGGGCTGCCGTGCCTATCTGCTCTTTGTCATTGCCATGAAAGGAGTCTCTTCCTTTGAAGCCAACCGGGCCACTCATCCGGAATTTGCCGATGCTCTGGCCCATGCGGCCGCCCACGGAGTCCGGATCCTTGCCTATGACTGCCACGTTACCCCCAATTCCCTGGACATCGACAGTCCGGTGCCTGTGACCTTTGTTTAGGCCGCAGCACCGGCGTCAGGGCTCATCCCGTTTTATTTGGCATCCAGCCAGGTAGAACCTGTATGGGCCTCCACCTCAAGAGAAACCTTCAGATCCGCTGCCTGCTTCATTTTTTCCGCAAGAAGCGCAGCCACAGTTTCTGCCTCCTCTTTCCGCACCTCTACCAGAAGCTCATCATGTACCTGGAGAACAATCCGGGCATCCAGCTTTCTCTCCTTCAGTTCCTGATCTACAGCAATCATTGCCAGCTTCATAATGTCAGCCGCAGTTCCCTGAATCGGGGAATTCATAGCGACCCGCTCTCCAAAGGAGCGCTGCATAAAATTCGCTGATTTCAGCTCCGGAATCGGACGCTTTCTGCCGTACAGGGTGGTCACATAGCCCTGCTCCTTTCCCAGACGTACCTGCTCATCCAGAAATGCCTTTACTCCCGGGTAGGTTTCAAAATATTTGTTAATATATTCCAGAGCCTCTTTTCTGCTGATACTTAAATCCTCACTGAGCCCAAAGGCGCTGATTCCATATACAATGCCAAAATTCACCGCCTTCGCATTTCTTCTCTGCAGCGGTGTCACCTGATCAATCGGGGTATGAAAAACCTCCGAAGCCGTAATGGCGTGAATATCCTGGGCATCCCGGTAGTCATGAATCAGACGCTCGTCCTGAGACATATGGGCCAGAATTCTAAGTTCAATCTGGGAATAGTCCGCATCAACAAATACATAGCCCTCCTCCGGCACAAAAACACGCCGGATAGCGCGTCCCAGCTCCATACGGACCGGAATATTCTGCAGATTCGGTTCTGTGCTGCTGATGCGTCCCGTTGCCGTAATGGTCTGATTGAATTTTCCGTGAATCCTGCCGTCCTCCCGGATAAAGCCGGCCAGTCCCTGGGCATAGGTGGAATTCAGCTTGGTCAGCTGGCGGTATTCCAGAATCATCTGTACCACCGGATACTCCGGGGCCAGCTTTTCCAGTACATCTGCCGCTGTAGAATACCCTGTCTTTGTCTTTTTTCCGTGAGGAAGCTGCATCCGTTCAAAAAGAATTTCACCCAGCTGCTTGGGAGAATTGATGTTAAACGTCTCCCCGGCCAGCTGGTAAATCTCCTGCTCCAGCTTCTGAATCTTCACCTCCAGCTGTTCTCCGTAGACCCTCAGCTGTTCTCTGTCCACACGAACGCCTGCCTGTTCCATATGATAAAGGCTGTAAATCAGAGGCATCTCCATCTGAAGGAACAGAGGCAGCATTCCTTCCTCTTCCAGTCTGGCCTTCAGCACAGGAAGAGATTTCCACGCAATATAAGCCATGTAGCAGGCGCAGGTAACCGCCTCCTGTTTTCCCTGTAAAAAGGCCTCGCCCAGATTTTCTTTTCCAAGAAGATCCGCCTGGGAAGGAACCGTCATGCCAAGGTAATCTCTTGCCAGATCGTCATAATCATAAGTATCCTTCAAGGGATTCAGCAGATACCCTGCAACCGCTCCGTCCATAACCGGACTTCCGTAGTCCAGCCCGAGATGGGGAAGCTGGGCTTTTAAATTCAGAGTATTCATAGAATCCGTACCTTTTCGCTTTTCAGAAAGACTGCGGATTTTATCACACAGATAGGCCGCTGTCATAAAGCCCGATACCGGAATCCCGTAAATCTCCTCTTCTCCGAAGCAAATCGCCAGACCTGCAGCTCCATCCTTTCCTTCAATCAACTGAAAGCCTACAATCTCTGCCCCTTCTGCCCGTTCAAATACCTCTTCCGCTCCGGCCAGCTCCTCAACCGTCCAGAATTTTTCCTCAATAGATGCCCCGCCCATACTCTGCACATCAAAACGGGTCAGGATGGATTTAAATTCCAGACGCTTCATATACTGATACGCCTCCGGTGTGTAAAGATTCGTAAGTCTTGCCTCATCCCAGGAAAAATCAATGGGGCAGTCCAGGCAGATCAATGCCAGCTCCTTGCTCATCACTGCCATATCGTAATGTTCCTCCAGAGCCTTTTTCGCTCTGGGCGGCTTAACCTCATCCAGATGAGCCTTTATATTCTCAATGGAACCGTAGGCAGTAATCAGACTGGTTGCCGTCTTTTCCCCAATCGAGGGAACTCCCGGAATGTTGTCCGAAGAATCTCCCATCAGCGCCTTCACATCGATAAATTCCCGTGGAGTCACCTGATATTCCCGCTTGACATCTTCCGGATAATAATCATAAATCTCCGTTCCCTTCCGGCTTGTCTTGGGAATTCTGATTTTAATATGAGTGTCTGCCAGCTGCAGCAAATCTCTGTCTCCAGATACAACAGAAACCTCCAGACCCTTTGCCTGACTGCGCTTTGCCACCGTTCCCAGAATATCGTCCGCCTCATAACCTGCCATCGTCAGAATCGGAACGCCCATCGAAGTAAGAACCTCCTTCATCAGAGGAACCTGCTCCCGAAGTTCTTCCGGCATAGGCTTTCTTGTTCCCTTATAATCCGCAAACATTTTGTGGCGGAAGGTGGGCTCTTTCAAATCAAAAGCAACTGCAAGGTAGTCTGCCTTTTCTTCCTCCAGGATCTTAAACATAATATTGAGGAACCCATACACTGCATTGGTATGAAGTCCCTCAGAATTCGTCAGCTCCGGAACCCCGTAAAAGGCCCGGTTCAAAATACTGTGACCGTCTATTAACACCAGTTTTTCCATATTTTCTCCTATCCTATCCAGATTCGAAGCTGCATGGCCAGCATCACCAGAACACTGACCGTCACCAGAGTATTGACTGCATAGCAGACCACCTTCCGAAGGCGGACCGCCCGCACCTTCATCCAGGAAAGATCCATGCTTTCTCCCAGAGCTCCGGTAATATCGTAAACACCCGTCCCTGTATCCAGCTGCCTCAATCCTGCATATACAGTAAAATAAATTTCAAGCTCTTCCCGACATGCCGGACATTCATTGACATGGGAAAGAAAAGCCTCCAGCTCCTCCTCGTCCAGTCTTCCGTCTATATAGGGCATTACCATTTTTTCTGCTTCCTTACAGGTAAGCATCCGCATGTTATCACTCTCCCCCCTGCTGTCCGGTATTATTCTGCAATTCCATCTGTCAAGAAAAAATTGTATCATATTCCAGATGCAAAGTCCATATCCGTAGGGGAAGAAAAGCAGGATTGAAAGGCTGAGCAGTCTTTGACTTGTTTTATGAAAGATCCGAAAAACGCTGTACAAGATTTACCCATACAGCGTTATATCCTTCAAATCTGCAGACATTTGATTTTAAATAAATTATAAAGCATCTCAATATTCTATCGTTTCAATATATATTCTGCTGCTCCCAATGGAATTAATCCAATCAGGCCTCCTTTTATCCCGGCCAGTCCAACAGATGCATATCCCAGCCACGCGCCTGCTAAAAACAGAATAAGTGTTATTCCATAATAAATGCCCTTTTCTCTGGCAGCTCCATTACCTGAATGAATATATTCAGTAAAACCCCAAACACACTGCTTCAAGTTGTTCGTTATAAAAATAGTGGAGCTGTTATATCCATCAGAGCCGGAAAATGTTCCCCATTGAAAGCTGGCTGCAAAGGTCAGAGGATAAACAGCCACAATGGGATTTACCGTCTCAGGAATCAGGGACATGATGAGGAGAGCTGCTGCATCTGTAAACATACAGCAGCCTCTTAAATCTTTTCCTGCATATACTTTTAAAATATATGACAAAACAAGTGCCCCGGAAAATACTACTACAAATCCAATCCGGAAAAGCAGTGCCTCTCCCTCTCCTTTATAAAGACACTCCATTGCACTCATCAGATTTCCCGTCTGTGCCGATGCAAAAATCCCTGCACGCGAAGCAACCGCATAAGCGCCAAGAAATCCTCCTTCAAAGGATAGGATTCTGTGGAGCCATCGATCTGCTGAACAGCCGGATCTAGAACAATTCTTCATCTTCTTCAGGTATATCCTTTTCCTCTAACTCCACAATGCGGATTGCCTCACGGGACTGAGTCACTATCTGGTTCAGAACATCTCGGGTAATGGGTGTTTCCAGAATAATCAGTCCGATAACAAGCGCCAGATTCACACCTGCAACCAGTGTTGTATTTGGATGATTCAGATATGTATACATGGTGCTGTTTACACTTCCGCCATACATATCAGACAGCAAAATCACCTGATCCTCCGGCTCTACTGATTGAAAAAACTGATCCAGTGCATCATTTAATGAATGCTCATCTACATAAGCATCAAAGCAAGTCAACCTGTCGTGTCCTCCCAGCAAAATATCCAGTGAACTTCCAATTCCACTTGCCAGACGTCCATGTGAGGACAGAAAAAATTTTGTCATTCAACTATTCCCCCGTCTTTCCTTTGTTATTTTCTGTTCAATAAATCACGATAACTTATTAATTCTATTTTATTTTTTTTGATCCAGGTTTTTATCCGCTCTCCTGTAACGGCAGCCAAATCCTGGTTTCTGATTAACGTATAGGAAGATACTTCAAATAATTCACGATCAACATATCCGCAGTGGGTTCCGATAAATCCAAGGGAATGAGTTAAAAACTCCGGATCCTCTATAATACAGGAAGCCGGATCCGCACACATCTGTTCTTCTAAAGAAAATGGCTTTTTAGTCCAGCTTTTTCCCGGTTTGACTGCTCCAAATTCTTTCAGCATATCCTGCACCAACGGAATCCCGTATTTTTTCCCAATCTGCGCCATTGCTTCCCGGAATGCAGGTGAGCTGTAGGAATGTCCGTGAAGATATTCGGGAAGCTTTCCTGTTAATTCGCGAAATCGAATAACCTGTGCTTCCATTTCTGTTATACAGTCTTCCAGATGCATATGCTCCTGATTGCCGTCTTTTTGATCAATGGCCCGATGCATTCCTGATGTCAGAAAGGAACCGTCCTCCTGAACCAGTGTCGGAATCTTTTCTGGATCTGCACAGGGACGTCCTGCAACCAGATTAATATCCTGACCCAGGCAGATTTCCGGATACTGCTGCATCAGTTTTACTGCAAATGGCGCAGCAGGCATATTAGAAAAAAGGCCTGTACAAGTAATTGCGCCTTCCCGGGCAGCCCGGGCAATTCCACAGCTGACCGCCTCCGTGATTCCCAAATCGTCTGACTGGATGATAAGCTTCATCGCCTTATTCCTCCCATCTTTTTATGGAATCAATTTTTTTAATGGAATTGCTGCTTCCTCCGGTGTTGTCTGGTAAATACATTCCAATCCCTCTGCCATTAAATCTTTAAATGATACAATCTCATCCTCATCGCAATACAGGTTGTTATCCAGACGCATTCTCTCTTTTCCCGGCTTTTTCGGAGCAACGCGGCCATAGTTACCCACATTTACAAAGGGAATCCCCTTTACGCGTTTTACCATCTCAATGGCATCATCCGGATTATTAACCAGAACCAGCACCTTCAAAGGTTCACAGCGGGGATCATTGAGCGTCTTCACTGCATCATCAATTGACTTAATCACAGTCTTAATTCCTGGGGGTGCTGCCATTTTCAGCGATTTCTGAATCATTACACTGGCAGCCGCATTGTTGTTTGCTACTACAATACTGTCCACTCCTGTATGGCGAGACCACTTAATCGCAATCTGTCCATGAATTAACCGTTCATCAATACGGAACAATTTAATCATAAATTTTTTCTCCTTAATTTTATCTGTTATTTCACTTTCAATTTCATTGCTTCTGCATTCAATATTTTTTCCGGCATATCTTTTTTTCTGTCAAACACCTGATTTCCGCCCACAAATGTTCTCTGACAGACAAAGTCTTCATCTACAAAAATTATATCTGCCCTTTTTCCATTTCGAAGAGAACCGGTTTCCTGATCAATCCCCAGATACCTTGCCGGATACAATGAGGACATGTAAAAAGCCTGTTCTGCCGGAATACCTACGACCTGAATCAGCTGACGGATATTTCGTAATACCCAGCTGCCGCTGCCGCAGATTCTGCCATCAGAATTTAAAATCAATCCTTTTTCATCCGCGTAATTTTCTCTTCCGTATCGAATATAAGTACCTGCCGGAAGTCCGGAAATATAGTTGGAATCTGAAATCAGGCAAAACTTACTGTATGGCTGAATACGGAATATCAAACGAATCATATCCGGACATAAATGATTCAAATCCGTTATGATCTCATAATATATATTATCCAAAAGGAGCAGTGCACCCAGAACACCTACGTCTCTGTGATGAATTCCCCTCATTCCGTTTCCAAGATGTGTAGCAATATCAAATCCAACCTTTTTTGCTGCATCATAGATATCCTGTGCGTGTCCTGCCGTATGACAGCAGGCCACTTTAATTCCATGTCTGTGCAGACAGCGAATCACATCGTGAGCATTTGGCAGTTCCGGTGCAATGGCCATGACCTTCATTTTGCCCCCTGCTTTTTCAATCAGGCGTTCTGTTTCCTCCACATTAGGAGATGGCCAGGATGCACCTACCGTATTTTCACCGCCTCTTGCCCAAAAAGGTCCCTCACTGTGAATCCCATGGATTACTGCACCTTCATAATCCTGATCCATCACCGATGCAATTGCTTCAAATGCATCTTCCTTTGCTGTAGGAAGAACACCTGTTACCCCGATGGATGTTAATGCTTTTGCATATCCGAGAATATCCCGTTCTGTGCAGGGATCCGTCATGGACCATCCGCCAAACCCATGATTATGTACATCAATGATTCCGGGAACAATCATCAGGCTGCCCACATCTTCATATGTTCCGTCAAAATTCTCCGCAATGTCTTCAATCCGTCCATCTTCTACTGTGATATATCCATTGATAAAGCCCGCTTCTGTTAAAATTTTTTCTGATTTCCATGTTCTTCTATTCATATTCTATCCTCACTAGAAAATTCCGAAAAATGCAAGCACAATAGAAATAATCAAAATTCCGAACACAAGTGTAATTGGCTTATATCCTTTTTTGATAAGACGAACCATTCCAAACACCAAAGCAACCGACAAAATTCCTGGCATAATAGAATTGAAAATATCAAGAAGAACCACGGAAGTCTCTCCAATATTCAGTGTCCAGGCCAGTTTTACATTAACAGAAGAAGCAACCATTGCTCCAACCATCGTAATACCCATCACACCGGCAGCCTTTGTAACGGACTCCATCAAACCAGAACTGAATACCGTATCAATGAAAGTTGTTCCATATTTGTAACCGGCATGGAGCAAATACCAACGGGCAGCCACTTGAGAACCTCCATAAATCAGCAGGAACAGGAAAACTCCCAAAATGTTTCCCTGACTGCAAAGTCCCATTGCAATACCTGCTGCAATAACCCGCAGACAGTTAAAGAAAAATGCATCGCCAATACCTGCTGTAGGTCCCATTAACGCCACTTTGATATTTTCGATTACATTCTCATCTACACCGCCTGTTTCCTTTTTCTGACGTTCCAAAGCATAGGTAATACCTGCAATCAATGCAAGAAAAACTGCATGAGTATTGAAAAATCCATTATGGCGGCGCATTGCTTCCGCTTTTTCGGCTTTATCTTTATATAACTCATCCAGAGCCGGCTCCATAGTCAAAGCAAATGCATTTCCCTCCATTTTTACCATGTTGAAGCTTGAAAAGGTCAGCCCTGAATTCCAAAACATTCTTCTCAAAGTTTTCTTTTCTTCCGGAGTATATGTTGTCTTAGCCATTAAAATAAATCCTCCTCTTCTGCGGAGCCAGCACCGCCATTCTCAACCAGTTTTTTTACATCATTAATTTTCTTTTCCACAAAGAAGTAAACCAGTGCCATAGCAGCTGCAAGAATTGCAATTGCCATAGTAGGAAGTGCCATATATTTGGAAAATACATAGCCGACAAAGAAAAAGCATCCAATCTCACGATTCCATATCATGGAAATAAGAATAGCAAATCCGATTCCTGTCATCATGGAGCTTGCCGCAGAAAGACCTGACATAATAAATGGAGGCATAGCACTCATCACCTGCTCCAAACCTGTTACGCCAAAAGCGATGGCTGCAAACAAAATAATTGTCTGAGGAAGCCGGTCTACAAACATTCCGCATCCGATTACCTGTGCCCGGAAGGATCTCCCTTTTCCGCTGGTAGCCAAACGTTCCCAATAAGGAGCAAGAGCTGCCAGAACCGGTTTCCACATCTCATTCACTGCTCCCATTAATGTACCAATCGGCATTGCAAGCGCCAATCCGGTCTCCACATCAGCACCTGTCAGGATTGCATAAGCAACAGCAATAATACTGCTTGCACAGGCATCAGCCGGAACGGAACC
This sequence comes from uncultured Clostridium sp., assembly GCA_900540335.1. Classification (GTDB taxonomy): domain Bacteria; phylum Bacillota; class Clostridia; order Lachnospirales; family Lachnospiraceae; genus Brotaphodocola. The sequence goes on along the minus strand of UQFC01000043.1, from coordinate 12,629 downwards.
GCCAATAGCAGAAATTCCCATAAAAATGGCCTCCAGTGATGCAGCCATCATTAACCCCGTTTGAAGATCTCCCAAAAGCAATCCTGTCAAGGTAGCTGTAATAATCGGACGCTGAAGTGTCTGCCACCCCATCAGTCGATCTACACCTTGCGTGAAAACCCAAACGGCTGCACACAACAAAGCACTTTGCAACATACAAATTCCTCCTTTTGTTAAATATCCTGTATTTTTTAATAATTTCATTATAATATACAGAGGAGAAACTTCCACGTCTATGTTTTCATGATATCTGCGGAAACACCGCATATTGCCTTTGCTGTCGTGCAATTTCTTCTTATCATAATTCTTTTCGCACTTTTTCCGACAGCCAGTGAAACTGCTCTTCCAATTTCATTTCGCAATCTATCGATTCGAATTCTTCATAATAAATGCGTACTGCGTGTTCCCAAAAGCGAATGAGTGCTGGATTTCCACTGAAATCTACAGAGAAAAATAATACAGCTCGAACCGTTTCCTCTCCCATAATCAACGGCTTTGCAAAATAATATACCTCAAAAATATTCCTTCCTGTTTCCGCAAAAGGAGCCGTTACAACCATCAGCTGATTTAAAATATGAAAATGTTCTGAATCTGCATAAAACAGTGCCAGACGTTCTTTTGCGTGGGTATCCTTCCCCCACTGATATGCCAAAAGCTGAACATAACCGTCCAGCCCTGATGCCGGAAAGTTCCGATGAATTTCCATAACATCCCACCGAAGAGATGACATCAGAGCATCTAAATCATATCCGGCCGTTAATACTTCTGTACGGACCCGTTCAAAATCTGTTTTTTTCATGAGAGGCTGTATCTCTATGTACGGCCATATATAACGATAAGCATAGCTGTCATAGCTTCCAATAATGCAATCGAACTGACTCTGCTCATATTTTCTTGCTTCATAAAGCGGTTTGATGTCAATCGTTTCTATCCACCATGTGCCAAGCTGCCTTTTTATATTTTCGGCAATGATTTGCCCGCTCCTCTTTCCATTTCTTGCACAGATAAGCAGACGTCTCTTCTTATAGGAGTAAGGAATTCCATCAATAATACCAAAAATGGTAAGGGCAAGAAACTGCCTGTTAAACTCACTGACATGCATCCCCTCTTCCTTTAACAGAACCGTCATGGTATCTGCCAGTGCCATAGTGAGAGGTGACTTTTTTATTGGATTTTCCGATATCATGTTTCCCAGCATCTGACAGCATTCATATCCAAAACTGTGCTGGATCATTAACCGGACAAGTTCAGGAATCAATATACCGGAAAGATTATTTTCTTCGAAATAAGAAGGCAGCATCCACAAATGCTCTGTTTTTTTTGCAATTCTATCTGATAGTATTTGGGCTTTTTTATGTATTTCGGGAAAACGCTGTTCCAAACCGGGATATTGCTCCCAATCTCCCCAAATTAATAAAAGTACTACAATGGCAGCAATTTCTCCTTCTGTTGGCGGGAAAAAACCTGTCATAAACTGAAGCTGTTCCAGCATCTCCGATGCAGTATCCCATTCTGGGAACCGCTTTATCTCCGGAATCCATCGACTCCAGAATTCTGCTTTTTCATCAATAACCAAACCGGCTTTTACTCGATTTCTTTGCAGAAGTATATAATCCACAAACCGGTTTGTGTACGTATCAAAAAGTTCATTTTCAGACTTTCTGATCACATTTAAAACGAGTTTTCTAATCTGATCCTTATCATTCAGATCTGCAAACGCTCTTTCGTAGGTATAATTATCAAATGAGACAACACGGGTGCGAAAATGATTTTCGTACAATTCCAGCATACACAGTCTCTGACTTAATTCGTCTCCCTGCAGCCGCAGCCCTCTGCCCGGACGGGAAATCAATTCTACCCCATAAGATTCAAGAAAATTCCGCACCCAGGGCATTTTCTTTTTAATGGTGCTTAAAGAAGCATATAAAGATACTGCCAACTCCTCCAGCTGAAAAAAGCCGTCATCATCTGCTGTTTGACCGCACATTATTGCCCGGGCCAACTGATAGGACTGATTTTCTTTCACATCTTTTTCCACATTATTAAAGAGAATGTTAATCCATTCCCTTGTCTGTGCAAAACGTTCTGTATCTCTGATCTCCAGAATATATCCTTTTCCGCGTACTGATTTCAAGATGCACCCGCAGTTTCTGCAGGCTTCCCGCAAATGATCAATATCATTCTTAACCGTTCTTTCCGATATATTCAATTCTCTCGCCAGTTCTCCTGCTTTCAAATAACTGTCTGTTCGAGAAAGCAGATAAATCATTTTCAAAATTCTTTTTTCTTCAACAGCCATGCAGTATTTTGTCCTTTCCTCTTTGTAGCCGTATAAAATCGTTCCACATCAGTTTATCATGTTTTAAAAAATCGGACAAGAAAAAGCCCGGGAAATCAGCTGTCTCCTGATTTCCCAGGCTTTTCAAACACCGGCTCTATTCTGTAAAATTCTAGCAAAAACTCAGCTTTCCCGCAGAAATCAGCCTTCCTGATTTCCGGTCAAAGAGAAGAATGTCTGAGCCTGTAATGGAAATCCCGGTTTCCTCTCCCAGGCGGAAGGTCACGCTTCCAAATACAACTCCGGTCAGCAGGAATTTTCCAATCCGCAGCTTCAGGGTAGACTCCATACCGGTAGGCATTGCGCCGTAAATAACTGCCGGAACTGCTCCGTTTTCCTCCAGCCGGATACACTCCGGGCGGACACCCAGAACAAAGTCCTCGTTGGTAATCACCGGCTCATCCTCTATGGCGTAATCAGACTCGTCCACCTTTGCAATGTGGTACCGGAAGGCCTCGTCCTTGTTGCTCTTTTCCACTGCCCGCTTATCCTTCAAAAGCTCTGCCCGGGCTGCCTCCTTTTCCTGCTCCTGCTGATCCCGCTCCCGGAACCAGCTGTCCAGACGGAAAGGCTCATCCGGCTGAAAAACTGCTTTCTGATTTTCCAGCAGAGACAGCTTAAGACTGCCGTCCTCCGTCTGGCATCCATGAGCCTCAATAAAGTTAATCGACGGATTTCCGACGAAATCTGCAGCAAACAGATTGGCCGGACGCCGGTAAACATCAAGCGGCGCGTCGTACTGCTGAAGTACTCCGTTGTTGACCAGGCAGATCTTCGTTGCCAGTGTCATCGCCTCCATCTGATCATGAGTAACGTATACAAAGGTGCTTCCCGTCTCAACGTGGAGCCGCTGAAGCTCATAACGCATTTCCAGTCTCAGCTTTGCATCCAGATTGGAAAGAGGCTCATCCATAAAAAGCACATCCGGCTCCGGAGCCAGGGTTCTGGCAATCGCCACACGCTGCTGCTGTCCTCCGGAAAGCTCTGCCGGATAACGGTTCATAAACATTCCGATTTTAACAATCCGGGACACGCGGCGCACTGCCTTGTCAATCTCTTCCTTTGTCAGCTTGCGCTCTTCCATCAGTGTCTTTCCGTCTGCCGTTACTGCATACTGTTCACTGAGGCTCTGTCCCTTTGCCTCATAAGACGCCCGGATTTCCTCCAGCTTTTTTGAATACTCTTCCGCCTTTTCAGATGCCGCTGCATCCGGATCCGCCGCCTCATGAATCTTCAGTCCGTACAGCTCCTTTGCCGTATAAATGGAAAGCGTAAAGGAATCCATGAATTTCAGATAAATCTTATCCTCGTCCAGCTTTCCCCGTTTGTCCCGACACTCCTCCACCAGATCCCGGATCCGCTTTCCGCTTTGCAGCGCCTTCTTCAGCTCTCCTGCCTTCATGGCTTCAAAATCGTATCTGGGCAGCTCCTCCTTTATATTGCTCAGTCCGAATGAAATATTCTGATAAACCGTCATATTGGGCCAAAGCGCATAGTTCTGGAACAGAAAGCCGACCTTTCTTTTATTGGCCAGCACGTTAATGCCTGCTGCACTGTCAAATACGACCCGGTCACCAATGGTTATCTGTCCTTCTGTCGGCGTTTCCAGACCTGCAATCATTCGCAGGATTGTGGTCTTTCCGCAGCCGGAGGGGCCCAGAAGGGTGATAAAGGAATTGTCATCAATATGAAGATTCAGGTGATCCACTGCATAAAACTTTCCCCACCGTTTTGTTACATTTTTTAAAACAATTTCCGGCATAAGATTTCCCTTCCTTTCTGTCTAGATCAGCCGCCGATTCCTTCATCCAGGCTGGCTCCGGTCAGCTTGTTGACCAGGGTGTTGAAAATCAGAATCGTTACAATCAAAATCAGGTTGATGGCACTGGAAAATGCATACAGTCCCATTTCATCAAAGTAATCCAGGGTTGTGGAAAGAATAAAGCCCTGAGTACAAAGCAGCAAAAACAGTGACAGCTCACGCAGGCATGTCATAAACGGAAGCATGTATCCGCTGATAATTGCTGATTTCTGAATCGGAATAATAATCCGGAACATCCGCTTGTGCCAGGGTATATTCTGAATCATGGCCGCTTCCTCGATCTCATTGCTCAGCTGCAGCATGGAGTTCAGGGCGCTTCTGCTGGCAAACGGAATATATTTTATGGTTCCTGTAATAATCAACAGAGTATATGTATTAAAAAGATTGATCTTTTCATTGGAAAACAAGATAAAAAATGCTGCGCCCACTGCAATGGACGGCATCAGATACGGAAGAAACGCCATTGCATTCACATAGCTTGCCCACTTGCTTCTCCTGTTTTTCGCAACTGCGTATCCAATCAGAGTTCCTATGGTTCCTGCAATCAGCGCACAGCTGACTGCTACTAAAAGGGTTCCGGCAAAGGCGTGCCAGATCGTGCTGTTGTAAAGGATACCATGCTGACCGTACAGGCCGTTTTCTGTCACATTCTCACTGGTCAGCCACCACTTGGTAGTCAGATTGGAAAAATCTCCTGTATACAGGAAGCTGTAATCTCCGGGGTTCGGCAGGAAAGTTTCCAGTGCAAAGGAGAAAATCGGGAAAATACTGGTAAAGAAGGTCAGGATAATCATAACAATGGCAATCCCGTATTTTCCGATTCTGCCCAGATTAATCTTGGAGAGCTGTCCTGATTTTCCTGTGACAGTGGTATAATTTTTCCGGCTCTTTAAGCTGACCTGATTCATCGTCAGAATCAGAACGCCGAAAATCATCATAATAATAGCCAGAATGCTGGCCTCACCTGTATATTTGGAGTTCAGGGAAATATACTTGGTGGAAAGCGTTGTCAGCCCCAGATAATGGGGAACCGGATAACTTCCCATTGCGCTTCCGAATACAAGAAGAACGGTGGAGAGAATCGCCGGCTTAATCATCGGGAGGGTAATCCGGCACATAATCTTCCACCTGGGCGTATCGAGAATAGTCGCCGCCTCCTCCAGGTTGGCATCCATATTCCGGAAAATTCCTCCAATCAGAATATAGGCAAAGGGCGCGTAATGGAGTCCCAGAACAATGGAGCTGGGAACCAGTCCCTGACACCACCACTTCGCTGCCTCAAATCCCGTCAGGGAAGCTAAAAGCCCATTGGCAGTTCCCATAACCGCATTGCTGTTAAACACATTCTGCCACACCACAGCCAGTGTCCACTGAGGCATGATATAGGGAAAAATAAAAATCGAGCTTAAATATTTTCTGAATTTTAAATTCGTTCTTGTAACCAGAAATGCGAACGTACCGCCGTAAACAATGGAAATCACACAGGTAAAGACTGCCAGAAGAAGCGTATTCCATAACGGCTTCCACAGATTAGTCTTTGCCAGCCTGCTTGTAAAAAGATCCACATAGTTTATCAGCGTATAGCCGGAGGCCTTCCCTGTCAGATGGGCGTCGATGGTGCCCGGGTGAATGGTCAGCGTATCCTTTACAATAGCAACAATCGGCGCAACGGTTGTAAAGGTCAGAATAATACCGAACAACAGCAGGATAATATTCTGCGGCTTGGAAAAGTACGTCCGGACCCGGTTTTTGTAAATTGCTGTATTCTGATTCTCTTTCAACTGTGTCCGCTCCTTTCCTGTAATCGGAAAAGGTGCCGCAGATGGTCCGCAAACAGATCTGCGAATCACTTACAGCACCTTCGATTTAGTCAATCAGTGATGAAACCTCTCTGCCTGCTGCAAGAGACGGATGGTTTCACACCCTACTGGGCGCTGTCCGCATACTTGCTCAGCATCTCGATCCAGCTTCCTACGGTAAAGGAAACAGAAGCACAGTATTCCGGATCCTCAAGAACCAGTTCTCCGTCTGTTGTCCACCAGTCATAGCCGCGATCGTTCTTACATTCATACACATTTTCACCAGCCTCATTGTAGCCGCCCTTGCTGTGCTGATAGGTTGTCTCAATAGCCTCTGCAACCTGCGGGTTGGCAGAATAACCGCCCATATCCTTGCCCCATGCGGAGAATCCGTCTTCGGTACAGGTCATATACTGGATAAATGCACATGCTGTCCAGGGCAGAGGACTGTTGTTGGTCAGGAACAGATAATGGCAGTATCCATATCCGCCGATTCCCTGATAGCCGTCCTCATAAGCTGCAACCTTGATGTTATTTAAAGATACACCTGCAGACTCCTCAACAGAACGCAGCTTGGAATAAACCAGCAGACCGCTCTGATCCGTAGCAGAATCTGTTACCAGGGTATTACAGATAGGACCATCATCCGTCTGTGCATTGTAATTTTCTACCCAAAGCTTGATCCATGCCAGAGCATACGCGCCGTTTTCGCCCAGCCCCAGATCCTCTGCATCTGCAGAAACCTCGTCAATTACCGGCTGGAAATAAGCCTTGTCATTGTCATCAAGGGCATCAAACGCATCCTTTAACCAGCCTGCGTACTGATCCTCGGTCAGCATATACAGGAAGTTCTTTCCTACAATCTCAGAATCAATATCCATAAACAGCGGATGACTTCCCTCTGCAACAAAGTCCCAGCAGTTGTCATAGACAGCATCGCCTGTGGAGTTGTACATAAATACCTTGTTCAGTGTCTGAAGAGGAAGGAATCCTTCATAGGCATCCGGTGTTGTGTTGTTGGCCTCTGCCCACTCCTTGGGAATATAGGTTTTCAGAATACCGGTCTGCACCATTTTTGACTCAATCTGGTTGCCGTCCTGAATCAGAGTCATGGCAAAGGTTCCTGTGGACTTCAGAGAATCTGCTGACAGCTGCTCAAAAATCTTATTATTCTTGGGCTGCTGCCACTCATACTCCATCGTATAAGAAGGATCGATGGTCTGAAGGTACTCAATAAATAAGGGCAGGGCGCTCTTTCCGCGGCTGGAATTTCCTACGCCGTAGAAGGTTTTTCCATTGGACTCTTCAATGGCTTTCTTAGCCAGCTCTTCCATGGACATGCCCTCTGCCTCCTGGATAATCTTCTCTACCTCAGAAAGATCTCCGGATGCCTCCGGCTTTGCTTCCGGCGCTGCTGTTTCCTTTTCTCCGGCCTCTGCTGCCGTTGTGGGAGCTGCTGCCGGCTGTGTTTCCTTACTGCCGCCTCCGCCGCAGCCTGCCAGTGACACTGCCGTCAGAGAACATGCAAGGACTACTGATAAGAAACGTTTTTTCATATGAATCTCCTCCTTTTTTTGAATTACCGTCCTTAACTATAGTTCTATTATACTGTGGAAAGACGGCTTCAGCCAGATGACAGGACTGCGATTCTTTTCGTTTTTCTGTTATCTTTTTTGTTTCCTGACGGCGTAACCGAAGACTGTGATTCGTCACCTGTTCTGATATTCGGACGGAGTGATTCCCGTCACCTTTTTAAAGGTACTGGAGAAATAGGCAATATCACGATATCCAACCTGATTCGCTGCCTCATACACCTTGTTCCGGCAATCAGAAAGCAGCTTCATTGCCGACTGAATCCGGTATCTTGTCAGCCAGGCCATAACCGTGTATCCTGTTTCCTTTTTAAAGCAATGACTTAAATGACCCTCGCTGATTCCGACAGCCTCTGCTATCTGAGCCACTGTAATCTCACTTTCCCCGTAATGAACTGCCATATACCGGACAGCCTCTCTTACATAACCGGACAGACCGGGAGAGTTTTCATCAAAGGGAAGCAGGGAATTCTCATTTTCCTCTTTTTTCTCGCGCGACCGGAGAATTTTTTCCCTGGCCCGCAAAACGGCCGCCTCCAGCTCCCCGTCCTCAAACGGCTTTAAAATATAGTCAAAGGCATACAGCTTCAGTGCTTCCCTGGCATACTCAAATTCGCTGTAGGCAGTAAGAAAAATAACAGGCGTATCGTTTTTCTCCTCCCGCATGACCTTCAGCATCTCGATTCCGCTCATTTTCGGCATCCGGATATCGCTGATAACCAGATCCGGCTTCTCTGACCGGATCAGCTCCAGTGCCTCCCTGCCATTTGAGGCCTCCAGAATATCCCCGAAGCCCAGGGACTTCCAGTCTGTTTCACAGACAATCCCCTTTCGTACAAACATCTCATCATCTGCCACTAAAAGCTTATACATTCCCGCTCACTCCCTCTGTTCTTTCTTTAGTCCTTCTCCCTGACGGCTGCCTCTTCTCCTCTGTCCGGCAAAAGGATCCGCACACAGGAGCCGCACTCCTCTCTCCGCTCTGCCTGAAGACCGTACCCGTCTCCGTAATGAAGACGTATCACCATATCTACGTTATAAAAACCTATATGGCCGGACAGCTTTTCCCGGTCCCGGCTGTTAAGGCGTTTCAGCACCTCATCACTGATGCCGCAGCCGTTATCTGTTACCTCAATGCACAAAAGTCCCTTTTCCTCCATCCTGTAAACCTTCACATGGATGGTTCCCTCGTCACAGTCTGCCAGTCCGTGAATCATGGCATTTTCCACAATGGGCTGAATCATCAGTTTAGGAACGAAAATTCCGGAAAGCTCCCGGGGAAGTTCCGAGGTAAAGGTAAATCTTCCTCCAAAACGAATTTTCTGGATCTCTGCATAGCTGTCTGCCAGCTCCATTTCCTCCTTCAGGGGAATCATCTGGGGGCTGGAAATACTGGTCCTTAGAATTTTTGCCAGCTTTGCTGACAATGTGGCTATCTCCGGAATGTGATTTGCCTTTGCCACCCACTTCATGGTATCCAGGGTATTATAAAGAAAGTGGGGATTCAGCTGGGCCTGCATCATGGCAATCTGCACCTCATTCAGCTTTTTCTGCTGTGCCACCTGCTCCTTCATATACTGATCCAGCTGGGCAGTCATGGCATCAAAGCTGGCTGCCAGCTGTCCGAATTCATCTGCCCGTTCCATCTCCACACGGGTATCCAGATTTCCTTTTTTTACCTTATCCATCGCCCTGTTCAGCAAAAGAATCGGCTGGGACAGATGACGGCTGAGACGGGAAGCCACAAACAGACAAAGAAGAAAGCTGAATGCCGTCATAAGAAACAGTACAGAATACATGGAGGCTGTCAGCCCGCCTGTAAAGATTTCCGGCCTCAGAAGAACGCCGGTCAGCCCGGTGTCTCCCAGAGGAGCCACAAAAACCTCACTGTCCTTCCAGGAGGAAGGCTCTTCTTTTCCCGTCATTTTTCCAGCCCTCATCGCCTGTGCGATTTCTCCCCCGGCCGCTGTGCCGGCGCTGTATAAGGGCTCGTAAAACTCATTCAGAATACAAAGCCCGTCCTGGCTTCCCAAAAGCCCCTGAAACACCTGATTCAGATTCTCCTCTGACAGACTTGCCACCACAAAGCCAACCGGCACTCCGTCCTCCCCCGGGATTCCCCGGGCCGCCATCAGGCACATGTCCTCATTGTCCTTCCGGATAATCACATCTTCCCCGTGGGCGCCGGAAACCTTCAGAATGCCCCAGTACACCGGAAGCTTTTTCTGATACATGCCGGTCCCGGTAGAATACAGGCAGACTCCATCCCCGGAATACAGATCAAAACGGGCCAGCTCTCTTAATTCAGAGGTTTTCTCATACAGGATGTGATAAACCTCACTTTTTCTGCCCTCTGCCTTTCCCGCCATAGCCATCTGCACCATCCAGGAGGAGGCAAGGCTGTTTTCCGCATCCTCGATCTTCTGCCAAAACTCCAGAAATGCAGAATTCACAATGTGAACCTGCTCCATATTTACCTTCCTGTAGTCTCTGTTCGCCTTGACCTGAAACATCTGAATCAGAAACAGACAGGAAACCACCAACGGCAGAACGGCAACCATAAGAAATCCTGCAAGAAGCTCCCTGTTAAATGATGTTTTAATTTTTTCCTTCATCTGTCAGCACCGCCCATTTCTCCAGAATCCGCTTCTGACGGCCAACCGCCAGCTCCAGATCAAACCTTATCAGCTTTCCTCCCGGCTCTCTGGTTTGCAGCTCCAGATCCTCCCGAATCGTTCTCCGGCAGAGGTATTCCCCGGCAAACCGCTGGGTATCATCGCTGACAATAAATTCCAGAAAAAGCTCTGCATTTTTCCGGTGACGGGCTCCCTTCACCACTGCACATCCGTCAGGCAGAGCGCTGGTTCCCTCCTCCGGATAAACAATCGTCAGATCCGCGCCCCGGTCAATCCATTTTCTGGCTGTCTCCTCCAGGGTGATCCCCACCATCTTTCTTCCGGCCGCCACATCCTCCAGTACCGCGCCGGAGCTTTCCAGGAGACTGCCGTCCAGAGCCCCGGCAAAATCCTTCAGAACCTGATCCTCATCTCCGTCCAGAACCTGAAGCATGGTTTCCAGCATGGTACAGCTGCTTCCTGATCTGGCCGGATCCGCAAATGCAATCCGTCCCCTCCAGTCATCTGTAAAAAGCTCTTTCCAGCTGTGAGGCGCATCTTCCTTTCCGACCAGCTTATTGTTGTAAATAAAAACAATGGGAAGTCTTGTAAATAGAGTCCACAAATCCTCCCTTGACTGATAACGGCTGATAATCTCCTCCTTTTTCTGAGTCCGATAGCATTCAAAATTCTCCTTTGCCGCCTCATAGCTCTCAATTCCGCCGCCAAACATCAGATCACAGGAAAAATCTCCTTTTTTTCTGCTTTCCTCAATATTCTCCAAAAGCTCTGTCGTTCCTCCTGTCCTTACATCCACCCAGATTCCCGTTCTTGATTCAAACTCACGGACAATGGGACCATAGACATCCGGTTTGTGTGAGGTGAAAAGAACCAGCTTTTTTTCCTCCGGAATTTCCTCCAAATCTCCGGCGTTTCTTCCCGTCCCCTGCCCAAAAACAGCAAACGCAGCAATTACTACTGCCACTGCCGCCAAAATACAGACCGCGCGAAACGGTGTCAGACTCTGTCTGAAAAAATGCCCCTGCTTTTTTTCCAACGTATTTTCCTCCGTACTTTTCCGGTTCATCATTCCTTTTTCTTACTCCGATTCTACCATTTCAGAGAATGAATAGCAAGACAGCGATCCTCGCGGAGCTTTTTTATTTCATAGGACGCAATTTCCTATGAAATAAAAAAAAGCCGGCTTTTTCCAGCCTGCGTCAATCGCAGATTAGAAAAAACCGGCTCATCATTTGTACCTGGTTCCGTCCTGCAGCTTCAGTCTGTTTCACTCATCCACTGCACAAGATTCAATTGTAAAATCCCCTCATAATCCGCTTCCTGCTCATCCATGGTCAAAAGATATTTCGGATAATTGTCGCGAATCTGCTGAAGGGGAGTCAGCTTTTCTGAAAGCTCCGCCGGATCCTTTGTGCTTTCCGCCACCTGAAAATAGACAGGCCGGCCTTCCCGGATCGCCACAAAATCAATTTCCGTGCTGGTTCCCAGCTGACCATTGTAAACCTCCGGATATCTTCGTTTCAGTTCAAGAAATACCAGATTTTCCAGCACCCGTCCCCTGTTTTTTTCCTCCTGTTTTACCATCATCCTGCCCAAAGCCGGGTCACACAGATAGAACTTGTTCATCGTAGTCAGAAGCTTCCGTGTTTTAATATGATACCGGCGCACTTCATAAAACAGCCGGCCTTCCGTCAATCCCTGAAGATACCTGTCTACGGTCTTCTGATCCACCTTTCTTCCTGACGCAGCCATAATATTGGCAATTGCAGCAGGAGAAGTCCGTGTTCCAATCTCGTACATGAGGAACCGGGAAATTGCTTCCAGAACAACAGCATCTGCTATTTTCTGGCGTTTTACCACATCATTTAACAGAATCGTGTGGTAAAGTCCCCGCAGATACTCCCGCGTTTCTTCCCTGTCAAGGCTGCGTCCTGACAGATAAGGAAACGCTCCGGACTCTGCATACTGCTGCAAAGCCTCTTTCCCGTCTTCTTCTGCCTCTCTTCCCCGGGCCGCCTGATACTCACGAAAAGAAAGAGGCTGCATTTCCAGAACGGCCCATCTTCCCTCCAGAAGGCCAGCGGCTTTTTTCCCCGGCTCCCAGAGGCAGGAAGTGCTGACATAAAGATCACAGGTTCCCAGAGACAGAATCCGGGCCGCCGTTTCCTCCCAGTTTTCTGTATGCTGAATCTCATCCAGAAATACAAAGAAACTCTGTCCCTCCTCCAACTGCGTTTCCAGATACCGGTTCAGGGCTTCACAGTCTGTTAAATCCTCAAACTCCGGGCTTTCCAGATCAACTGCAATCACTCTGGCTTCCCCGGTCAGTTCTTCCTGAAACCGGCGAAGCAGCGCCGTCTTTCCGCATCCGCGAACGCCGGTTACAACCTTAACCAGCGGCTG
>UQFC01000042.1 GCA_900540335.1 uncultured Clostridium sp. | reverse complement strand
TGAGTTTGCAAAGCTGTATCTGACCAACGTGGTTACCGGAAAACGTTACATCAAAAAGCTGGTAGAGGACGGCGTGGTAGACGGCTGGGATGACCCGCGTCTCGTATCCATCGCAGCACTCCGCCGCAGAGGCTTTACACCGGAGTCCATCAAGAAATTCGTAGATCTGTGCGGTGTATCAAAAGCAAACAGCTCCGTTGACTATGCGATGCTGGAGTACTGCATCCGCGAGGATCTGAAGCTGAAAAAAGCCCGTACCATGGCAGTCTTAAATCCGGTGAAACTTGTCATCGACAACTATCCGGAAGACCAGATTGAGATGCTGGAAGTACAGAATAATCTCGAGAATCCGGAGCTTGGCAGCCGTCAGGTACCGTTTGGAAGAGAGCTGTACATCGAGCGCGAAGACTTCATGGAGGAGCCGGTCCGCAAATACTTCCGTATGTTCCCGGGCAATGAGGTTCGTCTGATGGGTGCTTATTACGTTACCTGTACCGGATGTGAAAAGGATGAGAACGGCAATGTAACCGTGGTTCATGCTGCTTATGATCCGGAGACAAGAGGCGGATCCAGCGACAGAAAGGTAAAGGGAACCATTCATTGGGTTGCTGCAGAGACAGCAAAGCAGGTAGAATGCCGTCTGTATGAGAATATTGTTGATGAGGAAAAGGGCAAATTAAATGAAGACGGAAGTCTGAATCTGAATCCCAATTCCCTGACAATTCTGAAAAACTGCTATGTGGAGCCGGCTCTGGCTGAAGCAAAGGCCTATGACAGCTTCCAGTTTGTAAGAAATGGTTATTTCTGTGCAGACAGCCATGACAGCCAGCCGGGACAGCCGGTATTCAACCGGATTGTCTCCCTCAAGAGTTCATTTAAAATTCAGAAATAAAACGGAGCAGTGCCATGGAACTTTTGATTCCTCTGGATTTAAAAGCGAAAACAGCTTTGTATGAACAGATTTATGCGTATATCCGCGGGGAAATCCGGAACGGAAGTCTGAAGGCAGAGGAAAGGCTGCCTTCTACCAGGGTGCTGGCGGAGAATCTGAAGGTCAGCCGGAGTACGACGCAGATGGCTTACGATCAGCTTCTGGCAGAAGGATATCTTGTGTCCAGACCGTACCGGGGATATTTTGTCAGCCGGATTGAGGGACTGGTGGAGGGCGGCCAGCCGGGAGAACCGGAGATGGCAACCAGTGAGCCGGAGGGACCGGACTGCCGGATTGATTTTTCACCCAGAGGGATTGATCTGGACAGTTTTCCCTACAATGTATGGAGAAAGCTGAGCCGCAATACCCTTGTGGATGACAATAAAGAAATGTTTCATTCCGGAAATCACCAGGGAGAGCCGGGGCTGCGTGAGGCAATCCGCAGCTACCTTCACTCTGCCCGCGGGGTAAACTGCAGCGCAGAACAGATTATTGTGGGAGCAGGAAGCGAGTATCTTCTGATGCTGCTTGCCCAGATCCTGGGAGGAGATCTAAAGATTGCCATGGAAAATCCCACCTACAAGCAGGCATACCGGGTATTCTGCAGTCTGGGATATTCGGTGACTCCTGTGGAGATGGATGGAAAGGGGATGGATCCGATCCTTTTAGAAAAAAGCGGAGCAGATGTGGCTTACGTTATGCCTTCCCACCAGTTCCCGACAGGAGTTGTAATGACGGTAGGACGGCGGCAGGAGCTGTTGAAATGGGCATCAGGAGGAGCGCGCTATCTGATTGAGGATGATTATGACAGTGAGTTCCGTTACCGGGGCAAGCCGATCCCTGCTCTTCAGGGAATGGACCGCCAGGGAAAGGTCATTTACCTGGGAACCTTTTCCAAATGTATTGCGCCGGCTATTCGCGTCAGCTATCTTGTGCTTCCGCCGGAGCTTTTGAAGATTTACCGCCGAAATGCAGGATTTTATGCGTCTACGGTATCCCGGATTGACCAGAATATTTTATATCAGTTTCTTTCTCAGGGGTATTTTGAAAGGCATCTGAACAGAATGCGGGCGATTTATAAGGCAAAGCATGATGTGCTTCTGGAAGAGCTTGCGCCTTTGGCGCGGGAATTTCAGATCGGCGGAGAATATGCAGGAATTCATATGCTTTTGACGGGGAAAAAGAACCAGAAGGAGTCGGAGTTAATGGAAAAGGCCCTGGCAGCCGGAGTGAGAGTATATGGCCTCAGCAGCTATTTTATCCATCCGGAGCATAACCACAGGCCTGCCACAATGGTTCTCGGATATGCCAGCCTCAGAGAGGAGGAGATCCGTGAGGGAATCCGTATTCTTGTTTCCTGCTGGAAATAAACAGTCCGGATGTTCTGCTGTTTAAGATAGAATGTCCGGACTGTTTTGATCATTTCAGTTATTCTAATTATTCCAATTATTCCATCACTTCTTCGCCGTCTTCAGACAGAGCTGCTTCGGTATCGATAGAAACGCTTACGGTATCCTGAGCTGCAGCTTCTTCTTTTTCGGCCGGTTCCTCCTCATTTACCGGAGCCGGTTCTGCTTTGGGGGTATCTTCACCGGAAGGGGCAGAAACGGAAATCTCATCCTCATCCTCAAAGATATCTTCTTCATCGCTGTTGCCGAAGGAGAAGCGGGAGGCAGTGTCAGCAGCGGCGCCCATAGCCTCTCTGGTAGTATCGGCTACAATGGCAGCAGCATCCTTCATTACATTCTTTGCAGCGCCGGCAACATCCTTGGCTGCATTCAGCATATCGCCTGCTGCAACGAGAAATTCGTCCTTATCAGCATGGAGAGACACATAATTCCGGGTCATGGTACTGTCCGGAACAGGTGCATCCTCCTCATCTTCAAAATCGTGGAAATCCTCATCCAGTTCCTTATTGAAAGACTGATATTTTCTGAAGTAAGAAATTCCGGCGGCGGCAGCGCCGGCAACAGCAGCCAGCATTACAAATTTTCCCAATCCCTTTTTTGCCATATGTGCACTCCTTTCTATTGACAGACAGTTTGTTCTGTCAATCTGCTATTATGAATATTGTAATACGAATGAGAAAAAAAAGAAAGGGGACAAGTGAAAATTTAAAAATTTTATAAAATTAGCACTCGACACTTGACAGTGCTAACAATGCGTGGTATAAATGGTATTGTGAATCGAAAGAGGGGTTCCAAGGAATCCTGTAATGAAAAAAGTAGAAGAAGAATAAGGAGGAATCATCCATGAAATTAGTACCGTTATTTGACCGTGTTGTTTTAAAACAGCTGGTTGCAGAAGAGACAACCAAGTCAGGTATTGTATTGCCGGGCCAGGCAAAGGAGAAACCTCAGCAGGCAGAAGTTATCGCAGTAGGACCGGGCGGTGTGGTTGACGGCAAGGAAGTGACCATGCAGGTAAAGGTTGGCGATAAGGTTATCTACTCTAAGTATTCCGGAACAGAGGTAGAGGTAGAGGACGAGAAGTTTGTAGTAGTAAAACAGAATGATATTCTGGCAGTGATTGAGTAAAAGATAAATAAGACAGATTTGGAGGAATGCAATTATGGCAAAGCAGATTAAATATGGCGTAGAAGCCAGAAAAGCCCTGGAAGCCGGTGTAAATCAGCTGGCAGATACTGTTCGTGTAACCATCGGACCGAAAGGAAGAAACGTAGTTCTTGACAAGTCCTTTGGTGCTCCGCTGATTACCAACGATGGTGTTACCATTGCAAAGGAGATCGAGCTGGAGGATGCATTTGAGAACATGGGCGCTCAGCTGGTAAAAGAGGTTGCTACCAAGACCAATGATGTAGCCGGCGACGGTACTACCACTGCAACAGTTCTGGCACAGGCTATGATCAACGAAGGCATGAAGAACCTGGCAGCAGGCGCCAACCCCATCGTTTTAAGAAAGGGTATGAAGAAAGCAACTGAGGCTGCTGTAGAAGCAATTGCAAAGATGAGTCAGCCGATCGAAGGCCGCGACAGCATCGCAAGAGTTGCTGCTATCTCTGCTGCAGATGACGAAGTAGGCGAGATGGTTGCAGAGGCTATGGAGAAGGTTTCCAATGACGGTGTTATTACCATTGAGGAATCCAAGACCATGAAGACAGAGCTGGATCTGGTTGAAGGTATGCAGTTTGACCGCGGTTATGTTTCTGCTTACATGTGCACAGATATGGATAAGATGGAAGCAAATCTGGACGATCCGTATATTTTAATTACTGATAAGAAGATTTCCAATATCCAGGAGATTCTGCCGGTTCTGGAGCAGATTGTACAGTCCGGTGCCAAGCTGCTGATCGTAGCAGAGGATATTGAGGGCGAGGCCCTGACCACTCTGATTGTCAACAAGTTAAGAGGTACCTTCACTGTTGTAGGTGTAAAGGCTCCGGGCTATGGCGACAGAAGAAAAGAGATGTTAAAGGATCTGGCTATTCTGACCGGCGGTACTGTGATTTCCGAGGAACTGGGTCTGGATCTGAAGGACACCACTATGGCTCAGCTGGGACGCGCAAAATCTGTTAAGGTTCAGAAAGAGAACACAATTATCGTAGACGGCTGCGGCGACAAGGGTGAGATTGCTGCCCGTGTTGCACAGATTCGCGCACAGATTGAAGAGACTACTTCTGATTTCGATAAAGAAAAACTGCAGGAGAGACTGGCTAAGCTGGCAGGCGGTGTTGCAGTAATCCGTGTAGGTGCTGCTACCGAGACAGAAATGAAGGAAGCAAAGCTTCGTATGGAGGATGCTCTGTCTGCAGCAAGAGCAGCTGTGGAAGAGGGTATTATCGCAGGCGGCGGTTCTGCTTACGTTCATGCAATCGAGCAGATTAAGGCAAGTGTGGATGAACTGGAAGGCGATGAGAAAACCGGTGGAAAGATTATTCTGAAAGCACTGGAAGCTCCGTTATTCCATATCGCAGCAAATGCAGGTCTGGAAGGCTCTGTTATTATCAACAAGGTAAAAGAGTCTCCGGTAGGAACCGGCTTTGATGCATATAAGGAAGAGTATGTGGATATGATTAAGGCAGGTATTCTGGATCCGGCCAAGGTTACCAGAAGCGCTCTGCAGAACGCAACCAGCGTTGCATCCACCCTCTTGACAACCGAGTCTGTTGTAGCTAATATTAAAGAAGAAACTCCGGCTATGCCGGCAGGCGGAATGGGCGGAATGATGTAATCAGCTGTCCGTGATTTTCATGGCCTGACGGCAAAAGGCGCAAGGGTAAAACCATATGAATGAGTTTTCCCCTGCGCCTTTTGTGTATCTGCTTCGGCCCTGATATTCTTCTTCAAAGGGGGAGCAGGTATCTGCCAGAGCGGCATAGCATATACGGAAAGAAGAAAAGGAGAAAGAACCTATGAACGAATCTTATGCAGAGTACCTTGTACGGCGGAAAACTCCCGCTTATGCCTGGCTGGTCACCGGGCTTTTGGGCGTGATTACAGCTTTTTTTGTAGTTATGGCTATGACATCAGGGATTTTGTCTGTGATCCTGATGTTTGTATTTGGTTTTCTGACCTATCTGTCTTACAGAAATTTCCATGTGGAATTTGAGTATCTGTACGTAGACAAGCAGCTGAATGTAGACAAGATTCTGGGAAAAGCCAAAAGAAAAAAAGCATATGAGTGCAGCATGGAGGAGATCCAGATGATTGCACCCTCTGATTCCCATGTTTTGTCTGATTATAAAGTGACAGGAAAGACCCTGGACTGCTCTTCCCGGATGCCGGGCGTGAAAACCTACACTGCAGTGATCCAGAAAGGCAGCGAAAGTATCCGTCTTATTTTTGAGCCAAATGACAAAATGCTTCACTGTTTCCGTCAGACAGCACCGAGAAAAGTTGTACAGTAAGGCCCTGAAAAGGTATTTTTAGGAAAAGTTTTTAATAAAACAGAAAATGTGAGACGAAAAATCGTTGGAAATAGTATTTGACAAGCAGCCAGAAATTTGTTAAACTAGGCACTAAATATTCCGGCAGCCCGTCAGGCTCTGCCGGATAAATCAACGAAAGAGAGGACAAAAAAATGGGTACAATTATTGGTGACGGCATTACATTTGATGACGTTCTGCTGGTGCCTTCCTATTCCCAGGTGGTACCGAATCAGGTTGATCTCACTACTTATCTGACCAAGAAGATCAAACTGAATATTCCCCTGATGAGTGCTGGTATGGATACGGTTACGGAGCATCGCATGGCGATTGCCATGGCGCGCCAGGGCGGTATCGGAATTATTCACAAGAATATGAGCATCGAAGCTCAGGCTGAGGAAGTAGATAAGGTTAAACGTTCAGAAAATGGCGTCATTACAGACCCGTTTTTCCTGTCCCCGGAGCACACTCTGAGGGATGCGGACGAGCTGATGGGCAAATTCCGGATTTCCGGTGTTCCGATTACAGAGGGCCGCAAGCTGGTTGGTATTATTACCAACCGCGATCTGAAGTTTGAAGAGGATTTTACCAAGAAAATCAAGGAATGCATGACCAGTGAGAACCTGGTTACTGCAAAGGAAGGCATCACTCTTATGGAGGCAAAGAAGATTCTTGCCAAGGCCAGAGTGGAGAAGCTTCCTATCGTAGATGATGACTTTAATTTAAAGGGTCTGATTACCATTAAGGATATTGAAAAGCAGATTAAGTATCCGCTGTCCGCCAAGGACGAGAAGGGCCGTCTGCTGTGCGGTGCAGCCCTTGGAATCACAGCCAATGTTCTGGATCGCGTTGAGGCGCTGATGAAGGCTCAGGTTGATGTGGTAGTTCTGGATTCTGCTCACGGTCATTCAGAAAACGTTCTGCGCTGTGTGCGTATGATTAAAGAAAAATATCCGGAGCTGCAGGTAATCGCAGGAAATGTAGCTACAGGAGAGGCAACCCGCGCTCTGATTGAGGCCGGTGTAGATGCAGTAAAGGTTGGTATCGGACCTGGCTCCATCTGTACCACCCGTGTGGTTGCAGGTATTGGTGTTCCGCAGATTACAGCTGTTATGGACTGCTATGCTGTTGCAAAAGAGTATGGTATTCCGATTATTGCAGACGGCGGAATCAAGTATTCCGGAGACATTACCAAGGCAATTGCTGCAGGCGGTAATGTATGTATGATGGGAAGCCTGTTTGCCGGATGTGATGAGAGCCCGGGAACCTTCGAGCTGTATCAGGGAAGAAAATATAAAGTATACCGCGGCATGGGCTCTATTGCAGCTATGGAAAACGGAAGTAAGGATCGTTATTTCCAGGCAGATGCAAAGAAGCTGGTTCCGGAAGGCGTAGAAGGACGTGTTGCATATAAGGGACTGGTAGAGGATACCGTATTCCAGATGCTGGGCGGTCTTCGTGCAGGCATGGGTTACTGCGGAGCTTCTGATATTCCTACTCTCCAGGAAACAGGAAAGTTTATAAAGATTTCTGCAGCATCCTTAAAGGAAAGCCATCCGCATGATATTCATATCACAAAAGAGGCACCGAACTACAGCGTAGATGCTTAAAATTTCATAAACTGTTTTTCAAAACCACCGCTCTGCTATGCATGACGGTGGTTTTGTGGTATACTACCACTAGATATGAGAAACAGGGAGGAGTTATAGATGAATTACGGAATAAGGTGTCACGATATCTGTCCCAAGGCTGATATCGATACTGTGCTTGATACAGTCAAGGAGAATGGAATCTGTCAGATTCAGCTGGCGCTGGGAAAATCTGTTTCCGGCTGCGATTTTGGACCGGGACATTATTCACCGGGATTTGCACATATGATTTCTGACAAGCTGAAGGAGCGGGGAATTCATGTTGCAGTCCTGGGCTGCTACATCAATCCGACGGATCCGGACGAGAATAAGAGAAAGGCTTCGGTTGCCCGGTTTATAGAGCATCTGAAATATGCAAAGATTATAGGCGCTGATATGGTTGGCACGGAGACAGGACGATACAGCAGTGATTTCAAAGTGGTTCCGGAAACCTATACGGAAGAATGCTATCAGCTTCTTTTAAAAAGCATGAGAGAAATTGTGGATGCGGCAGAAAAGCTGGGAATGATTGTTGGTGTGGAGGCGGTTCACGACCATACTCTGTACAGTCCGGAGATGATGAAGCGTTTTCTGGATGACATTCACTCACCTAATGTAGAGGCTATTCTGGATCCGGTGAATTTAATCAGCAGCGAAAATTATAACAATCAGGAAGAAGTGCTGGAACGGGCTTTTGCACTTTACGGGGATCGGATTTCCATGGTGCATGTGAAAGATTTCCGCATGGAAAACGGGGAACCGGAGTTTGAGCATGTGGGAGACGGCCTGTTTCATTATGAACCTCTGCTTCGCTGGCTGAAGAAAGAGAAGCCGTATATCACCATGCTTCTGGAAAATTCCAACCGGGAACGGTGTCACAGGGATGTGGCATATCTGCAAAAAATCTATGAGGAAGTGTAGCGCAGGCAGGATAATTATGCTATACTAAAAAAAGTATGTTTCGGGACGAAGAGGAAGGGCCTATGCTGAATGAAGATAAATTAAAGCTGATGACCAGTATTGCGATGTTCGAAAAACGGGAAGGAAAAGCGATATTTCCGGCAAACCGCTATTTTAAAAATGATTATATCAGCAGCCGGATGCTGCGGTCCTTCTTTTCGTATAGTTTCTGTTACCTGCTTTGCCTTCTGGTCTGGGTTTTGTACAGTATGGAACGGATTTTGAATACGATCAACCTGGAGGAGGCGGCGGGGCTGGCAAGAACAGCTTTGCTGCTTTACGGAGCAGGTCTGGCTGTCTATCTTCTGATTACTTTTCTGGTCTACAGGAAGAGGTATGAATATGCCAGAAGAGGAATGAAGGTGTATGTAGCAAAGCTGAAAAGGCTGGAAAAACGGTATGAATTTCAGAGCCGCAGCAAAGAATTGACAAAGGAGGGCGTCCGACATGATGATGTTTCTCGTACTTAAAGAACGTCTCAGATCCTTTTATGGAAAGTATGCGGCTGTGGCTGACGGTATGGTAAAGTTTATTTACAGTTTTGCGGCCCTGTGGATGATGAGCCACAATCTTGGCTTTATGACAAAACTGAACAGCATGGCAGTGGTGATTCTTCTTTCACTGCTGTGTGCGTTTTTGCCTTACGGGGCGATTGCCTGTCTTCTGGCGGTGGTGCTTCTGGCCCATATTTATGCTGTATCCATGGAGATTGCCTTGATTACAGCCATCTTTCTGGTAATTGTAGCGCTTCTATATTATGGCTTTCAGCCGGGAGACAGCTACTGGATGGTTTTGGTTCCCATGGCATTTGTCATGAAAATTCCCTTTGCAGTTCCGATTCTGGCAGGACTCTGTGCAGGACCGGTTGTTGTGATTCCAGTCAGCTGCGGAGTTGTTGTTTATTATATTTTAAATTATGTCCGGCAGAATGCGGGACTTCTGACGAATGATGCTTCTGTGGATATTACTCAGAAGTTTGTTCAGATCATACAGGCAATTCTTTCCAACAAGGCAATTGTGGTTATGATTGCAGTATGCGCAGTCGGAGTTCTTGCAGTATATCTGATTCGGACGATGTCTGTGGATTATGCGTGGATGATTGCAATTGTAATTGGAACCATAGTCCAGATGGCAGGTGTTTTTGTAGGAGATTATCTGTTTGATGTGTCTATGCCGATTGGAGAATTGCTGACAGCTGTGATTGCTTCTCTGGTGCTGGCAGGACTTTATCATTTTTTCGTGTTCGCGGTGGATTACACCAGGACCGAATATATGCAGTTTGAAGATGACGATTATGTGTATTATGTAAAAGCGGTTCCGAAAGTGGCCGTGTCCAAACCGGATGTGCGGGTACAGCGTATGAACAATCCGGACAGGGCGCGTCATCCGAGAACCGAGGGCCGCAGACAGGAACGGCCGTGAATTCTGAATGTTGAAAGTGAGGCATACGTATGACGGGCATCATCCAGGATGTGGGAGCTTTTTTTGACGGGCTGGGATCCTGGCTTTCGTTTTTGCCGAGGATTACCATTGGAAGTTTAACAGAGATTATTATTATTGCAATTCTGGTATACTTTGCACTGCTCTGGATCAAGAGCACCAGGGCTTGGTATCTTCTGCGGGGCATTGGCATGATTCTGGCATTTGCTCTTCTTGCAGCTCTGTTTCGATGGAATACCATCCTCTGGATCCTTGATAAAAGCGGAGCGATTGCAGTTACGGCGCTGGTGATTATCTTCCAGCCGGAGCTGCGTAAGGCTCTGGAGCAGCTGGGAAGTAAAAATCTGTTTTCAGAGCTGCTTCTTTTTGATGATGGAAAGGAAAATCAGGAATTTTCCGAACGGACAGTCAATGAGATTGTAAAGGCTACCTTTGAGATGGCCAAGGTAAAAACAGGAGCGCTGATGGTGATTGAGCGCAATGTTTCTCTTCGGGAAATAGAGCGGACAGGAATTGAAATCAACGGACTGGTCAGCAGTCAGCTGCTGATTAATATATTTGAACACAATACGCCGCTTCACGACGGAGCTGTGGTAATCCGGGGAAACCGGGTGACAGCAGCAACCTGCTATCTGCCTTTGTCAGATAATATGATGATCAGCAAGGAACTGGGAACCAGACACCGGGCTGCTGTGGGAATCAGTGAAGTGACTGACAGTATGACCATCGTTGTTTCTGAGGAAACCGGCCGGGTATCTCTTGTGGAAGGCGGTTCCCTGCGTCGCATCGCCGATGCGGAGATGCTGAAGGAAGCTTTGGCCAGCATGGAACGGCAGGAGGAAACGGGAAGCAGCCGGTTCAGGATATGGAAGGGAAAAAAGAAGAATGAAAGAAAAACTGTTGAATAACCTGGGCTTGAAGATTCTTTCTATCTTTGTGGCATTTTTTGTATGGCTGGTTGTTATGAATGTATCCAATCCGCTGACCTCAGAAAGCAAGGAGGTGCCTCTGGAGACTGTCAACGGGCAGGTTCTGACAGCGGCAAACCGTGCTTATGAGATTAATGGAAAAAGTACAGTGACAGTCAATTACCGGGTGCGTACCAGGGACGCTTACCGGATCAAGGCTTCAGATTTCCGCGCTTATGTGGATCTGGCAGAGCTTTACAGTGTAACAGGTTCTGTAGAAGTGAAGGTAGAAATCCTGAGCAATAAAGAACTGATCAGCGAGATTACCACAAAGCCGGGGGTAGTCCGGGTGCAGACAGAGGAGCTGCAGAGCAAGCCCTTTGAGCTTCAGACAAAGACTACCGGTCATGCGGCA
The DNA here is from genome assembly GCA_900540335.1 of uncultured Clostridium sp. Lineage (GTDB taxonomy): Bacteria > Bacillota > Clostridia > Lachnospirales > Lachnospiraceae > Brotaphodocola. The sequence goes on along the minus strand of UQFC01000042.1, from coordinate 11,143 downwards.
GACGGATATTCCGATGGAAAAGTGGAACTGACACCTGCAACAGTAACAGTAGAAGGACCGGTTTCCCAGGTGGGTATGATCAGCTATATGGGTGTTGAGATTGGTGTGGACGGAGCTTCCAGTGATTTGACAGGAGCAGCAAAGCCAAGGTTTTATGATGCAAACGGCAATGAGCTGTCAGATATCGGAGATCGGATCACAGTAGATACAGAGGAGATTTCTTATCGGGTTGCCATTAATAAAGTAAAGAGTCTTCCTCTTGATTTTGAAGTAACCGGAACAGTTGCACCGGGATATCAGTATACCGGAGTGGAGTGCAGCAGCCGGGATGTGAAGGTAACGGGACTGAAAACAAACCTGGCAGATGTGAATAAAATCACGATTCCAGCCAGTGAACTGAATATTAACCGGGCAGCATCAGATGTTGTGGTAACCGTGGATTTGAGAGATTACCTGCCGGAAGGAGTCGAACTGGCAGAGTCGCAGAATCCGTCGGTAGAGATTCGCCTGAAGGTGGAAAAGCTGGTCAACAGAACGATTGTTCTTTCAGACGAGGATATTGAACAGAAAAATCCGTCTGAGAATTATCATTACCGCTTTATCCCGGAGAAGATGGAAGTGGTAGTTCAGGGACTCAGTGAAGATCTGGAAAGCCTGAATGGTTCTGATTTGGGAGCATCTGTTGATTTGGCAGATCTGGGACCGGGAATACACAGCGCAGAGGTACAGTTTGAGCCGGATGCAGCATTTACCATTGTTTCCAGCTCAGAGGTTCAGGTAGATGTTGTGCAGAGTGCAGATGTTCTGGAGGCCGGAACTTCCTCCGGAAGCAAACCTCAGGAGTCAGAATCGGAGCCTTCAGAAAAAGAAACCACAGAGACAGCAATAGAGACGCCGGCGCAGTCCAGAGAAGAGGAAAGCAGCGCCGGATGACGGAAGAGAGGGATAGCGTGGTAAGAAAGCAGCTGAGAATCAAAAATATTTCCGGGCTTCATTTGAGGCCCACAGGAATACTCTGTAATGAAGCCATTAAATATCAGTCATCGATTCAGATCGTGACGGGAAGCACTACGGCAAATGCAAAAAGCGTCCTCAGTGTTCTGGGAGCCTGTGTGAAGTGCGGCGATGAGATTGAACTGATTTGTGAAGGAAATGATGAAGAAGAAGCCTTTGCCGCAGTGGCAGGACTGATTGAAAGCGGATTAGGTGAATAAGCAAAAGAAACTATTGGTGTTATTGCAGAAAGCTGTTCTGTGAAAAGACACTGATAAAAAATATTTAATTAATAAGGAGGTATCTCTTATGTATAAGGGAACGAATGCTTCTTCCGGAATTGGTATCGGAACAGCTGTCATCGTGGAAGAGGCAGAGCTGGTGATTAAAAGAGAGGCAGTATTGGATACGGAAGCCGAGGCAAAGCGCTTCCAGGAAGCACTGGAGCAGACTATGAAGGATACAGAGGCACTGGCTGCGGATCTCGCCACCAGAGTGGGGGAGAAGGAGGCTGAGATTATGCAGGGCCATCTGATGCTTCTGATGGATCCGATGCTGACCGGCGAAATTGAAAATACGATTAAAAATGAAAGTATCTGCAGCGAATATGCAGTTGAGCAGGTATGCACCATGTATGCGGATGTTTTTGCAGCCATGGAGGACGAGCTGATGCAGCAGAGAGCAACAGATATGCGGGATATTAAAACCCGGATGCAGCAGGTGCTGATGGGTGTTTCTTCTGTGGATATTTCTGCTCTTCCGGCAGGAAGTATTCTGGTGGCAAAGGATTTGACACCTTCCATGACAGCAGGAATCAATCCGGCTCATGTGGCAGGTATTGTGACAGAGCTGGGAGGAAAGACTTCTCACAGCGCTATTCTGGCCAGAGCTCTGGAGATTCCGGCAGTGGTTGCTGTGAAGGATTTTATGGGTCTTGTGAAAAACGGGGATCAGGTGATTCTGGACGGTTCTGAGGGAATTGTTTTTGTAAATCCGGATGAAAAGACTGCATCGGAATATCAGGAAAAGAGAGACTGCTTCCTGAAAGAGAAGAAGGAGCTGGAGCAGTACATAGGAAAGCCAACCGTGACCAGAGACGGTGTTTCTATTGAACTGGTGGCAAATATCGGAAAGCCTGAGGATGTGGAAAAGGTGCTTCAGTATGACGGCGAGGGTGTTGGTCTGTTCAGAACCGAGTTTTTGTTTATGGACAGAAATGCCATGCCTACTGAGGAAGAACAGTTTGAGGCATATAAAGAGGTTGCAGAAAAGCTGGCCGGCAAGCCGGTAATTATCCGTACTCTGGATATTGGCGGTGACAAGGAGATTCCTTATATGGGCCTGAAGAAGGACGAGAATCCTTTCCTGGGATACCGTGCTATCCGTCTGTGCCTGGATCGGAAAGAGGATATTTACAGACCGCAGCTGCGCGCACTTCTTCGTGCCAGTGCCTACGGCAATATTAAAATCATGATTCCGATGGTAACCTGTATTGATGAGCTGCGGGAGGCAAAGGCTCTGATTGCAGAGATTAAGGAGGAGCTGGATCGGGAAGGTATCAGCTACAACCGGGATATCCAGGTTGGAATTATGGTGGAGACTGCAGCGGCATCTCTGATGGCTGATGTATTTGCCAGAGAGGCAGATTTCTTCAGTATCGGAACCAATGATCTGACTCAGTATACCATGTCCGTTGACCGTGGAAATGATAAGATTTCCTACCTGTATTCCACCTTTAACCCGGCAGTTCTCCGGAGCATTAAGCATATTATTGCCTGTGGACGAGAAGCCGGAATTATGGTGGGAATGTGCGGCGAGGCAGCCAGTGATCCGATGATGATTCCGCTGCTTCTGGCTTTCGGATTAAACGAGTTCAGCATGAGTGCATCAGCAATTCTGCGCGCCAGAAAGCTGATTACCGGTTACAGCACAGAGGAGCTGCAGGCGGTGGCTGACAAGGCAATGAGCTTTGCAACAGCAAAAGAAGTAGAAGAATATATGAAATCCTTTGCAGAATAAGAAGAGAGGCTGTCGCTGCCGTCAGCGGCAGCCTTTTGAAAAACAGGGAAGAGTTTGAAAACCCGCAGTCATAATGGTTTTTTCCATTATGAAAAATGAAAGACAGGATGGGAAGGTTTATGGCAGTTTACGCGATTTGTTATCTGGCAGCTTATTTTCTGGCGCGATGGGAGCACTACTATCTTTCAGGAACAGCGCTTCTGGCAGCCGCAGTATGGCTGTATTATTCGGATTATCGGAAAACAAAAAATATTATTCATCTGCGTGCCCTGTTTTCGCTTTTCTGGGTAGGAGGACAGGGGCTGTCCTGCCTGAAGCTGAGTCATCTGCAGACAGACTGGTCACTGATGACATGGGTTTGTCTGGCTCTGGCTTATGCCGGCTTCTGGGCAGTGTATGAAATTTTCACCTCTCTGTTTGGAACGACTCGTGAAAGCTACGGGCGGCGGAGAAGTTTTTCCTGCAATTCCATACCTCTGTTTCATATGATTTGCGGTCTGACGGCGGTTTCTCTGGCTGCATTTGTTCTGGAGGCAGTGAAGCTCGGGTTTGTTCCTCTGTTTTTAAAGGGAGTTCCCCATGCATATTCCGAATTTCACCTGACAGGAGTTCATTATATTACCGTGTCCTGCGTTCTGGTTCCGTCTCTGGCAGTTTTATTTTTCCATACGGAAAGAGGGCGGGGAAGTGAACGCAGACTGGCGATTACTCTGATTTTGTCAGGTATCTCTCTATTGATTCCGATTTTATGCGTATCGAGATTTCAGTTTGTATTTGCTGTGATTTTGGCGGCCTTGACTTATATTTCCCTTCAGAAAACCTTTCACCCGGTTTATCTGCTTGGACTGTTTGCAGTTATGATTCCGGTCTATCTGATTCTGACTGTGGCAAGAAGCCATGATGTTGCCTATTTAAATGGGATTTTCGAGATGAAGAATGAGAAAATGCCGATTTTTATCACGCAGCCTTATATGTATATTGCAAATAATTACGATAATTTCAACTGTCTGGTAGAGGCGCTTCCGAAACACAGCTTCGGGCTGAAAAGTCTGTTTCCGCTCTGGGCTCTTACGGGACTGAAGTTTTTCTTCCCGCAGCTGATTCAATTTCCGATTTATGTAAATAAAAAGGAATTGACAACCCTGACCATGTTTTATGACGCCTATTACGATTTCGGATGGGTGGGAGTGCTGCTTTTATCCTGTGTGTTAGGAGCAGCGGCCTATTTTCTTATGGAAAAGCTGAGGGAAATGAAAAATCCTATAGGATACCTGCTGTATGCTCAGTTTGCGGCCTATATGATTCTTTCTTTTTTCACTACATGGTTCAGCAACACAACAACCTGGTTTTATCTGATTGTAACGGGGATTCTGGCACTGTATTACCATTTTAACCAGTACAGGCGAAGGTAAGAGACAGATGGGGACAGCTTTGAATATGAATTGGGGAAGACGAAAAGAACAAGCAGGAGGATGATGTCTGATGATTTCAGGAAAAATGAAGCCCTTGGTGGAGAATAATTCTGTAATTCGCGTGATGTTCGAGGAGGGAAAGCGGCTGGCTGCCATTTACGGGGCAGAAAATGTCTATGATTTCAGTCTTGGCAATCCCAATGTTCCGGCGCCGCCGGAGGTGGAGAAGGCGATACTGGATACTTTGAAGGAGGAGGAATCCACCTTTGTTCACGGTTATATGAGCAATGCAGGGTATGAGGACGTAAGAGAAACGATTGCCCGGTCTCTGAACAGCCGGTTTGGCACGAAATTCAGCCAGAAGAATATTCTGATGACAGTAGGTGCAGCCAGCGGACTGAATGTAATTTTAAAAACCATTCTGAATCCGGGAGATGAGGTCATTGTTTTTGCTCCGTATTTTGTAGAGTACGGCAATTATGTTCGCAGTTATGACGGTCAGCTTACGGTGATTTCTCCGAATACCGCTGATTTCCAGCCGAATCTGGAAGAGTTTGCAGAGAAAATTACGGAAAGAACAAAGGCGGTTATTATCAATACGCCGAACAATCCGACAGGTGTCGTTTATTCCCATGAAACACTGACCCGGCTGGCCGGGATTATGCGGCAGAAAACGAAAGAGCTGGGAACAGAAATGGTGCTGATTTCTGATGAGCCGTACAGGGAACTGGCGTATGACGGAGTAGAGGTGCCTTATGTGACAAAGTATTATGATGATACGGTTGTGTGCTACTCCTACAGCAAATCCCTGTCACTGCCTGGTGAGCGAATCGGCTATCTGGTGATTCCTGATGAGTTTACAGACAGCGAGTCGGTATTTACGGCCGCAACGATTGCCAACCGTGTTCTTGGCTGTGTGAATGCCCCGTCTCTGATGCAGCGTGTGATTAAGCGGTGTATTGAGGCAGATGCCCAGGTTAATCTGGAGGCGTATGACAAAAACAGAAATCTCCTGTATCACGGACTGAAGAAACTGGGATTTTCCTGCATTAAGCCGGAGGGGGCATTCTACCTGTTTGTCAAGGCTCCGGAGGAGGATGAGAAGGCCTTTTGCGCCCGCGCGCAGAAGCACAATCTTCTGCTGGTTCCGGGAAGCTCCTTTGCCTGTCCGGGATATGTGCGGATTGCGTATTGTGTGTCAGCAGACCAGATTACCAGATCCATGCCGGCTTTTGAGGCACTGGCAAAGGAGTATGGGCTGGTGTAGTTTTTCGGAAAGTTTCCTGTGGTGTAGAGCGGCTGCCGAAGGGGGATGAGACTTCGCAGTCAGGGGGAAAAGAGAATATCCGGGCATGTCTGAAAAAGGCATCATCTGTCTGGAAAGACCATGAGGAGGAAAATATTATGTACGGCTGGGAGAAATATATCAGAAAGGTTGTTCCCTATGTTCCGGGAGATCAGCCGAAGGGAGATCGGTTAATTAAGCTGAATACCAACGAAAATCCATATCCGCCTGCACCGGGGGTAAAGGAGGCTCTTGCGCAGATGGACGATGATCGTCTGCGGAAGTATCCGGATCCGGCGGCTGGAGATCTGGTATCCGCTCTTGCAGAATATTATCACGTAGGAACCGATCAGGTTTTTGTAGGTGTCGGTTCAGATGATGTCATTGCAATGAGCTTTCTTACGTTTTTTAACTCGGAAAAGCCGATTCTGTTTCCGGATATTTCGTATTCTTTTTATAAGGTATGGGCAGAGCTGTTCCGGATCCCCTTTGAAACTCCCGCTCTGGACGAGAATTTTGTCCTTCATCCCGGGGATTACATGAGAGAAAACGGCGGAATTATTTTTCCGAATCCCAATGCGCCTACAGGACTTTTGCTTCCTCTGGATGAGGTTGAGGAGATTGTACGAGCCAATCAGGACAGCATTGTGATTGTTGATGAGGCATATATTGATTTTGGCGGTGTTTCTGCCCTGTCGCTGATTCCCAGGTATGAGAATCTCCTTGTGGTGCAGACCTTCAGCAAATCCAGATCCATGGCAGGAATGCGCATTGGCTTTGCCATAGGAAATCCCAGACTGATTCAGGCATTAAATGATGTCAAATACTCCTACAATTCCTACACAATGAATCTTCCGTCCCTGATTCTTGGAAAAGAAGCGGTGAAGGATGATGAATATTTTAAGGAGACGCTGAAAAAGATTATAGAGACAAGAGAGTGGTCGAAGATGCAGTTAAAGCGGCTGGGCTTTACATTTCCTGACTCTATGTCAAACTTTATTTTTGCTTCTCATAAAACGGCAAAAGCAGAGGCGATTTTTGAGGCACTGCGGGAAAATCAGATTTATGTCAGGTATTTTAAACAGCCGAAGCTGGAAAACTATCTGAGAATTTCCATTGGAACAAGGGAGGAAATGGAGGCGCTGTTTGCTTTCCTTGAAACCTATTTGGAACAAGAAAACGAGAAGGTGATAGATTGAAGGATGGAAAATATTATTTAGGAATCATCCTGAATATTGTTATTCCGCTGGCAGAAATCGGTCTGATATGTGTGGTGGGGCCGAAGCTGCTTGTATTCTTTATGCCCTTTGTAATTGGCTGGATCATTGCGCTGATTGCCAATCCGCTGGTGCGGATGCTGGAAAGGCGTTTAAAGCTGGTTCGGAAACACAGCTCTGCTTTGATTGTGGTTGCAGTTCTGGCTGCTGTAATCGGGCTGACTTACTTTTTGATTTCCAGACTGTGGTATCAGGCCTGTGATCTGGCAAAGGATCTGCCGGAACTGTATGCAGTGGCAGCTGCAGAGGTACAGAATGTATTTGCGCGGTTTGATGATTTGTTCCGCATGCTTCCGGCCAATGTCCGGCAGTCCTGGCAGGAATTTGCCGGAAATGTAGGTCAGGGGCTGAGCTTCCTGGTGCAGAAAATAGCTTCGCCTACGGTAGAAGCTGCCGGAAATGCAGCAATGCGGCTTCCGAGGGTTCTGGTAAATGTGGTGGTGACAATTTTATCTTCGTATTTTTTCATTGCAGAGCGGGATAGAATCATTGAATTCTGGAGGAAATATCTGCCGGAAAAGGGCAGCCTGTATTACCGTCATCTGAAAGGAGATGCCAAGCGTCTGATCGGCGGATATTTCCTAGCCCAGTTTAAAATCATGTTTGTGGTGGGTTCCATGCTTCTGGCCGGATTTTTGATTTTAAATATAAACTACGCATTTTTACTGGCATTTTTAGTATCTATGCTTGATTTTCTGCCCTTGTTTGGAACAGGAACCGTTCTGATTCCGTGGGCACTGATTAAGCTGCTTTCCGGAAAATATGCTTTGGCGGCAGGACTGGCTCTTCTGTATGTGCTGACGCAGGTAGTCCGTCAGGTTATACAGCCGAAAATCGTGGGAGATTCCATGGGTCTGCCACCCTTGTGGACCTTGATTTTTCTGTATCTGGGATTTAAGGTTCACGGAATATCCGGTATGATTCTGGCTGTCCCCATCGGAATTCTGGCAATGAATCTTTATCATTACGGCGCCTTTGATTCTCTGATTGAGAACAGCAAGCTGCTGGCGAAAGAGATTCAGCTGCTTCGCGGACAGAATATGTCTGTCCGGGAAAAAGACAGGGACGGAAAGCATTAGTGGATAATATCATCCATGTGTTTCCAAATGTCAATAATAACAGGCTTATGAATGGAATATTTATGGAATTTTTCGAAATAATTTTTATTGTATCTTACCTGTAAATTATGTATAATGAACGTTGTTATAATTTGACGGAAAGTAGGAGGAAAGCTCGTGAACAGAGAAAAAATCATTGTCATTGATTTTGGCGGCCAGTACAATCAGCTGGTAGCCCGCCGTGTTCGTGAATGCAACGTTTACTGTGAAATATATTCCTATAAAACCGACATTGCTGCAATTCGGGAGATGAATCCGAAGGGAATCATTCTTACCGGAGGCCCCAACAGCTGTTACGAAGAGGGAGCCCCTACCTGCAGCAGAGAATTGTTTGAAATGGGAATTCCTGTACTTGGACTGTGCTATGGCGCTCAGCTGATGATGCACGTCCTGGGCGGACATGTATGCAAGGCACCGGTCCGTGAGTACGGAAAAATTGAGGTGACAGTGGATCAGAACTGTAAGCTGTTTACCAATGTAGCAGAAAAGACGATTTGCTGGATGAGTCACAACGACTATATTGAAAAGATTGCGCCGGGATTTGAGATTACAGCCTATACGGATAACTGCCCTGCAGCTGCAATGCAGTGTACAGAAAAGAATCTCTATGCAATCCAGTTCCACCCGGAGGTTCTTCATACGGAAGAGGGAACAAAGATGCTGTCCAACTTCGTTTACAATGTATGCGGATGTGCCGGTGACTGGAAAATGGATGCGTTTGTGGAACATTCAATTCAGGCAATCAGAGAGAAGGTGGGAGACGGCCGTGTGCTTTGTGCTCTTTCCGGTGGCGTGGATTCTTCCGTGGCAGCCGTTCTTCTTTCAAAAGCCATTGGAAAACAGCTGACCTGCGTATTTGTAGATCACGGTCTGCTGAGAAAAAATGAAGGCGATGAGGTAGAGGCCGTATTTGGTCCTGCCGGTGATTATGATCTGAACTTTATCCGTGTCAATGCTCAGGAACGCTATTACAAAAAGCTGGCTGGTGTTGAGGATCCGGAGAAGAAGCGGAAAATAATCGGAGAAGAATTTATCCGCGTATTTGAAGAGGAGGCCAAGAAAATCGGTACAGTGGACTTCCTGGTACAGGGAACGATCTATCCGGATGTGGTAGAATCCGGACTGGGCGGCGAGTCTGCTGTGATTAAGTCTCATCACAATGTAGGCGGACTGCCGGATTATGTAGATTTTAAGGAGATTATCGAGCCTCTTCGAGATCTGTTTAAGGATGAGGTGCGCAAGGTAGGTCTGGAGCTTGGCATTCCGGAATACCTGGTATTCCGTCAGCCCTTCCCTGGTCCGGGACTTGGTGTTCGGATTGTAGGCGAGGTAACAGCGGAAAAGGTAAAGATTGTCCAGGATGCAGATGCAATCTTCCGTGAGGAAGTGGCAAATGCCGGCTATGATAAAAAGATTAACCAGTATTTTGCAGCTCTTACCAATATGCGCTCTGTAGGTGTTATGGGAGACGAGAGAACCTATGACTATGCAGTTGCTCTGCGCGCAGTAAGCACTATCGATTTTATGACTGCTGAGGCAGTGGAAATCCCATGGGAGGTTCTGCAGAAGGTAATGAGCAGAATTATCAATGAGGTGAAGGGTGTAAATCGGGTATTCTATGATTTGACTTCGAAGCCGCCGGGGACGATTGAGTTTGAATAGTTGCTATATCTCTGGAAAGCCTTGATTTACAAGGATTTCCAGAGATTTTTCTTTTTATTGGCTACAAATTGGCTACATCTGCCAGTTGGCTACTATCTGGGACTGTTGTTCCGCTGATAAGGTTTTCAAGCTGTTGTGCGACTTCAGCTTGTTTGTTTGGATACAGATGACTGTAAGTATTTAAGGTTGTCTGTATTTTTTCATGCCCTAAACGGTCAGCAATCAGAAGTGGCTGGCATCCCATTTCAATCAAAAGGCTGGCATGGGAGTGCCGGAGATCATGCACACGAATCTTCTTTACACCGGATTTTTTACATCCTCTGAGCATTTCATGGTTCAGGAAATGTTTGGTGTAAGGGAAAAGTCTGTCGTTATTTTCATTTTAACTGGGCACGTTCTTTTACTTTCTCAAATCGATTACGAGAGAGTGATTTTAATTCCTCATTGTGGTAAGATGTATCTGAGTAGAACCTTAAGTTCACATCAGACACCAACATAGAAGCAATTGAGAAGGTATCTATTTTATTTGCTTTGGTCTGTCTAAGACTTAAACTTTTTTTGTACAGCTTTGAATATTAAAAAAATAAGTGTTTTTGTTCATTTTTCAAGAACGGAATCCGTGCTGTGGCATCTGTCAGTTGTGGAGCAATTGTCAGCCATGTAATATATTCTGAGCCTACTCCATGCTGTGAATTTTTCTACAGAAAAGGAACTGCACACTAATTTCTTAGTGCGACAGTCCCTTGGATCCATTCACAATATGATCTGTTTATTACCGGTACAGCTTCTTTTTTTCGTAAATCGGTTCCGAGGTTAATTCCAGTCCCAGTTTGCTGAACATTTTAATATCCACAGAGGAAAGCATCACGGAGGTGTGAATCTGGCAGCCGCGAAGCTTGGGAAGCTGCTCTAAGGCCAGCCGTGCATTGGGATCCGTGGCAGCGCACATGGAGAGGGCAATCAGAACCTCGTCTGTGTGAAGCCGCGGGTTTTTGCTTCCCAGATATCCGACCTTCAGTCCCTGAATCGGCTCGATGAAGGTAGGGGAAATCAGGTGAATATTGTCAGCGATTCCGCCAAGCTCTTTGACTGCGTTCAGCAGAACGGCAGCAGAGGCGCCAAGCAGAGCGGAGGTTTTTCCGGTAACGATTTTTCCGTCAGGCAGCTCCAGGGCGGCAGCCGGAGAACCGTTTTTCGCGGACAGCTCGTTGGCTACGGATACAACGGAGCGCATATCGGTGGTGATCTTTGCCTGCTTCATCAGCAGCTCGATTTTGTAAACCTCGTCTTTGGAGCCTTTGTCCTTGGCAAGACGGTTCAGCGCCTGATAGTAACGGCGGATGATCTCCTGGCGGGAGGCTTCCTTACAGGCCTCGT
>UQFC01000041.1 GCA_900540335.1 uncultured Clostridium sp. | reverse complement strand
CCGCCACAGGCGGAGAAGCTCGCTTGCGAGCTTCTTTCTTGTTATGCTGAAAAGAAGATGTAATTTCCGGTAATCGGTATAGGCTGTTTGAAAAAAATCAGAGGCGAAAGAGGTAAAAGCATGGATGATATGCTTCGGGTCGGCGTCATTTCTTCCACCCACGGAGTACGGGGAGAGGTAAAGGTATATCCGACAACAGATGATGTAAACCGTTTTAAAAAACTGAAAACAGTAATTCTTGATTTGGGCCGCGGAGAACAGATGACTTTAAATATCGAAAGTGTAAAGTTCTTCAAAAATATGGTCATTTTAAAATTTAAAGAATTTAATAATATAAATGAAATCGAAAAGTACAAGGGCAGGGATCTGCTGATTAAGCGGGAACAGGCTGTAAAGCTGGGACCGGATGAGAATTTTATTGTGGATTTGATTGGCCTGAAGGTCATTACTGACGAAGGCGAGGACTTTGGTGTAATGAAGGATGTGCTTCAGACCGGAGCCAATGATGTATATGTTATCGAAGGAAATGATGGAAAAGAGTATCTGTTCCCGGCGATTAAGCAGTGCATTTTGAAGGTGGATCTGGATGCCGGAGAGATGACGGTGCATATTATGGACGGTCTTTTGGATCTCTAAAAAACAGGAGGATAACCATGAATTATCATATCATGACCTTATTTCCCGATATGGTGCTGGACGGGCTGAATACCAGCATTATCGGGCGGGCGGTGGATAAGGGGCTTTTGTCCATTGAGGCCGTGAATATCCGGGATTACACAAAAGAAAAGCATGGACATGTAGATGACGCTCCTTACGGCGGCGGAGCCGGTATGGTGATGCAGGCAGCTCCTGTGTGTGATGCGTATCAGGCGCTTTGCGAAAAGCTGGGGAGGCGTCCCCGTGTGCTTTATATGACTCCCCAGGGAAGAGTGTTTAACCAGTCCATTGCAGAAGAACTGGCAAAGGAAGAGGATCTGGTATTTCTCTGCGGACACTATGAGGGAATTGATGAAAGAGCCCTGGAGCTGATTGTGACCGATTATCTTTCTGTAGGCGATTATGTGCTGACGGGAGGCGAGCTTCCGGCCATGGTGATGATCGACTGCATTTCCCGGCTGGTTCCCGGAGTACTGAACAATGATGCCTCTGCTGAGATTGAATCCTTTCACGACAACCTCTTAGAGTATCCTCAGTATACCCGTCCGGAAATTTATGAGGGAATGCGGGTTCCGGAGGTTCTTCTTTCCGGCCATCATAAAAATATTGAAACATGGCGTCGCCAGCAGTCTATTAAGAGAACCCTGGAGCGGCGGCCGGATTTGCTGGAGGGAGCCAATCTTTCCAAAAAAGAGAAGATTTATCTGGAAGAGCTTCTGGAAGAAATGAGAGAGGCAGAGGATTCAGAAATATAAAAAATAACGGTATTGATGAAAGCGTCAGTGTGTGAACTGGCGCTTTTTGATTTCATAGGAAATTACGTCCTATGAAACAAAAACGCTCCGCGAGGATCGCCATGGGCGGAGGGGAAAAACCAGTAATGAATTTTTAAAAAAATGTTATGGAAAGCTCAAAGTCAGACGGAAAAGAGTATGATAAAATAGGATAGAAGCAGAAAATTGACATCCATACAGAAGAGGGGAAGGTCTATGAAAGAGGACAGCGGAATAGGAGCTTCTTCCCAACGGGAAAAGGCCATACAGAGAAATCAGGAGCTGTGTTTGCTTCGGGAGCAGACAGCTATGCTGGAGCATGCAAGGAACAGGCTGGAACAGCTTTTATCTCAGCAGCAGGAGCTTGCGGAGAAAATTCGTCAGCTGGATGTTTTGCGGGTGAAGGAGAGCGGTGACGTAGAGAAGCTTCAGGGGCGCAGCCTTTATCGCCTGTTTTACCGGATATCGGGAAGCCTGGATGCAAGGCTGGAAAAGGAAAAGGCAGAGGCATACGCAGCGGCAGTGAAGTACGATGCAGCTATGGAGGAGCTGGAGGCAGTGAGGCAGGATCTGCGTGCAGTCAGACAGGAGGCGGCCCGTTTTCAGGGGTGCGAGGAACAGCTGAAACGTCTTCTGAAAGAAAAGCGGGAGGAAATGAAGATTTCCGGAACAGGGGGCGGAGAACAGGTTCTTCAAATGGAAGAGGAGCTGGCTGCAATGAGACAGCAGAAACGGGAGATTCAGGAAGCGGAAGCAGCGGGAAATGCAGCTCTTTCCACAGCGGACAAGATTCTGGACAGCTTATCCAGTGCGGGAAACTGGGGTACCTGGGATATGCTTGGAGGAGGAATGCTGACAACTCTGGCCAAGCACGAGCATATGGATCGGGCGCAGGAGGGAATTGAACGCTTCCAGATAGAGCTGCGCAGGTTTCAGACGGAGCTTTCCGATGTTGAGATTCCTCAGGAGCATATGGAGGTAAGTACAGATGGTTTTTTAAGGTTTGCTGATGTGTTCTTTGATGGACTTTTTATTGACTGGGCGGTACAGGATCAGATTAGCCGGGCGCAGACCCAGGTGACTGCAGCCAGAATCAGACTTCAGAATGTGATTTTGCAGTTAAAGCACCGCCGGGAGAATCTGGAGGCAGATATAGAAAGAAAAGAAGCTGAGATAGAGGACGTGGTATTTCGGGATCCGGTATCATAAGAAGAGAGGAGAGGAAATGAAGCCATTATTTGAAAAAGTTCGCTGCAGTATCCGGTCAGAAAAGATTCCGCCGGAATTTTATGGTGTCCGCATGGTGCATTTATCCGATCTTCATGGAGCCTGGTTTGGAAAGAACCACAGTCTGCTGATAAAAGCCATAGATGATTTTCATCCGGATATGGTTCTTATGACAGGGGATATGGCAGACAGCAAAAGAGGAGGACTGGAAAGCGGTCTTGCGCTGTGCCGCCGTCTTGCCAGAAGATATCCTGTTTATTACAGCATTGGGAACCATGAAATGACTCTGGAGCCCGGCTGCAGAAACATATTTTTTCGCCAGCTGAAGCAGTGGGGAATCTGTGTTCTGGACAATGAGTGGCAGACGATCACCCGAGATGGCGGGCAGATTCGGATCTGCGGTCTGACTATGCCTCTGGTTTATTATAAGGATCCTCTGGGAGAATTTCAGTGGGGTATACAGTTTGAAAAAGAAGATATGGAGCGTTTCCTTGGAAAGGCAGATCCGGAGTACTGTACGCTGCTTTTGGCCCATAATCCTCTGTATTATCCCGCTTATCGGGAATGGGGAGCAGATCTGACCTTATCCGGTCATGTACACGGCGGGATTATCCGTTTTCCGGGGAAAAAACTTCCCGGTCTGCTTTCGCCTGATCTGCGGCTCTTTCCTCCTTATTCCAGGGGGCATTACATAGAGCAGGGGAAGCATCTGGTCGTAAGCAGCGGACTGGGAAACCGTTTTTTGAAGCGCATCTGCAATCCTCCGCAGCTTGTGGAGCTTGTTCTGGAAGGAAGAAGTCCGCGTAAGAAAGAAACGGGGAGAGAAAACCTGAAAAAACTGCCGGAAACCGCGAAAAACCGTTAAAATTGTGCTTGCATTTTATAAAATCCTATGATATGATTAGGAAGTTGTGACGAATAAAAAGAGATGGTCCTCTGTTGCCCGGAAAGCATTATAGAACATCAAACATATTGAAGGAGGTTCACACAAATGAACGAAATTATTAAGAACATTGAAGCAGCACAGTTAAAGGCTTCCGTACCGGAGTTTGCAGTAGGCGATACCGTTAAGGTCTACAACAAGATCAAAGAGGGTAACCGCGAGAGAATCCAGGTATTTGAGGGAACCGTTATTAAGAGACAGAACGGCGGCGCAAGAGAGACCTTCACCGTTCGTAAGAACTCCAACGGTATCGGCGTTGAGAAGACCTGGCCTGTACATTCCCCGTTTGTAGACAACATCGAGGTTGTAAGAAGAGGTAAAGTAAGACGTGCAAAACTGAACTACTTAAGAGACAGAGTAGGTAAGGCTGCTAAGGTTAAAGAGTTAGTAAAATAATTGCGTGAATGAGGGGACAATGAAAATTGTCCCTTTGTTTTGTTTCTGGATAAAAATGAAAAGCAGGAAGGATGTTGCGCGTGGAATTTTATCAGGAAGATGAGCGGAACCTGGTTCGGAGATTGTCATCCTGGGTTGTGGATATTGCAGTGGCTCTGGCTTTTGCCTGGTTTTGTCTGAATTGTTTCGGAACCCGGGTTACCGTAATCGGACAGTCTATGCAGCCGCTGCTGAATTCCGATGATGTGGTTCTGGTGAACAGTCTGGTGTATGATTTTGGAAAGCCGGATCGGATGGATGTAGTGGTATTTGAGCGGGAAGACAAAAAGCTGTATGTCAAGCGGGTCATTGGAATTCCCGGAGATGTGGTTCAGATTCAGGACGGTACAGTCTATGTAAATGAACAGCCGATTCAGGAAGAAGGACTGGGACATGTTTCCCTGGCAGGTCTGGCGGAAAAACCGGTAGAACTGGGAGAGGGCGAATATTTTCTTCTTGGTGATAACCGCGACAGCAGCGAAGACAGCCGTTTTGCGAATGTAGGCAATGTAAAAGAAGAGCAGATTCTGGGAAGAGTCTGGCTCAGACTGTTTCCTCTGATCGATATCAGCCTGATTCCTTCGCCGTAGAAAGTGGTGACAGGAAACCTGCAGACCGGCTTTTTTCAGCAGTGTGTCTGTAAATGAAAAGGGCAGAAAAACGGACAGAGAGAAGGATAAAAAGAACAGGGAGGTATTTGTTTGAATATACAGTGGTATCCCGGGCACATGACAAAGGCGAAACGTGCCATGAAGGAAGATATAAAGCTGATTGATCTGATTATTGAGCTGGTGGATGCCAGAGTTCCTCTGGCAAGCCGGAATCCGGATATTGACGAGCTGGGCAAGGGAAAGGCCCGGCTGATTCTGCTGAACAAATCCGATCTTGCCAGTGAAAAGCAGAATGAGGCATGGACGTCCTGGTTTAAGAAAAAGGGATTTTTTGTAGTAAAGGTAAATGCCAGAAGCGGCGCAGGATTAAAGCAGATCAATGGAGTTGTTCAGGAGGCCTGTAAGGAAAAGATTGAGCGGGATCGCCGCCGGGGGATTCTGAACCGTCCTGTGCGTGCGATGGTGGTGGGAATTCCCAATGTAGGAAAATCTACTTTTATCAATTCCTTTGCAGGAAAAGCATGTACGAAGACAGGAAACAAGCCGGGTGTGACCAAGGGAAATCAGTGGATTCGCCTGAATAAGACTCTGGAGCTTCTCGATACCCCGGGAATTCTCTGGCCGCGTTTTGAGGATCAGAGAGTCGGGCTTCTGCTTGCTTTTATTGGTTCGATTAACGATGAGATTTTAAATAAAGACGAGCTTGCCATGGAACTGATCCGGTTTCTGGAAGCCCATTATCCGCAGATTCTGCCTCAGCGGTATTTGACGGAAGAGGAGAGAGATGCTTCTTTTGCCGGCCGGACAGAGGCAGAATGGCTTTCTCAGATTGCAAAGGTGAGAGGCTGTCTGTTAAAGGGCGGAGAACCGGATTACGCAAAGGCGGCAGCAATTGTAATTGACGATTTTAGAAGCGGCCGGCTGGGACGGATTACCCTGGAGTTCCCTCCGGAGGAAACGGAGGAGCCATGCGAAAACTGACGGAAGAAAAGCTTCAGGCTGAGCGGGAACGGCTGGCAGCCATGAGGGAATATGAAGATACCTATGCAGCCTGCAGCTGGATCTGCGGCATTGATGAGGCGGGGCGCGGTCCCCTTGCAGGGCCGGTGGTGGCCGGAGCAGTCATCCTTCCCAAAGACTGTGAAATTCTCTTTTTAAATGATTCAAAAAAACTGTCAGAGAAAAAAAGAGAGGAGCTGTTTTCTGAGATTCAGGAAAAGGCCATAGCCTGGAATGTAGGCATTGTAGGGCCGGACGTTATTGATGAAATCAACATTCTTCAGGCAACCTACGAGGCCATGCGTCAGGCTGTAGCCGGTCTTTCTGTGCAGCCTGAGCTTTTGCTGAATGATGCGGTGACGATTCCCGGTCTGGATATTCAGCAGATTCCGATTATTAAAGGAGATGCAAAGAGCGTGTCCATAGCAGCTGCCAGTATTATGGCAAAGGTTACCAGGGATCATATGATGGATGAATACGATACCCTGTTTCCGGAATACGGCTTTAAGAAGCACAAAGGCTACGGAACAGCGGCACACCGGGCGGCAATTCTGGAATACGGTCCCACCCCCATTCACCGGAGAAGCTTTTTAAAGAAGCTTCTGAAGCAGGAAGACTGATCTGGTCTGGAGTTTTTGTATGGATGGGGAAAATAAACGGCACACCGGACAGCATTACGAGCAGATAGCTGCAGAATACCTTCAAAAGGCAGGGCTGAAGCTGATAAAACAGAATTTTTACTGCCGCAAGGGAGAGATTGATCTGATTTTGCAGGATGGTCCGGTCCTTGTTTTTGCTGAGGTGAAATACCGCTCCCATGGGAGAATGGGAGATCCGGCTGAGGCAGTGACACCTTCTAAACAGCGCCATATCCGCAGTGCGGCCAGGTTTTATCTGTACAGCTGCGGATATGGGGAGGATACAAGGTGCAGATTTGATGTGATCTGCATTCTTGGAACGGAAATTTCCTGGATTCAGGATGCGTTCTAGGCTTGGGGATGCCGGATAAATGCTGCCCGGAAACCGGGAGACGGAGGAAGATTGTGATGGTATCATGGAAACGGAAACAGGCGAAAGAGCAATTAAACATAAAAGAAAAAAACGGGGTTGTCTGGCTGTCATTTCCTGCTTTGGAGGAAAGCGGGCTGGTAAGCCACAGCTTCACTACCCGTACCGGCGGAGTCAGTGAAGGCATTTTTGCTTCCATGAACTTTTCCTTCAGCAGAGGAGATGATCCGGAGCATGTGATGGAAAATTACCGCCGCATGGCAGAGATTCTCGATACGGCGCCGGAAAATATGGTGCTTTCTTACCAGACACATACCACTCATGTGAGAAGGGTGACAGAGGCGGATAAAGGAAAAGGCATTGTCTGTCCGCGGGATTACCAGGATGTAGACGGTCTGATTACCAATATTCCGGGAATTACTCTGGTTACCTTTTATGCAGACTGCGTTCCTCTTTATCTGCTGGATCCGGTTCACCGGGCCATTGGTCTGTCCCACTCCGGATGGAGAGGAACTGTAAACAGAATGGGACAGAAAACTCTGGATGCCATGAGAGAGAATTATAGCACCAGTCCGGAGGAGGTAATTGCCTGCATAGGCCCCAGCATCTGCCGGGACTGCTTTGAAGTCGGCGGCGAGGTTGTGGAGGAATTCAGGAAGGAATTTGACAAGTCCTGGCATGACAGTCTGTTTTATCAGAAAGAAAATGGAAAGTATCAGCTGGATTTGTGGCTGGCCAATGAGATTGTTTTTGCGGAGGCAGGTGTAAAAAAGGAGAATATTCATACAACCGATATCTGCACCCACTGCAATCCGGAGCTTTTGTTCTCTCACCGGACAACGGGGAATGAGCGGGGCAATCTGGCGGCATTTTTAAAGCTGAAATAAAAAAGACGCACGTTTCAATACATGGGAACGTGCGTCCTTTTTTATTTCAGAATATATTATGCAGCTTTCGCAGCCTGTTTTTTCTGATTTCGGATAATACCAAGAATATAGGTACTTAAAAGCAGTCCGCCAACTGCAAATGCAGCCATGATGGCAAATACAATCCGGTACCCCGTGATTCCTGTAAACTGATCTAGAATTCCTCCATATACTGCGTACATGAATGCTCCCGGAAGATAACCGATAAAGGAACCAAGAGACATTGCTGAACCGGTGATTTCACGCGGTACATCAACCTCATCCATCGGAGCAAAGAAGATTGCACGCATACTGTAGACAAACGCACTGATGGTCAGTGAGATTGCCATGCCCAGGATAATTCCCATGCTTTGATGGGGCAGGATGGCAAATACAGCAAGAACGGCAGCTACAATTACAAAGGCGATCTGAAGATATCGTGTTGCAGAGTGAAGAACCTTGTCTGTAATAAAACCGCCGACAGGACCGCCGAGCATTTTCAGACCGTACTGGTTAATAATTCCATATACTCCGACTAATGCCACAGGAAGCGCATAAATCTCTTCCAGGAACGGAATGAAGTAGGTCAGTCCGCAGTACACGCTGTAAACGAAAAATACGTTGAAGGATACCAGCCAGATGTTTTTGTTTTTTAAAGCCCGTAAAACCCCTTCCCAGGCCTGTTTGTTTGCGCTGACAGCCTCTCCGGAAGCGGAAGGCGCAGGTTTTTCATCCGGCTCCAGAAGGAAGTAAAGAATAATGCCGATGACGCCGGGTACGACAGAATAAAACAGGATTGCCATTTTTAATCCAAATGCATTGCTGCCGCAGGCGGAAAAAATTGCCAGGGCGCTGAAAGCTACGATGGTATCCATCAGACCGCGTCCTGCTTCCATAATTCCAAACATTCGTCCCTGTTCATCTTCATTTCCCAGAAGACGGACTGTTTTCAGCATGGTAGGCCAGTAGAGCATATCTGCGCATATTGCAAGAAGACAGTAAATCAAAAGAAATACGCCGTAGGACGGAAATGTTGAAAGCCAGATTCCACACAGACAGATACTGATCAGTGATAACGGAATCATGATTTTTTTGGAAACCCGGTCTGTCAGATAAATGGAAGCCAGAAATCCAAAGGTAGAAATCAGTCCGGCTACACTCATGGCAGTTCCGATCTGGGTGTGTGACAGTCCCATAAATTCCTGCATTGGCACATAGAATGCGTCTTTCAGAAAGCCCAGCTTATAGATGGTTCCGGCTCCCAGCATCAGGGTACCGAAGGAAATCCACTTTTTATCAATTTTTTTCTTAACCTGTTCAGACATACGAAAATACCTCACATATTTTATCAGGATTTAGTGAAACGGATTTGACAGTTTCAGTATAGTTGTAAAAGTGTGTAATGTCAAGTGAAAATGTGTATTTTATTGCAAAAATGTGTTTTTATTGAGAGTTCTACCTAATTAATGAAAAAAATATCAGGCGAAAATTTGTAAATACAAGCGAAAATAGGTTGCAAAATGTGTATTATTGTGTTATTATGTGCACATAGAACGGATTTGACTAGTTTGAAGGAGTTGAAATTTATGTTATCAGAGCAAAGATATGAAGAAATCCTGAATCTGCTGAACAGAGAGGGAAGTGTGAAAGCAACTGCTTTGTGCAAATTACTGGGAACCTCCAGAGAGACGATACGCAGAGATTTGGAAAACATGGAAGCAAAAGGGATGCTGAGAAGAATCCATGGCGGAGCAATGAAAGTGGATACGTCTCTGGAGAAAAGTCTTTCCTATACCTCTTTTAATAAAAGAAAAGAGGAGCAGTGGCACAGCAAGGAGGAAATTGCCGAGGAAGCTGTAAACTACATTTGCGAAGGACAGGCGATAGCCCTGGACTCCGGAACAACGGCGCTGCTTCTGGCAAAGGCAATCAAAGGAAGGTTTCATTCTCTCACTGTTGTTACCAATTCACTGGCTGTTGCCAATGAACTGGCAGATTGTGAAGGGATTACTCTTGTTCTCACAGGCGGGATTTACCGCCCTGATGAGGAAGCCTTTGTATCTGATATAGCGACACTGATTTTTTCTAAAATTAATGTAGACACATTTTTCCTGACAACCTGCGGTATTTCTGTGGAGCGGGGCATTACTTATCAGCGAATGGATGAAATTCTTGTCCAGAACAGAATGATGGAAGCAGCTGAAAAAACAATTGTAATTGCAGACAGTTCCAAGCTGGGAGTAAATTCCCTTGTGAAAATGTGCGAAATCGATCAGATTTCCATGATTATCACGGATGCAGGCGCATCCCATGATCAGATTGCCGCATTCAGAAAAGCAGGAGTAGAAATGGTGATCTCAAAAGAAAGGGTTGAATAGTAAATGAAACAGAAACCGAGCGTACTGCTTATTTCCGTAGATGCATTAAAACCGGAGTATGTATTTGAACAGGAAAGACTGAATATTAAGCTTCCAGTAATTACAAAGTATTTTGTTGAAAATGGCTGTACGGCAAGGGATGGAATGAAGAGCGTATTCCCTACGTTTACCTATCCATGCCATCAAAGCATGATTACAGGGACAAATCCGGCTGTTCACGGGATTGTGAATAACGGTATTTTCGATCCGAAGGGAGAACATCTTGGGGCCTGGCACTGGTTTGCAAACAGCAGGGTAAAAACTCTCTGGGAGGCAGCAAAGGAGAGCGGTTACTGGTCTGCAAGTGCAGCATTTCCCACATCTGTAGGGGCAAAGGGAGATTTTATTGCGCCGGAATTCTGGTGGGATGGAAGCAGCCTGGACAGTCTGTTTATTGATGCAGTGGCAAAGCCGCAGGGAATGATTCTGGAAATGGAACAGGAGATCGGAACCTATGCCGGCGGCCTGGATCTGTCTGATGCAGGCGATGCCCAGAGAGGAAAGGCAGCGCTCTGGATTCTCAAAAACAAGCTGGAGCCCGGAATTCAGGAAAAACCGTTTTTCCTTTCTGCTTATTTCGCAAGCTTTGATGAGAGTGCCCATCAGTATGGCGTATACAGCAATGAGGCTAAGGAAAGCCTTCAGAAAATTGACAGGATGCTGGGAGAACTGATTCAGGAGGCAGAGCGGATTACAGAGGGCAATCTGGTTGTCTGTGTTGTCTCCGACCACGGTTCTCTTGATAATACTCATAATATTTCTCCGAATGTACTTCTGAGAAAAGCAGGATTGCTGGAAACAGATGACCAGGGAAATGTGACAGACTGGAAAGCATACAGCCAGAGAGCAGGCGGCACTGCTGAGATCCGCCTGGCCGATCCGGAGGATCAGGAAGCAGCAGAGTGTCTGAAATCAGTGCTTGATCAGATGAAGGCTGATCCGGAAAGCGGAATTCTGGAGGTTTTGGATGCGGCTGAGGCAAAGGAACGGGGAGGTTTCCCGGAGGCAGCTTATGTTCTGGTTTCAAAAAAGGGATATGAATTACGGGATGATACAACAGGAGACTACTGCAGAACAAAATTAACGCAGAAGGCACAGCATGGATACAGTGAGAACTTCCCGGAAATGAGAGCATCCTTTATGATTTCTGGAGCAGGAATCAAAAAGGGAAATGTTGAAAATGTCCGCCTGATTGATGTTGCGCCGACGCTGGCAGCGATTATGGGAGCAAGTCTTCCGGATGCACAGGGGAGAAATCTGTTGGAATGAGGAATTGATTCATGAATGAAATCGAGAAGATTTTCAAAACACTTGCCGATTTTTTGTGGGGTGACTGGCTTTTATTTGCCCTTTTGGGACTGGGAATTTACTATACGGTGACCACAGGCTTTATCCAGTTTCGCTGTGTCAAAATGATGTGGAAGGGCACGTTTCGTTTAAGGGGAAATTCCTCAAAAGAAGAAAATGGAAAAAAGTGTTCCTCGTATCAGGCATTGTGCGCGGCAATTGCCAGCTGTGTGGGCAGCGGGAATATTGTGGGAGTTTCCACAGCTATTTTAGCAGGCGGTCCCGGCGCGCTGTTCTGGATGTGGGTGGCAGCTTTTTTCGGTATGGCTACGAAGTTCGGTGAGATTGTTCTGGGTATGAAATATCAGGGAAAAGACAGCCAGGGAAATATAAACGGCGGCCCGATGTATTATATCCAATACGGAATGCACTGGAAGGGAGCCGGTATTTTTGTGGCATGCATGCTCTTTATCCAGAATGCCGGGGGAACCCTGATTCAGGCCAACACCATATCAAATGTGGCAAGTGAGGCATTTCACAGTCCCTATATCATCACAGGTCTGATAGCAGCGATTGTTATGACTTTGATTATCAGCGGAGGGTTTCAGAGGCTGGTTTATGTGGCGCAGAAAATTGTTCCGTTTATGGCAGGGATTTATGTGGCAGGCGGTTTTTTGATTCTTTTGATGAACGCGGGAAAAATTCCCGAAATGTTTGCATCTGTGATTCAGGGGGCCTTTTCTCTGAAGGCGGGAGCAGGAGCTTTAGCAGGAATTTCAGCCAAAGAGGCTATGCGCTTTGGCGTGGCCCGCGGCCTGTATTCCAATGAGGCCGGTGAAGGCTCTGCGGCAGTTCTTCATTCGTCTGCTGATGTGGATCATCCTGTCCGCCAGGGACTTTGCGGTATTATCGAGGTTTTTGTTGACACGATGATTATCTGCAGCACAACAGGCTTTGCAGTTCTGATTACAGAAGTAAATACGGTTCACACCAACGCATCCACACTGGCTGCGGCAGCATTTCAAACAGCGATTCCGGGAATGCAGTATGTGATTTATATCAGCCTGATTTTATTTGCAGGAACATCTCTGATGAGCCAGTGGTATTTTGGACATGTCAGCCTGAATTACCTGAATAAGCCGCAATGGGCAAAAATATACCGGCTGCTCTTTCCGCTGATTATTATTCTGGGAAGTTTAAGTACGATTGACATGGTATGGTTTATTCAGGATTGTGCCCTGGGTCTTTTGATTATTCCCAATATTGCGGCACTGTTTTTCCTGGCCCCTGAGGTAAAACGGCTTACCAGAGAGTTTATGAATCCGTCAAACGGATATTTAAAGAAAAAGGAGTAAAAAAATGAAGGAAGAATTTCAGAAATATATCAACAGTATCCCGGCAGTAAAAGATGCATTTGAGCTGAGGGAAACCTTCTGGCTTAACGATAAAATGGTTCCGGAGAAGGAACAGCCGGCCGGTGAGATCAGTACGGAACAAATTTGCGATGCAAGCAAACGACTGCTGAGATTTGCTCCTTATTTAAAACGGGTATTTCCGGAGCTGGAGGAAACCGGTGGAATCATTGAATCAGAGCTTCGCGATATTCCTGAAATGAAGGAATTTTTGAATACGGAATATCATGCCGGAGTGGAAGGCCGTCTGATGCTGAAAATGGACAGCCATCTTCCTGTATCAGGTTCTGTTAAGGCAAGAGGCGGTATCTATGAGGTGTTAAAGCATGCAGAGGATTTGGCTCTGGAATCAGGTATGCTTAAAGAGACTGACGATTACAGTGTTCTTGCAGAACCGGAATTTGTGAAGTTTTTCGGAAAGTATACAGTACAGGTGGGAAGCACGGGAAATCTTGGCATGAGTATTGGAATTATGAGTGCAAAATTAGGATTCCGGGTGATTGTCCATATGTCTGCTGATGCAAAACAGTGGAAAAAGGATCTGCTGCGCAGCCGCGGCGTAGAGGTTGTGGAATATGCAGATGACTATTGCGCTGCAGTAGAAAAAGGAAGAGAAAATTCCGATGCAGATCCTATGAGCTATTTTGTAGATGATGAAAACTCTCAAAACCTGTTCCTGGGATACAGTGTGGCAGGGGAACGGCTGAAAGCGCAGATTGAAGAAATGAAGATTCCGGTTGATGAGGAACATCCTTTGTTTGTGTACATTCCGTGCGGAATCGGAGGAGCGCCGGGCGGAGTTACCTATGGAATCAAGAAGATTTATGGAGACAATGTTCATTGCTTCTTTACAGAGCCGACCCATGCCTGCTGTATGATGCTTGGAATGGCAACCGGACTGCAGGATGGAATCAGCGTGAGAGATCTGGATATTGACGGACGGACAGATGCGGACGGACTGGCAGTAGGACGGCCTTCTGCATTTGTGGGACGGGTGATTGAGCCGATGCTTTCGGGAATTGCCACAATAGAAGATATGAAATTATACGATCTGATGCGCGGTCTTCTTCATACAGAGGATATTTTCATTGAGCCCAGCTCCTGCGCGTCCTTTGCTGCCCTGATTCAGCCGGAGAAGCTGAAAGAATATGTGGAGAAAATGAATCTGACAGATAAAATGAGTCAGGCGACACATATTGCATGGGCAACCGGAGGCTGTATGGTTCCTGAGGAGACGAGAGCGGAATATTTGAAAAAAGGATTGCAGAAATGAGGATTCCATGAAATATGAGCTGTTAGTTCTGGACATTGACGGAACGGTAACGAACTCCCAAAAGGAGGTTCTGCCGGAGACAAGAGAGGCTGTCCGCAGAATTCAGAAAGCGGGAATCAAGGTGGTGCTTGCTTCCGGCCGCCCTCCGGAGGGCGTATTTCCCATAGCGAGAGAACTGGGATTTGAGAAATATGAAAGCTATATTCTCTCCTTTAACGGAGGAAAAATACTGGATGTACGGACTGGCGAATGCATATTTGAAAAGGTCCTTCCCGGTTACCTTCCCGGA
Source organism: uncultured Clostridium sp. (assembly GCA_900540335.1). Lineage (GTDB taxonomy): Bacteria > Bacillota > Clostridia > Lachnospirales > Lachnospiraceae > Brotaphodocola. The sequence goes on along the minus strand of UQFC01000041.1, from coordinate 8,550 downwards.
CGTCTGTGGGAGGATGCAGTCAGAAATCAGGTTGGAATAGCAATATACCAGCCGGGAAAAATTATTGCCGGAACCATGCCGGACACTTATTTAAAGATGGAATCAAAAATTATGGGAATGCCGCTTGAATACTGCGAAAACTTCCGGAACCGCGCCAGTCTTCCTGTTAATGAATGTCTCATCACAGGAGAGCCGGATGTTCTGGAAAATCTGGAGCCGGTATTTTCTCATAAGTATTTTCACGAAGCCCAGGTTTTTCATTCAGAACCTTGGTATCTGGAAGTTACTCCTAAAAACGTGGATAAAGCCTATGGATTGAAATATCTTTTAAAGCGTCTCGGCATAGAACGGGAACGAATGGTTTGCTGCGGCGACAGCTTTAATGACATTGCGATGATTTGTCATGCCGGTCTTGGAGTTGCCATGGCAAATGCGCCTGATGCTGTCCAGATGGTGGCTGATTACGTTACAAAAAAAGATAATAATCATAATGGAATAAAAGAGGTAATTGAACGTTTTTTTCCCAGACTGTAAAACGTTTTGGAAAAATCGTGTTTATTTCTTTGGAAAAATGCCGGAGGCGGAGTGCTTCCGGCATTTTTCGTTCACAGGAACTTGCTCCTTTACTTGCTCCTTTTTTATGATTTTGCAACTTTTTTCATGTAAAATCTATCTATAAGATAAGAAGACGAAATAAGTAATACTGAGAGGATATTGGAATGAAGGAAGATTTTTATAGAAAGATTGTAGATTACATAATCGAAAATCAAAATAAATTCTACAGGCTGGCATACAGTTATGTGAGAAATCAGGAGGATGCGCTGGATGTGGTGCAAAGTTCCGTTTGTAAAGCCCTGGAGCATTATGGGGATTTAAGAAGAGAGGAGGCAATGAAAACCTGGTTATACAAAATCATTGTGAATGAAAGTCTTAAAATGCTCAGAGAAAATAAAAGGTATGGTTCACTGGAAGGCTGTGAGGAAAAAGAAGGGTATTATGAAGAAAAAGGGTTTGATACACAGGATACGCTTTACGAGCAGATTGGTAAACTTGACCTGGAATCTCAGACTGTAATCAAGCTGAGGTTTTATGAAGATCTGACATTAAAAGAAATAGCAGAAGTCACAAATCTGAATCTGAATACTGCAAAGGCCAGACTTTACCGGGGCCTTCGCTCTTTAAAGCTGATATTGAAGGAGGAAAATCTATGAACAGAATGGAAGAAGCAAGAAAACAGTATGAAGAAATTATGATTCCGCCGGAGCTTTCTGTGCGCGTTCAGTCAGAGATTGAAAAAGCGGAAAAACGGCGGAGACAGACAGCTGTAAAAAAGCTGTTTCATCATAGTCTGGCAGCCGCCGCCGCCGCAGTCGTTTTATTTACAGCAGCGTTAAACACCAGCGTCACATTTGCCCATGCGGCGGAAGAAATTCCCGTGATTGGCATGGTTGCAAAGGTTTTGACGTTTCGATCCTATGAAACAAAAACAGAGGACTACAGTATTGCTGTAGATATTCCCAGCATTGAAATGATTTCCGGGGATTTTAAGAACCTGGAACAGTCTGTAAATTCTGAGATTCACAGACTGTGCGAGCTGTATGCAGAGGAGTCTATAGAAAATGCCATGGAATATCGCAAGGCATTTTTAGATACCGGAGGAACGGTTGAGGAGTGGAAGGAGCACAAGATTGAAATCAAGGTCTGGTATGACGTGAAATCCCAGTCGGATGATTTCCTGTCTCTTGCCGTTCATGGCAGAGAAAACTGGAACAATGCAGGAAGACAGAGCCGGTATTATAATTTTGACCTGAAAAATGGAAAATTAATTTCTTTAAAGGATGTATTAGGAGACAATTACAGTCAGACTGCAGTGGAACAGGTGAAGAAGCAGATGGAAGAGAGAGGCGGTTATTTCCAGGATGCGCTGCCGGATATTACAGAAGAGACGTCCTTCTATATGAATGAGGCAGGAAATCCTGTCATCGTATTTGAACCGTATGAAGTAGCCCCCGGTTCTGCAGGCGTGCAGGAGTTTGAAATTAAAGCCCGGTAAAAAAACAGATAAGAAAGAGGAAATCCCCCTGATTCGGTTAAAAAGAATCAGGGGAGTTTTTGTTTTTCAGGAAATTGCTTTCTGTGAAAAAAACACTCCGCGAGGATTGCCATGCGTCGGAAGGAAACGTTCTCCTGTATTGAGAACATTCTGATTGTATGATAAACTTATAGAAAAGTTTGAAGCGGAAAAAGGTTTGTTCCTGTATTATCCAGAAGTAAGGAGGTTTCTGTTAAGGAATATGAGTCGGGAAGATGTAAGCTTTACATTCCTTCATCGTGTAGATGAAGTGGAATTTAATATTGAGGACGGAAGATGGCAGTCTGCCCTGGCGCTGGCTCTGACCCTGCCGGATATTTGCGGTGGGATTGCATTTCCGGAGATTGTAAAACGATATCGGGACGGAAGAGTGATTCTGGATCGGCAGAAGAACCCGTCCCGCGATGTGGGGACTCAGTATATCAGGTGGTTTGACGAATACGCGGGAAAGTTTTTTAAGGTATCTCCCAGAGATCCTTCTCCGTATATTTCGGGAGAACGGTGCTGGCAGCTCAGGTGTGAATACCTGCACCAGAACAAAGGATTTCTGAATGATGAAGAGGAAGAGGGAACACGCTTTCATCTGGGCGTCAACTGCGGAACCTCTCTATGTCAGCTGGATTCATCCAGCCGTCAGGATGGAGTGACGGATATTCGAATTGATATCGAACAGTTTTGCCGAAGAATGTGCCAGGCGGCAAGGAGCTATTATCATTCCGTTTATCAGGAAAAGAAGTTTCAGCTTTATAATACGCCGGTTCTTGACTTTATTGAGTCAGGACAAAGAAAAAAAGCAGATTTTCTCGTTGTGATTCTCTGCAGAGACGAGGAATACGGACGCGGGCTGTATCAGGCGGTCAATCGGATTCCGGTACATATCCAGGTATTTTCTTCTGTGGAGGAGATGAAAAAACGAACGGGGAACCGGAAGCCATCGCTTTGGATTGCGGATGAATTTTCCTGGGAAAAGCTGAAGAAAACAGGATTTCAGAAGCTGGAGGTTCCGGCAATTCTTTTGACGAAAAAAACAAAGAAGGAAGAATATTCTGTCAGTGATGGCACCGGGCTTACGGTTCTTTCTATGCCGGTGCATCCGGATGAGCTGCGCAGGGCAGTCAGTGAAAACCTGCCGAAGGGAGGAAAATAATGGTGTGTGCGGTATTTGCAATCATTCTGTCAGGGGGAGTTGTTTTTCTGGCGCTCAGACTGCGTGAAAAGAACCGCCAGCTGGAAGTCTGCAGAGAGAGTCTGCGGGAGGAGACGGAGGCTGCAAAGGAGGCGGCCATGGCCAGGGAAAAGGAAAGAGAGATTATCTGGGATCGTGTCAACGCCATTCATTTGTATGCAGCGCTTTCGGAAGAGGAGGCCCGTTCCCGCTCTCTGCGTGAAAAGCAGGAGGCGATCCTCAGAATATCAGAACAGCTGCTGGAGCAGAGTCAGGAGCAGAAGTAAAAATAAGTGATGAAGGAGGCATTGATATATGAAAAATCAGCAGATTTTAAAACCGGAGAATATCCGGATTTTTTTTGATTCGAAGGAAGAGCCGGCTGCATATGCTGATGACGGGGAAACGGTAGTATTTTGCTGTATGGACTGCTACGGGAAAAGAATCACCGGAGACGGTATGGATTATTCGAAGCTTGCAATGCCGGAAGGAAATCCGGTAACAGGCCCGTTGTATATTCGCGGAGCAGAGCCGGGAGATGTGCTGGAGATTGAGATTCTGGATATTGCCGTGGACTGTTTCGGTTCCATGTGCGTCCGGAACGGGGTTGGCACCTATGAAATTGAGGGAAGCCACTGCCGTCAGTTCCCTATTGAAGGCGGAAGTGTGGCTTTTGACGAGGATATTCAAATCAAACTCCGCCCTATGATTGGAGTGATCGGAACCTGTCCGGCAGGAGCTCCTGTTTCTACGGAAGAGCCGGGAGAACACGGAGGAAATCTGGATATCCGGGATCTGGGAATCGGGAGCCGACTCTATCTTCCGGTGTCTGTACCCGGAGGCCTTCTGTCGGTAGGAGATCTTCACGGTGTACAGGGGGACGGAGAAACGGCGATCTGCGGCCTTGAGGTGAACGGCAGTGTTGTGTTGAAAGTGAATTTAATAAAAAAACCGCGTTTTCTGCCAACACCTTTTCTGGTGACGGAAGATACCTGCTGCACGACTGCGGCGGCAGCATCCTTGGATGAATGCAGTCTTACAGCGGCAAGAAAAATGCATCGGTGGCTGATAGAAGAATTTGAACTGACGGATGCTCAGGCAGCAATGCTTTTGTCCCTTCAGGGAAATCTTCGCATCAGCCAGATTGTGAATCCTCTGAAAGGCTGTGTGATGGAGCTGCCGCGGGAGCTTCTGCGTCAGTTGAAAGAAAAAGTTATTGACATATGTCATAAATAGAGATATACTCCAATTGGTTAATGACATATGTCATAAATAAACTGGTGCAGCAACACAGCGACAGGAAATACAGGGAGGTCCATATGCCAAGACCAAAGAAATGCAGAAAAGTATGTCAGATGCCTCAGATTCGGGAATTTTTTCCGGCGGGCAGCGGCTCCTGTGATTCTGCCGTGATCCTTACCGTGGACGAATATGAGGCGATTCGTCTGATTGACCGGCAGGGATTTTCTCAGGAGGAGTGCAGCAGCTACATGCAGGTTGCAAGAACTACCGTTCAGATGATCTACAATTCTGCCAGGCAGAAACTGGCAGAGGCTCTTGTAGACGGGCGTCCTCTGAGAATTGAAGGCGGTGATTACCAGCTTTGCGACGGCAGAGAAGATTTCTGCGGCTGCGGAGGCTGCAGGAGACACCGAATCCGCTGTGAACAAAGATTGCTAAAGGAGGTTGAAGGAATGAAGATTGCAATTCCCCTGGATGAAAATCAGCAGGATGTGTGCATTGTTTTAGCTCGTGCGCCTTATTTTTTATTTCGGGAAAACGGAACCGACACCATAGAAGAGAACCCGGCAGCTCAGGCGCAGGGAGGTGCGGGAATTCAGGCAGCTCAGTTTCTGGTAGACAATGGTGTAACGGATCTGATTACTGTCCGATGCGGACAGAATGCAGCTGATGTTTTTCATGAAGCAGGCATGAAAATTTATAAATCCGCAAATAAAGCCGCAGCGGAGGATCTGGCTGCTCTGGAGGAGGGAAGACTCCAGAAACTGACTCAGTTTCATGGCGGCTTCCACGGTGTGCAGTGAAGATTGCCTGTTTAAGCGGAAAGGGCGGAGCAGGAAAAACCCTGACTGCAGTGAACCTTGCAGCAGCGGCAGAGCATGCGGTTTATATTGACTGTGATGTGGAGGAACCGAATGGACGGCTGTTTTTTCAGCCCGGTCAGGTGACCTCTTCCCAGGTAAGCACGCTTCTTCCTGTTTTTGATGCCGAACGCTGTAACGGATGTAAAAAGTGCGTACAGTTTTGCCGGTTTCATGCCCTGATGTATATCAAAGAAAAACCGATGGTCTTTTCCGAGGTCTGCCACAGCTGCGGCGGCTGCAGTCTGGTTTGTCCGGAAAAAGCCATTACAGAAAAAGAAAAGCCGGTTGGTGTTCTGGAAATCGGGACAGCAGAAAACGTCCGGGTGGTAACCGGGATTTTAAATCCGGGAGAAGCTTCGGGAATTCCGATTATCCGGGAAGCGCTGAAGCAGGCGGAAGGATTTACTGTTTTAGATTGTCCTCCGGGCAGTGCCTGCAGTGTAATGGAATGTGTGATGGATGCGGATTTCTGTGTTCTTGTGGCAGAGCCGACAGCCTTCGGATTTCATAATTTCCAGATGGTTCATGAACTGGTTACCCTTCTTGGAAAGCCCTGCGGTGTTGTGATTAACAAGCAGGATACCCGGTATGAACCGTTAGAACAGTTCTGCAGGGAGAAGGAGCTTCCGGTTCTGGCCAGAATTCCCTACGATCCCCATATTGCAGCTCTGGCTGCAGCGGGACAGATCGTTTCTTATCACAGTCCAGAGATGCGCCATATCTTTTCTGAACTTCTTGCACAGATTCAGCAGACGGGAGGTGTATCATGAAGCGGCTTTTGATATTAAGCGGAAAGGGCGGTACGGGAAAAACCACTACAGCAGCGGCTTTGATTCGCTTTTCCCGGACGAAAGCCATTGCAGACTGTGATGTGGACGCTCCCAACCTTCATCTTGTGGCAGAGCGGAAGGGAACGCCCGAGGTGTCGTCCTTTCTGGGAGGCGATAAGGCGGTAATTGATCCGGAAAAATGCACAGGCTGCGGAATCTGCCGGTCCCACTGCCGTTTTTCTGCCCTGATTCCATGTGAGGGCAGGTTTCAGGTAAATGAATATGCCTGTGAGGGATGTGGTGTCTGTTCTTACGTATGTCCGGCCGGGGCAGTGACCCTGGAAAAGGATGTGGCCGGGAGAAAGGAACTGTATCTGGAGGACGGTGTATTTTCCACTGCCTCTTTGAAAATGGGCCGTGGAAATTCCGGAAAGCTGGTTACCGAGGTAAAAATGGCGATGCTGAAGCATGCCGGGAAAACAGAGCTTGCTGTGATAGACGGCTCTCCCGGAATCGGATGTCCGGTTATTGCATCTGTCAGCGGCATGGATCTGGTTCTGGTAGTGGCAGAACCCAGTTTTTCCGGAATCAGTGATTTAAAAAGGCTGGTAAAAACAGCTGAAAATCTGCAGGCGAAACTGGCAGTCTGTGTTAATAAATGGGATGTAAGCCCGGAACATACAGAGGAGATCAAACGGTTTTGTCAGGAAGAACACCTTCCGTTTGTTGGACAGATTCCGTATGACAAGTCTGCTTCCGAGGCGATTAATACAGGGAAAACCCTTGCAGACATCGATTGTCCGGCTGGAAATGCATTGCTGGAGATCTATCAAAACGTTAACAAATTATTAAATATAAAGGAGTAATTGATTATGAAAATTGCAGTAGCAGCTATGGGAAACAGTGTAGCAGGACATTTTGGACATTGTGAGAACTTTATCTTTTTTGACACAGAGGACGGAAAGATTATTTCTGAAAACTCTGTTCCCAATCCGGGTCATCGTCCGGGCTTTCTGCCCAATTTCCTGGCAGATAACGGAGCTCAGGTAATTATTTCCGGCGGTATGGGCGGCGGCGCAGTTGACATTTTCAATGAACGCGGTGTAGAAGTCATTGTAGGCGTTCAGGGAGATGCAAGAGCAGCTGTAGAGACTTATTTAAAGGGTGAGCTGATTTCTACCGGCTCTATCTGCCATAACCATGAGCATGCAGACGAGTGCGGCGGACATCACTAAATTTTTTCAATGAAATATTTTTTGTGAAAAATGCATACATTTCTTCTTAAATTTCCTCAAAAGAGGATATGTTTCCTTTTGCAGTTTTGTACTATAATTCAAAACAAGAAAAGCAGTTGACGGAAAACTGCGAAAGAAAGGAGAATTTATGAGAAAAATTCTTTTCACATTCAGCAAAGCAGGCCGCAGAATGCTCACAGCTCTGATGGCAGCGGCAGCGATGACTGCGGCAGTACCGCTTTGCGCCTATGCAGAATCTGCACCGCCGGTTGGAGCCGTATCAGATGCAGCTGACGGGTACTGGCTGCAGCGTCCGGATGGGAACTGGACCTTTACTTATTTTGACGGAAGCCTTGCTACCTCCTGCTGGCAGCTGGTACACTGGGGCGGAGTAGATTCCTGGTACTATTTTGATGCAAACAGCAATATGGCAAGCGGCTGGCTGAGGCTGGACGATCAGGTTTATTACCTCCATGCTGCAGCTGACGGAACCAGAGGCCATATGTATACGGGCTGGCATCAGATTGACGGAAAATGGTATTATTTCCATGAGATCTCTGATGGAACCAGAGGTCACCTGCTTACGAATACCACGACACCGGATGGATATCAGGTAGGCGCGGACGGAGCATGGATTCCATCCTAAGCGGACAAATGAATCACAACGGGCCGGGGGATTATGCCCCCGGCTGAAAGAAAAGAATATGCGTCGGCATGTTCTTTTTTTTTCAGAGGAAAGGAGTGGAGAGTATGAAATATGATTTTGATCAGGTTATAGACCGCAGCACAAACCGTTCATCAAAATATGATGAAAGAGTGAAAAAATTCGGCACAATGGATGTAATTCCTCTGTGGGTAGCTGATATGGATTTTAAAACGGCACAGCCCATTATTGATGCTTTAAAAGAAAAGGCGGAAGAGGGAATCTGGGGTTATACCTCCCGCCCGGACAGTTATTTTAAGGCAATCTGCTCCTGGCAGGAGCGCCGGAACGGGTGGACGATTGATCCGGCGCTTGCAAGCTGGAGTCTGGGCGTGGTTCCGGCACTGGCGGGAATTATGCAGGTATTCACCAAACCTGGAGACAAGGTTTTAATCCAGACTCCGGTGTATTCCGAGTTCTACGATATAACGGAGGCTCTGGGGCGTCAGGTTGTGGAAAACCGACTGACAGAGCAGGATG
>UQFC01000040.1 GCA_900540335.1 uncultured Clostridium sp. | reverse complement strand
CAGTTTGGAAACAGCCATGTAGCAGATGTGGTGGAGCCGGATGCGGAGACAGAGTGATTAATATGAGATAATCAAAATAAAAAGGGGAGATTAACTATGCACACAACTTTAATCATCATGGCAGCCGGTATCGGCAGCCGTTTTGGAACCGGAATTAAACAGCTTGCGAAAATGAACTCTAACGGGGAAATTATCATGGATTATTCTATTTATGATGCGAAGCAGGCCGGTTTTGATAAGGTTGTATTTATTATCAGAAAAGATATTGAAAAGGAATTCAAAGAAGTGATTGGCAATCGCATCAGCAAATACATAGATGTGGAATATGTATATCAGGAACTGGAAAATTTGCCGGAAGGATTTTCTGTTCCGGAGGGACGCACTAAGCCCTGGGGAACGGGACAGGCTGTATTAGCCTGTCGTGGTGTGGTGAAGGAGCCATTTGTGATCATCAATGCAGATGACTATTATGGAAAGGAAGCCTTTGTAAAACTCCATGATTTTCTGGTTTCTGAAACGGAGGAAACGGCTGATTTTACCATGGCCATGGCTGGTTTTGTACTGAAGAATACTGTCAGCGAAAATGGTACAGTAACCCGTGGAATTTGTGTGGAGAATGAGGACGGAATGCTGACGCAGGTGATTGAAACTTCTGGTATCGCTATGGATCAGGGGAAGGTTGTCTGTGAAAATCCTCAGGTGCAGGAGTGGATTTCTCCGGAGTCTAAGGTTTCTATGAATATGTGGGCCGGATATCCAGAATTTATTGATTATCTGGAAGAAGGATTTGTTCGATTTTTGGAGGATGAGTCCGGGGATCCTTTGAAGAAGGAGTACCTGATTCCGGTAATTGTAGACGGACTTTTGAAAAAGAACCAGGCCGCTGTTAAGGTAATTCCAACTTCAGATAAGTGGATTGGAATTACATACCATCAGGACCTGGAGGCGGCAAGAACTGATTTTGCTGCTATGATAAAGGATAAGATTTATCCGGAGAAATTGTGGAATTAAGTCTGTCAGCTTAATGCTGGGGAGCAGCTTAGAGACACGGTTATAGCATCCAAAACAAGGGGAAGCGTATAACGCGGAAGGAATGAAATTACAATGACTTATTTGAATCGGCAAGAGAATCTGGACTGGCTGTGGCAGTGGAAGGACCAGCCGCTTTTGAAGGTGGTGACAGGGGTTCGCCGCTGTGGGAAAACTGCGCTGTTTTCAATGTTTCAGGATGCTCTTTTAGAGCAGGGAACGGAGAAGAAACAGATAATTTCTATGGATTTGGAAAGTCCGGATTTTGATAATTTAACAGATTTTCAGGCATTGAATCAGTACCTGGAAAAACAGATTTCACCGCAGCAGAAGTATTATGTATTTCTGAATGAGCTTCACCACGTACAGGATTGGGAGCGGTCAGCGGCCTGGCTGCTTTCTCTGGGAAACTGTGATGTTTATGTAAGTATGTCCTGCAACTGGGAATGTTCTGAGAAGGAGAAGTCTCTGCTGGGCAAAGAGGCGGTATGTCTTGAACTGTTTCCTCTGTCTTTTCGGGAGTTTCAAGGGTATCAGGGCGGAGAGACAGCTTCTCCGGCAGAAGCTTTTGAAAAATATCTGTCAGACAGCTCATTTCCTTATGTGGCCCGGCACGATTACAGCGGGCAGGAGGCAGCAGAGTATTTAAGCGGCCTTTACTATACGATTATGCTGAATGATGTGGTAAAGCGGCAGAAAGTGGCGGATGCAGGGATGCTGGAAGCCATTGCCCGTCTTCTGATGACGGAGATGGGAAATAGAACTTCCCCTGCGGCGATTGCCAATGCGTTGACTGCAAAGGGACAGAAAATTGATCAGAAAACAGTGGATCGATATCTTCACGGACTGACAGAAAGCCGTCTGTTTTACGAGGTACGCCGTTATCATATTAAGAACAGACAGCTTCTGACCACGATGAATAAGTTTTATCTGTGCGATCCGGCTTTTGGAAATATGCTGGTAAAATCCGGGGAAAAGAGAAAGGCTTCTATCCTGGAAAATGTTGTATTTTTGGAGCTGAAAAGGCGGTATCCGGAGGTGTATAACGGTCAGCTGGGAGCCAGCGGAGAGATTGATTTTGTGGCTCTTCGCAATGGCAGACCAGTGTATTTTCAGGTGGCAGAAAGTACGGCTGATGAGAAGGATCTTCTGGAAAAGCTGACACCTCTGCAGCAGATTCGCGATAATTATCCCAAATATCTTCTGACTATGGATGAGGGGGAAGAGGATTTTGATGGAATCCTGAGACTGAATATTCTGCAGTGGCTGGTGGAATAGAAAGAAATGGTTAAATTTTTTTAGATTCAGGATTTATGAAGTATTTATTGAAACTACTTAGAAAGTATTAGGCTGCAGAAAACAGGATTAACCAGTAGAATAAACTGATTAATCCTGTTTTTTGATATGAAGCAACCGTAGGCGTTTAAGATTCCAGCCTACAGGAGCAGGAGTATATTCTATCCCAAAGAGATTATACTATTGACAATTTACTCAGATATGATAAAATGCAACTAGAAAGTAGTTACAAAGTGAGGGCTTTATATGAGTAAGATAGATAAAGCTAAAGAAAGATTATCCTTGTGCCCAAAAGATTACACCTATTCAGAGGCAAAGTATTTGTTAACTCAGCTTGGATTTCAGGAATTTAATAAAGGAAAAACATCTGGATCAAGAGTTAAGTTCTATAGAGTGAGTGATCAGCGTATTATTTTATTACATAAGCCTCATCCGGGAGATGAGTATTGGTGCGATCAAAGATTTGGCAGCTCGTTTAGAGGAGATGGGGGAATTATGAAGAATAACATAATGGAATATAAAGGATATCATACAAAGATTGAATTTGATGCAGAATCTATGGTTTTGAGAGGTAAAATTGAAGGGATTAATGATTATGTTGATTTTGAGGCTGGAGATATTTCCAGCATAGAAGCTGAATTTCATTCAGCAGTAGATGATTATTTGGAATTTTGTAAAGAGGTTGGAAAAACTCCTGAAAAAGAATATAAGGGGACATTTAATGTGAGAATTTCACCAGTACTCCACAAAAAACTGGCTTTTTGTGCGTTTAAGGATGGATGTTCTCTAAATGCAGAAATAGAAAAAGCAGTGGCTGCTTTTGTAGATAATGATCAGTCGCAGACTCGAGCCTTGGCGGAAAGTGTTAGAGATTTAACAGAAACGATTCGAATGGATAACTCCAGATATGTTAACGAAACTACAGTTACCAGCGAGAATGTTATTCCAATTATGACACTAAAGCATACTTATATGGACGAGGTGAAATGATTATGATTAAGAATCTTTCAGAGTATTTTAAACCTGAGTTAGAAATTTTTTTGGACACGGTCAGCTATAAGAGAATTGAAAATTTAGATAATAAGACAGAGCAGGAGTTATTGCTCTTGTGTCAGGATAATTTAAAAGCTCTGACTCAGGAAGATGGAATTAGAATTATTGTTACGAGAACATTAACGTTTGATCCTGAAGCGTTATTTGTTTTAAATGTTTCTTTTGGTGCGGATTTGAAATTTAATGAACGAAAATCAGAATACGAGTGGTCAGAAATTAATCTTGCAGAAGAATTTGGAGAGAATGGAGACTTTGTTATAACTCAATTGATGAGTAGAATTTCACTTCTTATAGGGCAGATTACTTCTTCATTTGGGCAGCCGCCGCTTATTTTGCCTGCGGTGATTGCAAAAAAGGGAAAGACAGAATAAGAACGATAATTTTTAAGAAAATTTTGCTTGCGTCAGATACCATTTTCCCTGGGAAATCTTCCTTGACTGTCTGATGACGGAATGTTACAGTAAAGACAGAATTAGACAATCGCATATGCAGGAGAACGGAATGCACGGAGGAAGGAGTCCGGGCATTGTGTCAGGCATTGTTTTTTTTGATCCTGGTTAAGCTGGAGGAAGAACTGAATGGAGGCGAGAACATTTATCGCCTTTTGAGTGTTGCAGATGCTGGCTGGTGGATTTCCTATGAAGGGGAGAACAACGGCTTTGCTGAGATGACTGAGTAATGATTGGAGGAATCAGGATTTTCAAACCCTTGAGGTGCAGGTAAAGAAGCCCGGAGTACTTGTAATTCAGAACGAGTATTCCGGGTTTTTGAGATCATAGATTTTTTATAAAATTTCATATTCTTTTTCTTGTCCTTCCATCTGCTTTGTGCTAAGCTTTTTGTAAGCATACCTTATTTCTATTTTTCTTGGGGCATTTGCCTATCGGTTCTTTCTTGGAATCAGTGAAACGGTCTATGCTTGAAATTCATTATTTAGCAAAAGCAGAAGATCGGAAAAAGACCTTCTGCCATTATGTGACGGGAGGGATTTGGATGAAACAGGATCTTTTGGCGAAACGCTATTATTCGGATAACAGGCGTTTTGCAGATTTGATCAATGGCATTGTCTGTAACGGCATTCCGGTTGTGAAGCAGGAGGATTTGTCAGAGATGGACACGGAAACCAGCCAGGGAAAACGTCGGGATCTGGTGCGGAAGGCAGTATTCGGTGTGAATTTTGCTGTCATGGGACTGGAAAATCAGGAAAAGCTTGATTACAGACTCCCCCTTCGTGTTCTGGGATATGAAGCTGGAGAGTATGAGCGTCAGGCTTTCGGAATTTACAGGGAGATTCGGCGAAACGGGAGGAATTCCGATACAGGGCTGAGTTCCGGAGAATATTTGTACGGCTTTCGCAAAAGTGACCGCCTTCACCCTGTGATTACGATTATCTTGTATTATGGGGAAGAGGAGTGGAACGGATCCAGAGATTTGCATGGGATTCTTGATTTCCAGGATATTCCGGAGCAGATTCGCCAGTATGTGCAGAATTACCGGATTCATGTGATTGATGTGCGCAGGATGGAACGAACGGATTTGTTTCAGACCGATTTGCGTCAGGTATTTGATTTGATTCGTTTTTCCGGAAATAGGGAAAGGCTGAGAGATTTGATTGAACAGGAGCCGGCCTACGGGAAGCTGGAGGAGGATGCCTTTGATTTTGTATCGTCCTATGTAGGGCTCAGGGAACTGTCAAAGTGGAAAGAGGCTGTAAGGGAAGGAGAGAGATTCAATATGAAAACAGGATTTCAGATGTATGAGGATGAATTTTTGGAAAGGGGAAGAGCCGAAGGCAAAGAGATTGGAAGGGCGGAAGGCAAGTCTGAAGTAATCCGCTCAGTAATACAATCTGCTTTGTCGTTGAGCCTTTCGGTAGAGCAGATCGCACAAATCTGTGGCTGCGAAGCGGATTATGTGATACAGGTTCAGGCGAGTCTGGAGAAAGAAGCTGCGGTTTAATTAGGGAGTATGAATAAGAAAAAGAGGCTGCGCAGATTAGATAAATGCGATAAAGAAGTTTCGATAATGAACGAGTCTAACGTCTGACAAACAGGATTGCAGAAAGCGATGTGTATTCTCTAAAGATGCACATCGATTTTTTGATATTCTTACGAACAATTAAAAAGTAGTGATATTATGCTCCACATAAGTAATATGAAAAAATTGACATTTAACATATGAAAAGTTAAAATGAAAATTAGTTTACGAAAGAAATGTTTTACGAAAGAATGTTGGAGTATGTGAAAAAGACAGATTTTATTATACTTCAAATAAAGGAACAGAGGATTTTATGATAACAGAAAAGAAAGAGAAACAGATTTTGCGGCTATCGTTTTTTTCAGGGCTTTTGTTTGCCGCAGTGGAGTATATTTTTTCCATATACAGTCACTCCCAGTCCGCATTGACAGATGCGGTATATGATGCATCGGAATTGGTATTTATTGCGCTTCTTTTGTTTTTGACCCCCTTATTTCATAAGCCGGTTTCGGAAAAGCATCCTTATGGATATTTTCAGGTGGAGTCTATTTTTGTGCTTATCAAAGGCGTTATGATGCTGTCTGTAACCATGGGTGTGTCTGCAGAAGTACTGGATTCTGCTCTGTCAGGCGGCAATCCTGTAAATACTGCGCAGGTTTCTTTGTTTCAGTTCTGCCTTGGAGCTGCCAGTGTTTTAATTTTTCTGGTGATGAAAAGAATGAATCGCAGTTTGTCATCTCCAACGATACAGGCAGAGCTTTTGGGATGGAAACTGGATATTGCATACAGTATGGGAATGTCTCTTGCTTTTTTTGCATCCCGGTATCTGGAAAAGACTCCCCTTGGATTTATTGCTCCGTATTTTGACCAGCTGGTTGCTGTGTTTGTTATGGTATGTATGCTTCCGGAAAGTATCAGGGTTTTATGGGGAGCTATGAAGGATGTTTTCCTGTTTTCTCCGGAACAGGAATTTACCGATGATGTGAAGGCTATCTGCACCCCGATTATGGAGGAGTATGGTTTTGAGCCGGTCTTTTTTGATATTACAAAAACGGGGCGTCATGTGTGGGTGGCAGTTTATTTTCACATTGAAGAGGACAGCCTGAAGGTGGAAACGTTATCTTCGGCATTGAATCATGTAAATAAAGAAATCAGGGAGCGATTTCAGGAGGCAACCTGTGAGTTAATTCTGGTTCCGAACACACAGCAGCAGGGAGAAAATGAGAAAGGAAAAAGTGATGAATATACAGATTTTTGGCACCAGGAAGTGCAATGATACGAAGAAGGCAGAGAGATTTTTTAAGGAGAGAGGAATCCGGTATCAGTTTATTGATATGAAGGAGAAGGGCATGAGCAAGGGAGAATTTCTCTCTGTTGCCCAGGCAAATGGCGGCCTGGAACAGATGATTCAGTGGGAGGGAAAAGACAAGGATACTCTTGCGCTGATTCGGTATCTTGCTGAGGAAGACAAACTGGAAAAGGTTCTGGAAAATCCGCAGGTAATCAAAACTCCTGTGGTCAGAAATGGAAAGAAGTCAACGCTGGGATATCAGCCGGAGGTCTGGAAATCCTGGGATTAATGAAAGAGGGGGAACAGAGATGAAACTGTATGCAGCCTGTATGATGTGTCTGCTTTCCGGACAGGAAAGAAAACTGCGGGAGTGCCGGGATGAGGATAAAAAGGCAAGGTATATGAAGGAATTGCTGCGCTTGACTGCGGATAGCGGGGAAGATGCCTGCGCTCCCTGGCTGGCAGCCCGGATTGGTGAGGTTTATGAAAAATATTTTGGAGTCCCGGAGGATTATGGCCCTGTAAAAGAAGCTTATAATCGCCTGGTTCTGGATATGGAGACAGAGATTGAGGAGAAAATCAGGAGCGCAAAAGATCCTCTTTATACGGCGATGCGGTATGCGAGAATCGGAAATTATATTGATTTTTCTGCAGTCAGTGATGTGAAGCCGGAGGAATTTTTATCCCTTCTGGATCGGGAAAAGGATTTGATTGATGAGGAGGAGTACAGGCACTTTACCGGGGAACTGAAGGGGGCGGAACGCCTGGTTTATCTTCTGGATAACTGCGGAGAGATTGTACTGGACAAGCTGGTTATCCGCATACTAAGGGAGCAGTATCCTCATCTGAAGATAACGGCTGTGGTCCGCGGCGCCCAGGTGATCAACGATGCGACAAAAGAGGATGCGGTGTTTACCGGCCTTACCGGGGAGGCTGAGGTGATCGGCAACGGAGATAATGCAGCAGGAACCATTTTATCCCGGATTTCACCGGAAGCATCAGCTGTCATTGAAGCAGCCGATGTGATTCTTTCCAAGGGACAGGGGAATTTTGAATCGCTTCATGGATGCGGACTCAATATTTATTATCTCTTCCTGTGCAAATGTGACTGGTTCATGAAAAAGTTCCAGGTAGACCGGTATCAGGGGATGTTTGTAAATGAACGTCGGGTTCATGTGTGGAATGAAAATTGAGGCAGGGAATACCCTGCCGCGGTTTTTTCACACCCTCCGGCTGTCAAAATAGGGAAACTGGTCGATGGCATCCAGAATATCACGGAAGTCATCCCGGGGAGCTGTTTTGATATAATTTTTCAGGATTTCCTGTTCTCTGTCCTTAAAGGGGCCGTAAAAAATGTCGTAAAGATTGTGGCCTCTCAGATAAATTTTGATTTCTTCCATGTGTTCTTTCATGTCTTCCGGAGAAGTAAAATTCCGGCCCAGAACCTGCATCAGCTGCTGGCCGCTGCGGAGACGGTGCAGGTACTCGTTCCATTTTTCATACAGGATGGAATAAAATTTTTCTTCAGATTCTACAATGCCAAGGGCAGCCATAATCTTCGGATTCAGAAAATAATTCTCAAAGGAATAGTATTTTAAAATCAGTACATTTCTCCGTGTAACCCGGGGAAGCCGATCCACGTCTTCCAGATTCCGCTCATCGTAGTAACGGCACAGCTGGGAGGCCAGCTCTTCCGGGTCCTTGCCGTCTCCATCCCGTATCATGAGAAACTGATCCCGGATATAGACCTGATTCATGTATTTCAAATTGGCATAGGTCCGGATGTTGGTACAGCTGTTGGTAGTAAGAATAGAAATCCGGGCAAGCCGGCCCTGACTGTCATGGATTTCTGAATAATAATGTTCCAGCAGCAGGGGAAGCCGGGATTTGTCCTGCTTTCCCTCTACGATGAATACGAAGCTGACATTCATCAGATCGTTCGCTCCGTAGCCCAGATCGTCCAGAATCTGTCCCAGATCGGTCTTGGGACGGATAATGGAATACCGGTCTTCGTCCAGCACCATCTGGCGGATCTGACGTTTGGTGAAGTTAAACAGCAGATCCGGAGAGTGGGTTTTGAAAATCACCTGATTCTTTTTGGAAAGGCGGTAGAGGATTTCGCTGCAGATTTTCTGAAGCTGCGGATGGAGAAAAATCTCCGGATCTTCTACGACAATCAGGCTGGGGATGCGTCCCGGCTCTGTAATATAAGTCTCCAGAAGCGACAGCATATAGATGCTTCTCATTCCTTTTCCCATAAGCTCTACCGGTTTTTCAGCTCCGGTCTGGGGATTAAAGGAGGAGACATCAAGGGAGAAGAGCTGATCGATATCGTAATTCAATGTAAAATGAATTTCCTCAAAGCCGCCGTTTTTCCGGAAATTGTCATTGAGCTTTTCTGAAAAGTCACTGAGATTAAGCTGATATATTTTGGATTCCAGAAGGCGGGCGGTTTCTGCCACAGTCAGATCCTCCGGCTTTTTCTGGTGAATCAGTCCCAGACACTGGAAACAGTGATTGCACTGCTTGGCCTGCTCAAAAAGGCAGGAACCGGAACGCAGTTTTTTCAGCTGGACATTTTCCTGAAACATCAGCAGATCATTCTGCAAAAGCGCCAGATCCCGGTCCGCATTGATTCGGTAAACCCGTGGGAGAATCATGGGAATATAGGGGTTATTTTTCCGGAATCCGTCTTCATAGCGGATTTTTCCGTCCCTGTTTACATGAAATGTAAAGGTCAGCTCCCGGCTTTCCGGCGAATAGGAGGGGAAGCGTTCGTAAAAGGTTCTGAGCCAGACCTCATATCTGCGGTACTGGCTTACAATTCCCATATAATGAAACAGCTTCAAATCCTCTTCGTCGATGGAGAGGGATGCTTCAATGCGGATGGACTGAAGCTTTTCGTTGAAATCCGACTCCTGAACAGGATAATAACCGCAGACAGCGCAGACGGCATCCAGAACGGAGGTTTTTCCTGTATTGTTTTTTCCTACCAGAATCAGAGCGCTGTCAATGTCGGTAATTTCCATGTCGCGAATGGATTTGAAGTTATGGATGTGCAAATAAGTAAGCTGCATAAGCACCTCCTGAAAATAAACAAAATCCGGTTACAGATAAGTCCAGTATAAATCAGACAAGGGAAAGGGACAACCGGTTTTTGAAAAATCGCAGCATCTTTACAGGCCCGTACCCGTTCAGGAGGCCTCCTTCAGCCAGTCTACCCACACAGAATAGTATTTTCCCAGAATGTGGGAGCCGTCTGTAGAGTAGTCTGCCCTCAGATTGCCGTTTTCATCATCAAACACAGGGTTTACATCGAGATAGAAGCAGCTGTGTTCTTCTGCAATGGCCTGAATTCCGCTGTTAAGGCGGTTAAGCTTTTCGTTGTTATAGGTACTGCTTGAGGATGATTTCTTTCCGGTAACGTGAAGGTTGGCCTGGAGAACCAGGACTGCCTCCGGCTGCAGGGATTGTATAGTTTCTACAACGGACTGGTATTTTTTGATAATGCTGCTGTATTCGTAGCCCAGCTCATTGATTCCCAGCATCAGGTAAATGGTCTGGAATTGATTTTGTGATAACAGCTCCTGCAATGTCTGCCTGCTTCCTCTTTTTGTTTTTACGCGGGAATCAAACAGATTGAATACACTCATGCCGGAATCGGCAAAAACCTCAGCCTGTCCCAGATCTCCGTATTCGGAAAGGCCGGCGGTCCGGGAATCTCCGATAAAAAGCACATTGGTGAAATCAGGGTTTTCCGGAAGAGAGAGGGGTTCCTGTGCGGAAGATTCTGTGACAGCGGGGGAACTGCCGGAGTCCGGAGCTTCTGCTGAGGCAGTGCCGGAGCCGTCTGCCGGAAGCGTATCTGCCGCAGAGGTTTCCGCCTCAGCCGGAATATCTGTGTTCTGTCCCTGATGTTCAGCCGGTTCACTGACGGCAGGATTTCCGGCGTTATTTTCATTTTCATTGTATTCTGTAACTGAGCTGCCGTTCTCAGATTCTTCCTGTCCGGCGCAGGCATATGCTTCTGCTGTCATCCGGATATCTGTTCCCAGATCTATGATCTCAGCAGCCACTGCCTCGGCCACGGAATCAGGGATCATCCGCGCTGCAGCAGCGCCGGAAAGGCTGATGGTTAAAAGTATGGTATACCAGTATTTTCTCATAATGTACATCTCCCGATTAAAATCTGAAATATAAAAATGGATCGTCCGCGCCCAGCTTCATCAGGTACACACAGCCCCAGAAAACAGCCAGAAGAGGGGCGGCGGTGAAAAAGGAGCTTTTGTAGCGCCTGTAAAGCTTTTCCGGAAGTCCGGTCATGAATATCAGTCCGGCAGCCATGGAAACCAGGTAAATCTGTCCGTATTTCAGATAATCGCCGGAGAAAAAGCTGAACTCTGCATGAGGGGCCAGGAAGGGGAAAAGGCGGAGAAAATAAATTTTCATCTGTCCCAGATCCGTAACTGCAAAAATCAGCCAGTTGAGGGGAATGGCCAGCATCATGTACAGATGTCCCAGAAGAGGGAACCGGTGCAAAACCCGCCCCAGTCCTGCTTTTTCTATAAAAATCAGAAGAAACAGTGTCAGTCCCCAGAGAAGGAAATTCCAGCTGGCTCCATGCCAGAATCCGGTAAGAAGCCAGACAATCAGCAGATTGCGGACTGTGTCAAGACTTCCTTTTCTGTTTCCGCCAAGGGGAATGTAGATGTAATCACGAAACCAGCTTCCCAGAGTAATATGCCATCTGCGCCAGAATTCCGTCATGGACAGAGAAAGATAGGGATGGGCAAAGTTGTCAGGCAGAGAAAAGCCCATCAGCTGTCCCAGCCCTTTGGCCATCAGGGAATAGCCGTAAAAGTCAAAGTAAATCTGGAGGCTGAAGGCGATAATTCCCATCCATGCCAGGGGCGTGGAAATGCTTTCAAAGCCAATGGCCTCGACCTGGCTCCAAAGCCGTCCTACCTGATTTGCCAGAAGAACCTTAAATCCAAGTCCCAGAGTGAATTCCCGCAGTCCTTCTTCAAAATTTGCAAGACTGCAGGTGCGGCGGTGAAGCTGCTGCCGGATGGAATTGTAGGTGACAATAGGACCGGCAATAAGCTGGGGGAACATGGTGATGTACATTCCATAATCAATAAAGGAGGGCTCGTAGGAGGCGTCCTTCCGGTAAACGTCTGCCAGATAGGAAATTGCCTGAAAGGTATAAAAGCTGATTCCAATAGGAAGAGGCAGACGGCAGATCGGGAGAAGGGGTTCCAGTCCAAGGTATGTCAGCAGAATATTCAGATTTTCTGCAAAAAAGCCGGAATATTTAAACAGGAACAGCCAGAACAGGTTGAAGACAATGCCTGCTGTCAGCCATTTTTTCCGGTGCTCTTTTTTTCTGCGCCGCCCAAGGAGAATTCCAATCCGGTAATTGACCCAGATGGACAGAATCAGAAGAAAAAAGTACAGGGGCTGATCCTTGACTCCATAAAAATAGAAGATCAGGCTGCCCGCAAACAGACAGAGATTTTTCCATCTGTCGGGACAAATATAATAAAGCAATAAAAATACAGGCAAAAAGCCGAAAAGAAAAATAAGACTGCTGAAAACCATAACTGCCTCCTTTGTGCATCCTGATATAAACCTCTGCATGGACCGGCTCCGGCCGCAGGGCAGGAGTCCGGAATGATACAGATGTCTGAATCTTTCATACTATAGACGATGCAGGAAAGGAAAAAGTTTCAGAAAGTAAAAAAATTAGAAGAATTATTTTTTGATATAGGTCAGCTGATATTTTGGGGAGTTTAAGGTCAGCTCTGTGTAATCCATAATCTGTCCGTTGCTCAGGTGTGTTACATTGGCTACTCGCAGAATGGGTGTATTGGGAGTAATACAGAACATCTGGGCTATCTGCGGAGTAGGCAGAATGGGAGTTACTGTATGGTGGCTGTAGGCAATTTTCAGCCCCTTGGTTTCTTCAAAAAAACGGTATTTTGATTCCTGAAGTACCTGTATGGAAATATCAGGATAAAGCCGTGCAGACATATAGGTAGTTTCAAATTGAAAGATTTCGTCATTGGCATACCGGATCCGTTCAATGAAATACATCGGCTCATCTTTTTCAATTTCAAGAATGGAAGCAATGTTTGCAGGCGCCTTCTGAATCATAAAGGTAGGAACTTCTGTGTGGACGCTCAGCCCCTTGTCCTTCATGGCATCGGAAAAGCCCTGAATGGAGCTTGGGTTCAGGGTTACGGACGGGTGGCATACAAAGGTTCCCACACCGGCAACCCGGGACAAAAGTCCCTGAGCCACAAGATTGTCAGTAGCTTTGCGGACAGTAACTCTGGAAACCTGGTAGGTATTGGACAGCTCCAGTTCTGTCGGAATCAGATCGTCTTTTTTATAATATCCCAGATTGATTTTTTCCAGAAGATCGTGTTCGATCTGTTTGTATTGAGCAATTCGTTTTTTCGCCATATAAGCACCTCTTTATATATCATCCGCTGGAATATCGGTGGAAACAAGTGTTTCCGGGATACTGCTTCTGCTTCCAGGGGCGGATATTTTTTATGTAATGGTTTAAGACAGTACTATTATAAAAGAAATACAGAGGAAATACAAGGGACTTTGCCAGGGGGAATGTCTGCATGAATTTATAAATAAGTTAACATTATAAATATTTAAAACAATACAAATAGATTAAAATGATAATACAAATTAATTACAAATGTATTGACATTAAACGCGGGATGAGATATAGTAAAGCTAAGTGAGAAAAATTATGCAGGATATACAAAAGAGGAGGATGAGAGAGTGAATGTATTGTATATTCATACGCATGATTCCGGGAGGATTTTAAGTCCATATGGGTATAAAGTACCAACTCCGGCGATCGAGAAATTTGCCGGTGAGGCGGCTGTGTTTCGGAATGCGTACTGTGTCGGGCCAACCTGTTCCCCCAGCAGAGCCGGACTTCTGACAGGAACCTATCCTCATCAGAATGGAATGCTGGGATTGTCCCAGAGGGGATTTTCGCTGGATTTTGGAAAGCATCTTGTACCTTATTTAAATTGTCATGGATATCACACGGTTCTCTGCGGTATCCAGCATGAGGCAGGATGGTATCTGGACCGGAACCGGGGAACGGAAACAATTGGATATCAGGAGGAGATTACCCGTGACAGTTCCGGATTCCGTCAGGAGGATCTGGTGGACTGGGACAAGGAAAATGCCATGGAGGCCTGCAAATGGCTGCGGCGCTGGGATAGAAGCAAGCCGTTTTTCCTGTCATATGGAATGTATGCGACCCACAGAAGATTTCCGGATAAGACGGATGGAGAAATTAATGAGGATTTGGCAAAACCGCCGTATCCGATTCCTGATACAAAAGAGACCAGGAAGGATTTTGCCGGATACCTGATGAGTGTAAAAAGCGCAGATACCTGCTTCGGACAGGTAATTGCCTGTCTGAAGGAAGAAGGGCTTCTGGAAGATACGGTTATTTTATTTACGACGGATCACGGATTGGCAAATCCCTATGCAAAATGTACACTGTTTGACAGTGGAATCGGAGTGAATCTGATGCTTAGAATCCCGGGCTCCGGGGCGAACGGGAGAGTGTTTGACAGTCTGGTGTCCCATGTTGATGTTTTTCCGACACTGTGTGATATTCTGCAGCTTCCGAAGCCGGAATGGCTGGAGGGCTGTTCTCTGATGCCGATGCTGGAGGGACGACAGGAGAAGGTGAGAGATGAGATTTTTGCAGAAATCAATTTCCATACTTCCTATGAACCGGTTCGCTGTGTGAGAACAGAGCGGTATAAGTATATTCGTTATTGGGATGAAGAGTGGAGAAAAACCAATCTTTCCAATATTGATGAGTCAGGAACAAAGGCATTTTTCATGGAGAGAGGTCTGACAGAGCGAAGAAAAGCAGGGGAGGCACTTTATGATCTGGTTTATGATCCGGGAGAAAGGTGCAATGTAGCTGGACAGCCAGAGTATGAAGAGATTCGAAGAGATATGGCTAAGCGGCTCTATGCTGTACAGGAACGGACGGAAGATCCGATTTTGGAAGGACCGATTTCTGTACAGGAGGGCTGGAAGGTAAACCGCAGAGAATGTGAGAAAGCAAGCTCAAAAAACCCGGAGGATTATGTAAGCCCGGGCGGAAACAAAAAAATCTGAAGCCATATTTTCCTCAAAGGTGCGTTGTGAGGAAAAGTTGGATATAAAACAAAAGGAAGGAGAAGAAAAATGGTAGGAATGATTGTGACCGGCCATGGCAGCTTTGCAACAGGGATAACCAGCGGGCTGAAGCTTCTGGCAGGGGAGCCGGAGGCCTTTGAATCTGTAGATTTCACCCCTGAAGATTCTGTGGATTCCTTGAAGGAAAAGCTGAAAGCAGCGCTGGAACGGTTACAGGACTGTGAAGAGGTTATTATTTTCACAGATCTGACAGGAGGTTCGCCCTTTAATGTTTCCATCGGTTTAAAAATGGAAATGGAGAGAGAACTTCAGGTAATTGGAGGAACAAATCTTCCGGTGGTTCTCAATGCCTTTATGGCAAGAATGATGGGTACAGAAGCCGGACAGCTTGCAGAGGATTCTCTGAAAGCAGGAAAGGAAGCCATGGTTCGCTTTGAAGCAGGCTCCGATGAAGACGATGAGTATGAGGAGTAATGGTGAGGAGGAAGAGGTATGAGTTTATTTCAAGCTTTACTGATTGGTTTATTTGCCTACCTGGGCAGTAAGCGTACGCCCTGGTTCTTTGGTGTAGCTGGAGGATGGAATATGATCGGACGTCCGCTGGTTGCAGGACTGATTGTAGGAATTATTCTCGGAGATGTAAACAGCGGTGTTATTGCAGGTGCTATGGTACAGGCACTTTTTATTGGTCAGATTACACCGGGCGGAGCTATGCCGGCAGATGTAAACTGGGCGGCATATATTGGAATTCCCCTGGCTCTGGCGGCAGGCGGTACCGGTGAGCAGGCAGTGGCTCTTGCTGTTCCGTTAAGTATGCTGGGTCTTGGCCTTTTCAACTTTATTATGACAATCAATGCCATGTTCCCCCATATGGGCGATAAGGCCGCAGAAAAGGGCGATGGCGCAGGAATCCATCGGGCTACCTATCTGGCTGCAGTTCCCAGCTTTATTCTTCGGGCCGGTTCTGCCATGATGATTTGCTATCTGGGAACTCCTTTGGCTGAATTTCTGATTAACAGCATGCCGGCAGGTGTTCTTCACTTCTTTGAGGTTGCCGGTAAACTGCTTCCGGCTATCGGTTTTGCAATGCTGTTAAAACAGTCCCTGTCCAGACAGTGGATGCTGGTTCTGTTTTTACTGGGCTGGATTATGATTGGTGCAACCAGTATGTCTGTGACAGCTCTGGCTATTTTCGCAACTGCCGTGGCCTTTATTTTCGTAATGGCTCAGGGTGATGCAAAGCCCGTGACAGTGACAGCGCCTGCAAACGTGGAAGAGGAGGACGATTGCTATGAAGAATAAGAACGAAAACAGTCTGCTGACAAAAAAAGATATTGATAAGGCTGCCTGGTCCTACATCTTTTTTGCACAGGCAACTCAGAACTTTGAGCGTATGATGGGACTGGCTTTCTGTCATGTGATGGAACCTATTTTGAAAAAGCTGTACAAAAATAATCCGGATGAATACAAGAAAGCTTTGCAGCGTCATATGCAGTTTTACAATACAGAGCCTCAGCTCGGCGCGCTGATCCCCGGCATTACGATTGCAATGGAGGAGGCAAGAGCCAAGGGAGAGGACGTCAGCGAGGAGCTGATTGTTAATACCAAGAATGCTCTGATGGGCCCCTTTGCGGGAATCGGTGACTCCATGCTGATTGGAACCTACAGCCCGATTCTGTTAAGTATTGCCATGAGTATGTGTATCAACGACGGAAATCCGGTGGGCCCGCTGTTCTTCTGTGCAGTATGGCTGACAACGATTGTAGGCCTGCAGTGGTATCTGTTCCATAAAGGCTATGATATGGGAATCGGAGCGGCTAATCTGTTTTTCACCAATAAAGCTCTGGCAGATAAGATTACCACAGGCCTGACCATGATGGGGCTTGTTGTTATCGGCGGTGTTGCTGCAACAACTGTAAAGGCCAAGGTAATTTACCAGTTCGTCAGCGGTGACATGACTTTGGGTATTCAGGAGCAGATTTTTGATAAGATCATGCCGGGCGTACTTCCTTTGCTGGTTACTCTGGCAGTATGGTATCTGATGGATAAGAAGAAATGGTCTGCAACAAAGATCATTCTTGCAATTGTGGTATTTTCTGCAGTAATGGTATTTTTAGGCATTATGTAAAATAAGAGAGGGAGGGAACAGAATGAAGGATATTATGCTGGTTTTATCGGATCAGCACGGGTGGGCATACACTGGTTTTGCAGATGAGCTTCTGGATACACCGAATTTGAAGCGGATTGCCGGGGAGGGCTGTCTCTGGGAGCGCTGCTACTGCAATGCACCCCTCTGTGTCCCGTCCAGGATGTCATTTTTGACCGGACTCCTTCCCTCAGAGCTTGGAATCTTTAACAATGATACAACACTCCCTGTTGATATGCCGACGATTGCCCATGATTTGGGGACAGCCGGATATGAAACAGTGCTGATTGGCAGAATGCATTTTAAGGGAGATGATCAGAAGCACGGATTTGACAGGCGGCTGGCAGGTGATATTACTTCCCAGTACTGGGGAACAGGAGGAAAGAACAGAAAGGATTTTGGTGATTTTGCAGGAACCTCTAACAGAAAGCATTGTCTGGAGGCTGTAGGCGGGGGATATTCTCCTGTTATGGCCTATGATCGTCATGTGATGGAGGAGGCGGAAGCCTTTCTGACGGAGAACCTGGAACGGCCCGGCCGTCCGCCTTTGTTTATTGTAGTAGGATTTTACGGCCCTCATTTCCCGTTTGTATCGGATCCGGAAGGGTATGAGAAGTACAAAAAACGTCTCTCAGGCCGTGAGGAGTCCGGTGTACGCCCGGCTCTGGAAGAGTATGAGGACTACCTTCAGGAATGCAGCGCGGAAAGGCGGCTTCACTGCCAGGCGGCCTATTATGGACTGGTGGAAACGCTGGACGGATATACAGGACGTTTGTTTGACCAGTTCCGGTCCGGAGAGAAAAGAGCAGGAAGAGAGCATGTATTTTTCTACACTTCGGATCACGGGGAACAGTTGGGAAAACGGGGGATTTTTGGAAAACAGACACTTTATGAAGATGCGGTCAGGGTTCCTCTGATTGCAGCAGACAGTACAAAAACGGGACAAAATTTGATAAAACAGGAACCGGTGAGTCTTCTTCAGGTAAGAGAGATGATTCTGGAAGCGGCAGGACTGAAACAGGAACCGGATGACAGGTCAGAGCCTGTGTACATACAGCAGATTCTGGAGCGCCGGGGCGAGCTTCTTATGGGAGAAGCGGCCTTGTGGTTTCCATATAAAGCGGTTCGGATTGGTTCCAGGCTGCGGGTTTACAATTTGGAAACGGATCCGTGGGAGGAAGAGGATCTGTCTGCTTCCCATCCGGAAATCTGTAAAATGGCAGAGAAATTATTATTAAAGCCGGAGGAGCAGAAACGGTGCCTGGAACGGGAACGGAAACAGAGACAATTCCATGAACGATTAAAAGCCTGGGGAAAGGCAAAGAAACCGAAGGAATGGGCTGTTATGACTATTCCGGAGGAAGCACGCCGGAAACCGGAAGAATAAAGGAGATTATCAATGAAATATAAAAAGCTATGGACGGATATGCACAGCAATATTCATCATGAGCAGATGGAAGAGCTGCCGCTCTGGTACAGCCAGATAAAGAAAACCATGGATTTCTGGCCGCTGGCTTACTATCCCTTCTATATGCGTCCGACAGAGTGGGGACTGAAGGTGGAGGATCGGTATGAGGATCAGCTGACGAATGCTGACTGGGAACAGATCCGGGAATTTACAGAGAAGGTAAATAAAGAAGGTTATCCTATGTTTATGGGATATGAATGGCAGGGCGCAGGTCTGGATGGAGATCACAATGTATTTTTCTTAAATAATGACGGAGAGCAGAGACATCCCATGCGGTATCAGGAACTGGCAGCAGGATTTAAGGGCCGGCCGGTTATCGGAATTCCCCATCATCTTGCTTATCAGCCGGGCTCCAGAGGGAAGAACTGGGAAACGCATGATCCGGAATTTTCTCCATTTGCAGAGATTTATTCCAGTCATGGATGCAGCGAAAACGATGACGGACCGCTGACCATGAACCGTCATGTGCATATGGGACCGAGAACCGGAGAGACAACCTATGAAAAGGGACTGGAAAAGGGATATCCCATTGGTGTGATTGCAGCCGGTGACAATCACAGTGTTCCCGGTGTATTTGAGCATGGAAGCATGTGCGTGCTGGCGGAGGACTGCACCAAGGAGGCAATCTGGGATGCATTTGTAAACCGCCGGACCTATGGCGTTTCTCAGAGCCGGATAGAAGTGGACTTTTCTCTGGGAGATACGGTAATGGGCGGTATTCTGGAAACAGACGGAGAGGCTGAACTGAATTTCCATGTAAAGGGAACTGCTGCTGTTGACCGGGTGGAAATTATCCGGGACAATGTGCTGGAGGAAATGGTGGTTCATTCCGGTACCTGGGAAAGACTGCCGGTTCAGGGAAATGTCCGTTTTAAATTCCGCCTGGAATTGGGATGGGGACCTGATACGCGGGTTTATAAGGATCAGTGGCTGAAGGAGTGGACAGGACGTCTGGAGACAGAGGGAAAGCTTCTGAGTGTGGAAAAATGCTGGAATAACTTTGGACAGGATCTGGTAAAGCAGGATGAAAACAGCTGTGATTTTACGATGACAACGTATCAGTCAACTGCAACCGGAAAATGGATGGGGCCCAGCAATGTGACAACAGAGGGATTTATTTTTGAAATTGAAGCAGATGCAGACAGCATGATTCACCTGTGGATTGACGGAAAGGATTATCCGATGAAGGTTCGCGATATGCTTTCCGGCAGCAGGGTCTATGGACTCTGGGATGAAGTGAAGGAGCTGACAAGAAAAACATGGGGAGAGGTTGAGCACTACCGGGATGATCCCTGGTGGCACAATGCCTATAAATTCCGTGTCAATAAGGCATATCCGGAGACTTCCTATGATTTTTCCTGCAGCAGAACTATGAAATTTACAGAGGACTGCAGTGTTCGTCTTCGTGTATGGCAGAAAAACGGCGATGTGGCCTGGACTTCACCCGTTTTTGTAAAAGTGAAAAAATAACAGTAGGAGGATATCCAAATGCAGGAAATTGTAAATGTAAGAATCGATGATCGTCTGATTCACGGTCAGGTAGCTGCTGTGTGGAGTTTGGTGACAAAGGCAACCAGAATTATGGTTGTAGATGATCTTGTGGTAAAGGATCCGGTTAATAAAGAAGCCTTGAAGATGGCATGTCCTCAGCAGTGCAAGCTGTCGATTCTGACAGTGGCCAAGGCTGCAGCGAATCTGTGCGCCGGAAAGTATGAAGGTGAGCGTGTATTTATTGTGGCTAAGAGTCCGGCTACTATCAGGGGCTTATATGACGGCGGTTTCCACATGGAAAAGGTGAATGTGGGAAATATGGGCGGAAAGCAGAACACCAGAATGCTGAAGAAGGCAGTAAGTGTCAGTGAAAAGGATATTGAAGATTTTCTGTATCTGGCAGAGCATGGCGTGAAGGTTACTGCGCAGATGGTTCCTACAGAGGAAGCGGTTGATTTTACGGAATTGATTAAAAATGCGAAGTAAAAACGGGAGATATTCCCGAAAAAACAGCAGCAGGGGCGCGAATCACCAGTCGCGCCCCTTATTTTTGCAGCAGAAATAACAAAAATGCTCTTTAAATGTATAAAAGATGTTCAAAATCATAAAAAAACGTAGATTTTTGTGGATTTATGTATTATAGAAACTTGTTAGGTGGCTTATACCGAGAAAATCCAGTAAAATCAAGGAATTATGAAGCGGTTAAGAGTAGTAAAAAGTGGGAAAATGTAGGTAATTCATACATTATTCCTGCACTACTCCTATACCGCTATTCCTATATTTGAGCGTCAAATACAAGTCATTTTATTTTTTCTATTTCAGTTCTGAGCCATTCAAATTCTCTGGCTGTATACACCTTTTCGGTGATATCTGAAATCTTATGTCCGACCATATATTTGATAGCGTATTCATCGACTTTAGCATCTTTGCATTTGGTTACGAAATGCTTTCTGCCGTCGTGAGGTCTATGATCCGGGTTGAGTTTAAGCTCGTCCCGAATGCGATTGAATATTTTGCTATACCGATTGTATGTCAACTTGGTATTTTTACCGCGGCGATCTTCATCTGTATAATTGAAAAGATATTTGCTCCCAAGTTGATCAGCCTCTTCGTATGATTTGGAAACCAAGTCCCTTATCCGAGGATGAATCGGTACAACTCTGTTTTCACCAGCATCGGTTTTAATTCCACCTTTAAATGTCCAGTTCGATAAATCAACATCTGCTAATTCTATCAGACCTAACTCCTGGGGTCTCCATCCAGAATAGCATTGAATAATCATGAACTCAATCCCATATTTATGTCCGAGATTCTTCCACAGAAGAGCCATCTCATCATCAGAGAATGGAATGTGTTCTTTCTTGACAGTCTGTATTTCTTTAATGGTATCGTCTGTAAGCTTGAATGTTCTCGAATAGTTCCGATCTACAAGTTCGTATTCAACAGCATAGTCGAGCATCTGATTGAAGAGCGTCTTTATCTTATTCTTCATTGATGCGCTTGGTGTCTGCTCTTGGCCTCTTACGGTAGCAACACCTTCTTCCATGCAGCCTTTTATGTGCCTTGCTCGAACATCCATGACTCGCATATCGTAAACAGCAGAGCAGTATTGCCAAGCCGATGTAGTAGCTCTGGCGCTGTCGTCACTCTTCAGAGTCTTGAAATATTCCGGTGTCCATTTGTCGTACAGTTCCTTGACTGTGATAGACGGTTCCAGGTCATACGGATTCTTATTAAATTCCACAAGAGCTGTGTATGCATCATTGTATGTTGGAAAGTATGACTCCGGTTTCAACGGCTTACATATTGGTTTGCCATTCTTGTCCTTTCCAACCGTAACCATTGCACGGAAAGGGTTCCTTAAATTTCTACCTTTAATCTCACTTATTTGACCGAAACCGTTTGGAAGCCGCCTGCGCTTATTTGGTTTACGAGACGATTTGGGCTTTGCGTCTGGTTTCAGCGGGTATCCACAATGCGGACAGGTATTTGCTTTATCGCTTACCTGTAAGTCGCACTCCGGGCATTGTATCAGCATATTAAATCCCTCCTCATGATAATGAACCGAGATTTTATGTTGGATTGTTGATTTATCGTTAGTAATCATATATCATAGTGTAGGAATTGTCAACTCCTACACTAAATTTTTATATTTTAACCTAGGATAGAAAGGGTTAGGTATATGATCAGTAACAATACATCAACCTGCCAGGACTGCGGTGGAAAATTGAAATACTATGACAAAGTTAGAAGAATTGTACGGACGAAAGGTCGTGTGAGCAAATGGGTGAATGTTCCGAGGTATCAATGCTCCGAATGCGGATGTATACATCGGTATCTCCCAGATTATATTTACCCATACAAGCAATACGAATCGGAAATAATAGCCGGTGTTATAGAGGGACTGATCACTTGCGAGACTTTTGGATATGAAGATTATCCATGTGAGATGACTATGATACGTTGGAAGGCGCATAAATCGCAACTGCTTTTATGAATAGAATACATATTTACGGAGGTGCGATATGAGTGTAGAAGAAAGACATCTGCTGAATAAAATTCGATTTTTCGAGGATATGCTTTTGAGAAGTAAGGATTATCGTCAGCAGGAAAACATCGGAAAGGAATTGACTGTAATGCGTATTCGGTTACAGAAACTACGGTTTAACAAAATGAGAACAGGGGCTTAGCAAAGCCTCTTTCTTTTTGCTCATATCCACCGAGGTTGTTTTTACTAAAAGCCGTTCCTAACCTAAAATAGCGGTTGAAAGGAGGCAAACGCCAATGGAAGAAATTATATTTGCATCGGGGTCTGTCCCGGTGGCAGTTGCAGCACGAGTCTACGGGAAAGACGCATCCTGGATTCGAGCCGGCATCGTATCTGGGTGGCTACCGATCGGAAAAGCTACTCGGAATGGGAAGCTCGTTACGAATTTAGAGGAAATGAACTCTAAGTACGGACGCATCAACTTTTATATTTCGCCTAAGCTCCTCTGGCAGGAGACCGGCTATATATGGAGGGGTGAACGCGCATGAGTACATTGATACGTCCAGAACTTTCCGAGACTAATCGTTACTGGATCGAGAAACACCGCTATTACGAATTGAAGCATTTCTGCTTACAGTACCCGTTGTGGCGTCATGCGTACAATTCGTTGATAGACTATCCGGGTTCATGGCCACAGTTAGTTCCGCCCTGTAAAA
>UQFC01000039.1 GCA_900540335.1 uncultured Clostridium sp. | reverse complement strand
AAAGACCCGTCATTCTACTACGGGAGTGGGACTGATTTCTCCGCCGCCTCACCATGATATTTATTCCATTGAGGATCTGGCGCAGTTGATTTATGACCTGAAAAATTCCAATACCAGGGCGCGGATTTCTGTCAAGCTGGTATCCGAGGCAGGTGTTGGAACAGTAGCTGCAGGTGTGGCAAAAGCCGGCGCCCAGGTGATTTTGGTTTCCTCCTTTGACGGAGGTACGGGAGCAGCGCCGAGAAACTCTATTTACAATGCAGGACTGCCCTGGGAGCTGGGAGTGGCGGAAGCCCACCAGACTCTGATTATGAATGGCCTCAGAGACAAGGTGATTCTGGAGACGGACGGAAAGCTGATGACAGGCCGTGATGTTGCGATTGCCTGTATGCTGGGCGCAGAGGAATTCGGCTTTGCCACAGCGCCGCTTGTAACCATGGGATGCGTGATGATGCGTGTCTGCAATCTGGATACCTGTCCTGTGGGCATTGCAACCCAGAATCCCCAGCTGCGGAAACGTTTTAAGGGAAAACCGGAATATGTGGTGAACTTCATGTATTTCGTGGCACAGGAACTGCGGGAGTATATGGCAAAGCTGGGAATCCGTACAGTAGATGAACTGGTTGGACGGACTGATCTTCTGAAAAAGAAGGAGAATATTGCAAATCCCAGAGCCAGAAAGGTTGATTTATCCAATATTCTGGAAAATCCCTATGCAGGAGAGCATTTCCGGGGATACAGAAATAAACTGGAATATGATTTTAAACTGGAGGAAACCCTGGATGAGCGGGTGCTGTTAAAGAAGCTGAAATCAGCTCTGGCAAACGGACAGAAAAAGAGTCTTCAGATTGATGTGTCCAATGTGGACCGGACTCTGGGAACGATTCTTGGCTCTGAAATTACCCGTCAGTATCCGGAGGGCCTGCCGGAAGATACCTTTACCATTCAGTGCAGCGGAAGCGGAGGACAGAGCTTTGGAGCTTTTATTCCCAAAGGACTTACCCTGGAACTGGTGGGAGACAGCAATGACTATTTCGGAAAAGGTCTGTCAGGAGGAAAACTGGTTGTGTATCCGCCGAAATCTGCCAGATTTACAGCAGAGGACAATATTATTATCGGAAACGTGGCCCTTTACGGCGCAACTTCAGGAAAGGCATTTATTAACGGCGTGGCAGGAGAGCGGTTCTGTGTCCGCAACTCCGGAGCAACGGCAGTCGTTGAAGGCGTGGGAGACCATGGCTGTGAGTATATGACCGGAGGCCGTGTGGTAGTGCTTGGCCCCACGGGAAAGAATTTTGCAGCAGGAATGAGCGGCGGAATTGCCTATGTTCTGGATGAGAAACGGGATCTCTACAAGCGCATTAACAAGGCACTTGTCTCTTTGGAGGAGGTCACAGGAAAATACGATGTGCAGGAGCTGAAGGAGATGATTCAGGAGCATGTGGCATACACCAATTCTGCCCGCGGAAAAGAAATTCTGGATCATTTCGGAGAATATCTGCCGAAGTTTAAAAAGATTATGCCCCACGATTACCGTCGTATGATGAATACCATTGTACAGATGGAGGAAAAGGGACTCAGCAGCGAACAGGCACAGATTGAAGCATTTTATGCCAATAAGAAAGGGTGAGGAGGAAGCCATGGGAAAGCCAACAGGATTTTTAGAATACGAGAGAAAGACCGGCAAAGCACAGGAGCCTCTGAGCCGCATCCGGCATTTTAATGAGTTTCATACTCCTCTGACAGAGGAACAGCAGAAAAAACAGGGAGCACGCTGCATGGAGTGCGGCGTTCCCTTCTGCCAGTCCGGCATGATGATTGGAGGGATGGTTTCCGGATGTCCTTTAAACAATCTGATTCCGGAATGGAATGATCTGGTGTATTCCGGAAACTGGTCCCAGGCCTATAACCGTCTGAAAAAAACGAACAGCTTTCCGGAATTTACCAGCCGGGTATGTCCTGCGCCCTGCGAGGCGGCCTGTACCTGCGGCCTGAACGGGGATCCGGTTTCCATTAAGGAAAATGAGCGGGCGATTATTGAGAAAGCCTATGAGACAGGAAAGGCAGGTCCTCGTCCGCCGAGAATCCGGACCGGCAAAAAGATAGCTGTAGTAGGCTCCGGTCCGGCCGGACTGGCGGCGGCAGATCAGCTGAATAAGAGAGGCCACAATGTTACTGTTTTTGAGCGGGACGATCGCATTGGCGGTCTTCTCATGTACGGAATTCCCAATATGAAGCTGGAAAAGCATATTATTGACCGGAAAATTCAGGTGATGAGGGAGGAAGGCGTTTCTTTTGTAACAGGAGCAGATGTAGGAAACGGTTACAAGGCCAGCCGCCTGAAGAGGGATTTTGACTGTGTGGTTCTGGCCTGCGGGGCTTCTAATCCCAGAGATATTCAGGTTCCGGGAAGAGATGCAGAAGGGATTTATTTTGCTGTAGACTTTTTAAAATCCACAACAAAGAGCCTTCTGAATTCCGGTATGGAGGATGGATCCTATATTTCGGCAAAGGATAAAAATGTTCTTGTAATCGGAGGCGGAGATACAGGAAATGACTGTGTGGGAACAGCTGTCCGCCATGGCTGCGCCTCAGTGATTCAGCTGGAAATGATGCCGAAGCTGCCGGATAAACGGGCAGACGACAATACCTGGCCGGAGTGGCCCAGAGTATGCAAAACGGATTATGGCCAGGAGGAAGCTGCTGCGGTTTTCGGAAAGGATCCGCGGGTATACCAGACCACAGTAAAAGAATTTATCAAGGATGAGAGCGGAAAGGTCTGCCGGGCAGTTCTTATTTCTCTTGAGTCCAGGAAGGATCCGGAGACAGGGCGGTTTTCCATGGTGCCGGTAGAGGGCAGCGAGAGGGAAATTGCCGCGGATCTGGTACTGATTGCCGCCGGATTTCTGGGGGCTCAGAGCTATGTGGCAGAGGCCTTCGGAGTGGACTTAAATGACCGCACCAATGTGGAAACCGGGGCGGGAAGCTATGCGACAACGGCAGAGAATATTTTTACTGCCGGAGACATGCACCGGGGACAGTCCCTGGTGGTATGGGCAATCCGCGAAGGCCGTGAGGCTGCCAGACAGATTGACTGTCATTTGATGGGATATACGAATCTGGCGTAAACGGATTGGCGCAGATTATATTTGAAAAAGGAGAGACCTGAATCAATCGGGTCTTTCCTTTTTGTTTATGAATCATGATCAAGCTGTTTTCTGTAGTTGCTGGGAGAAATACCTTTTTGCTTGTGGAAAATGCGGCTGAAATACAGCGGGTTATCATATCCGACAATTCTTCCTATTTCAGTTACAGAATAAGTTGTGATTTCCAGAAGGGTTTGTGCATTGGTTACTCTTGTTGAAACAATATACTGCATCGGAGTTGTACCGGTATATTCTTTGAAATTCCGTATAAACCAGCTGACGCTCATTCCTCGTGACAGCGCATATTCCTCAATGCTGATTTCAGTATTGTAATTGTCATTAAAATATTGTGTGGCCAGGTCCATTTCATTGTCAAGATATTCGTTTTTCAGGATTTGTTCTTTTGATAACTGCCTGTTGATGGTAATGAGCAATTGACGAAGAAGCATGGCAATTAATTCTTCATAGCTGGTCTGACATCGCTGCAGCTCGGAAATTATTTTCTTGAATATTCTTTCGTATTCTATTGAAGAACCGACAAAGAAGGTTCTCATATCATCTTTAATGCCATATTTCCTTAAAATCATTTTTGCGTCACTTCCGGTAAAATGGATCCAGAATACCTCTGTTTTATCTTTGCCGTAATATTCATATTTTTGAAATTCCTTCGGCCTGTATAGAACCATGTTTCCGGCAGGGATAATGGTCTCATTTTCTGCATTATCAAAATGAAAATGTGCTTTCCCGGAAGCGATATATATGATTTGATAGTCAAGTCTTCCTCTGGGACGATAGGTAGGCATTTTGGGATGGGATAAAACTCTATAGTTGCCGCAGCTTCCTACAACAAGCGGTTTTGATTTATCTTTAAAATCCTGGTGGGAGTTATGATAATAACCAGAATTGATATACATAGGGATGCTCCTTTGATGGTTTTTATATATTGTATCATTTTGTGCATGTTTTGTCTAATTGAGTTTATGGACTCAAATGGTAAGAATTCATATAATATCATTATAAATAAAGACATCGATGAAAAACAAGGGATTGCCCAGTGGGGATCAAAACAGAAAAAATACGAAAAAACGTGCATGTTTTAAAGGAGGCTGCAAGATGCTGGTGCCAAGATATTATGAAAATCTTTCCATACTGCATGAAAACACTATGCCGGCCAGAGCATATTACATTCCTGCATCAAAGAGAATGGATGATCTGGTAGAGCACAGAGAACATTCAGACAGAATTCAGTTCTTGAACGGAATCTGGAAGTTTAAGTATTTTGAAAGTATTTATGATGTGACAGAAGCTTTTTATGAAGAGGAATTTTGTACAGAGGATTTTGCTGACACAAAGGTTCCGGGGATATGGCAGATGGATGGATATGATAATCATCAGTACACGAATATCAGATATCCGTTCCCGTTTGATCCGCCTTTTGTACCACAGGATATTCCCTGCGGCGAGTATGTTTATGAGTTTACATATGAGAAATGCAAGAAAGCTCCGAAAGTATTTCTCAATTTTGAAGGTGTGGACAGCTGCTTTTATGTATGGCTGAATGGAACGTATGCGGGATACAGTCAGGTTCCTCATGCCACAAGTGAATTTGATGTTACAGAGATAATCAAAGAGGGCAAAAACAAGATAGCAGTTCTTGTGCTGAAGTGGTGTGATGGTTCTTACCTGGAAGACCAGGATAAATTCCGCATGACTGGTATCTTTAGAGATGTCTATCTTCTTCAGAGACCTGAAAAGGCGATTAGTGACTATCGTGTAAGTACAAAGGTTAAGGAGAACAAAGCAGAGGTCTCTCTTGATGTGAAGCTGACAGAGAAAACAGAGGTAAGGGTTGTTTTAGAAGATCAGGAAGGAAACCTTGTATGTGAAGAAGAAATCACGGAAGAAGGAACACTTGTATTAGAGGTTGAAAATCCGGTTCTCTGGAATACGGAAGCTCCATACCTTTATACACTGGTTCTTGAAACAGAGATGGAGACAATCGTTGAATACGTTGGATTCAGAACAATTGAGATTATAGATAAGGTTATTTATTTTAACGGGCAGAATATTAAGTTCAGAGGTGTGAACCGTCATGATTCGGATCCGGTTACAGGCTTTGTAACAAGCATGGAACAGATTTTAACAGATCTTACAATGATGAAGCAGCATAACTTCAATTCCATCAGAAGCAGCCATTATCCAAATGCACCTTATTTTTATCAGCTGTGTGATAAATATGGGTTTATGGTTATTGACGAAGCTGATATTGAGGCGCACGGACCTTTCTTACTCTATAGAAAAGAAGATACTGATTATAATCGATTCAAGCGTTGGAACGAGAAGATTGCTGATGACCCGGCATGGGAGAAGGCGATTTTGGACCGTGTAAAATTAATGGTTGAAAGAGACAAAAACAGACCGAGTATTGTTATATGGTCAATGGGAAATGAGAGCGCATACGGATGTAATTTTGAAAAGGCGCTTCGGTGGACAAAGGCATTTGATCCGGGCAGAATAACACAGTATGAAAGTGCCAGATACAGAAATTATGATGTAACATACAATTATGAGGATTTGGATATCTACAGCAGAATGTATCCCGCTTTTGACGAGATCTATGAGTTTCTGGAAAAGGATGCAGGCAAGCCGTTTTTACTGGTTGAATATTGTCACAGCATGGGAAATGGGCCGGGAGATTTTGAGGACTACTTTCAGCTTATCCAGAAGCATGACATTCTGTGTGGAGGCTTTGTCTGGGAATGGTGTGATCACGCAATAAACAAGGGTGTGGCTGAAAACGGAAAAACAATTTACTGGTATGGCGGCGATCATGGCGAGAAGATAAATGATGGAAATTTCTGTATGGACGGACTTGTATATCCTGACAGAAGACCTCATACAGCACTTCTTGAATATAAAAATGTGTATCGCCCGGCAAGAGTGGTTTCATACGATTGCAGGAATGGAAAATTAACTCTTCATAACTACATGGATTTTGATGACTTGAAGGATTTTGCCGATATCGGTTATGAGGTGACAGTAGATGGAATAAAGGTTGACAGCGGCAATATTGAGGCTGTATCAATTGCTCCGCATGGAGAAGAGACTGTGGATCTAAATATTAAGATTCCTGCAAAAGGAAGAGTATATCTCAAGGTTATTTACAGGCAAAAGAAGGAGACGGCTCTTATTCCTGCCGGACATATACTTGGTTTTGATGAGGTGCCTGTTGAAAATGAAGATGGCAAAAATCAGACGGCAGTGAAGTGGCTTGAGCAGGCAAAGGAAGAAAAGGAAATGGATGTAGTTGAAACGGACAGCCAGGTTGTGATTAAAGGGCAGGCATTCAGCTATACATATTCAAAGAAAAATGGAATGTTTACAAGTCTTTGCTATGCCGGAAGAGAATATTTCAATCATCCGATGGAAGTAAATATATGGAGAGCGCCTACGGATAATGATATGTATGCAAAACTCGAATGGAAGAAGGCTCGTTATGATGATGCCTGTGTCAGAGCCTACGAGACTGTTGTTTATAAAAATAAGAAATCTGTTGAGATTAGAGTATCCGCATCGATGGGGGCTGCTGCGGTGCAGAAAATGATGGACATCGGGATTGTCTGGAGTATTGACGGAAACGGAGGAATTACATCATCCATGAGTATAAAGAAAGATGATGAATTCCCTGATTTGCCGAGATTCGGTGTGCGTTTGTTCTTAAATAACAGGCTGGAGAATGTTTCGTATTACGGTATGGGCCCTTACGAGAGCTACCGGGATAAGCATAGAGCATCCAGTCACGGATTATATCGTGCAAGGGTTGACGAGCTGCATGAGGACTATATTAAGCCGCAGGAAAACGGAAGCCATTATGATTGTGACTATGCAGAGATTGCAAATGATCAGTTTGGTCTTGCCGCGGCATCAGAAAAGCCGTTTTCCTTTAATGCTTCTGTTTATACACAGGAGGAACTGGAACATGCAAAGCATAATTATGAACTTGTCAGGTCTGACAGTACAGTGCTGTGCATTGATTATGCATTGAACGGAATAGGTTCCAACAGCTGCGGCCCTGTTGTAATGGATGCCTATCGGTTTAATGATACGGAATTCGAGTTTGGATTCAAACTGGTTCCATTTGTTAAGGGGAAAAAGTAACCTATAAAAAACAAGATAAACGACTCTAAATGTTTGGGGACATGCGGGGGTAACGCGGTTTAGATGAGAAGGAGCGATTCTTATGGAAGATAAAAAATATTTAAAATGGTATAACAAAGTAGGATATGGTTCTGGCGATATTGCCGGGAATGTTGTGTACGCATTGCTTTCTGCATTCGTAATGGTATTTTTAACGGATACCATCGGATTAAATGCAGGTATCGTCGGAACATTGATTTTTGTTTCAAAATTCTTTGATGGTATCAGTGATATTTTCTTTGGATCATTGATTGATAAGACACATACCAAGATGGGCAAGGCCAGACCCTGGATGTTTTACGGATATTTCGGATGTGCTCTTTGCTTAATTGCAATTTTCTGTATTCCGGTTGATATGGGACAGACAGCACAGTATGCCTGGTTTTTTATTGCATACACTGTACTTAATGCAGGCTTTTATACAGCAAATAACATTGCCTATTCATCACTTACAGCGCTTATTACAAAAAATAACCATGAGCGTGTTCAGATGGGATCGATCCGTTTCATGTTTGCGTTCGGCACAAGTATGTTGATTCAGGCGATTACCGTTGGTTTTGTTGCGAAACTTGGCGGCGGTGCAGCCGCCTGGAGAACAGTTGCAATAATTTACACAGTAATTGGTGTCATATCGAATACACTTTCTGTCCTGTCTGTTCATGAACTTTCGGAGGAAGAGCTTGCTGAAGGAAAGAAAGAGGATGAACAGGAAGAAAAATACAATCTGATGGATGCATTCAGGATTCTTGTGCGTAATAAGTATTTCCTTATGATTTGCGGCGCATATCTTTTAATGCAGTTATATTCCGCAACACTTGGAATGGGTATTTACTTTATGAAGTATGTGTTTAAAGACGAAGGTTTATTTGGAACCTTCTCCTGGGCGGTAAATATTCCTATGATTATCGGGCTTTTGATTACGCCGGCATTAGTAAAAAAGTGTCATGGAATGTATAAGTTAAATATTGCAGGATATGTAATTGGCACTGCTGGCCGTTTCGGCGTTATTGCTGCCGCATATATGAGAAATA
Organism: uncultured Clostridium sp.; assembly: GCA_900540335.1. GTDB lineage: Bacteria > Bacillota > Clostridia > Lachnospirales > Lachnospiraceae > Brotaphodocola. Next base: position 15,148 of record UQFC01000039.1, on the reverse strand, counting down.
TTCCGCTTATGCTTGCATGTACAGCGATTGCGGCATTTGGAATGAGCCCTCTTCAGGGAGATATGAATGCTCTGATTGCCACAGCTTCTGAATACACAAAACTTACAACCGGCAAAAAAATTGACGGAACCATGTATTCCTGTACATCTTTCGGAACAAAAGTCGGAGGCGGTATTGGAACAGCGATTGCAGGCTGGATGCTTGCAGCCAGCGGATATGTTCAGAATGCTGCAGAGCAGAGCGCATCCTGCGTGAATATGCTCCATGTCATGTATTTGTGGCTTCCTATGATATTCAATCTTTTCATTACTTTCGTACTGCTGAAGCTGAATGTGGAAAAAGCGAATCAGACATTAAGAGAAGAGAGGGAAATGATGTAGTTTTGCGAAAGAAAACCCCTTGAACCGACTGTATCGTATAGGGACGGGAAGCAGCCGGGGAAAGAAGATATTTTCACGATTCCGGAATTATGGTAAAATGAGAAAAAGAGATAGCAAAGCCAGACGGGAGATAATAAGCTATGGTAGAACAAAGGATTTCCCACCTGTCCTTTTCTCAGATTTGCCGTTCCGGTCAGTGCTTCCGCATGAGGGAATGCAGGGACGGCGTTTTTGAGGTGATTGCCGGTAACCGGCGTCTGGAAGTGAGACAGGACGGGGAGCGGTGTATATTTGACTGTACGCAGGAAGCGTTTGACAGTTTTTGGAAGAATTATTTTGATCTGGATACGGATTACAGCCGGTATCTGGAGCGAATCAATCCCAGAGATCAGTATCTGGTTCAGGCGGCAGCGGCCGGATGGGGAGTCCGGATTCTCCGTCAGGACCTGTGGGAAATGATCGTAACCTTTTTGATTTCCCAGCAGAACAATATTACACGGATTCGCCGTTGTGTAGAAAATATCTGCGAAAAATACGGACAGCGGTGTGAAGATGAAAACGGCGTTGTCTATTACGGATTCCCGGAGCCTCAGGCTCTGGCAGGGCTGGATGAAAATGCCCTGATGGAGTGCAATCTGGGATACCGGAGCAAATATGTGGTGCGGACTGCGAAAAGAATTGCCTTGGGGGATTTTGATCTGGAGGCAGTGAAAGCCATGTCCTATTCTCAGGCAAAGCCCTGTCTGATGACTTTATTCGGAGTCGGGGAGAAGGTGGCGGATTGTATCTGTCTGTTTTCCCTTCACCAGCTGCAGGCCTTTCCGGTGGACACTCATATCCGCCAGGTGCTGGATATCCATTATAAAAGAGGGTTTCCAAACCGCAGATACCGGGGGATCCAGGGAGTGATGCAGCAGTATATTTTTTACTATGAGCTGGAAAAATAATTGTGTTTTACACTGTAATATGGTAAACTGAAGAAACGGTAAAAGGCAGAAAACCGGAAACGATAAAGAGAAAAGGGAAGAGACATCATGGTTATAAAATGGCAGGTTGAGCTTCCAGAGCTTGCGGGAGAAAGGCTGCGCAGCGCGTATGTGTATCTTCCGGAATCCTATGGATGGGCTGACGGCCGGAGATATCCGGTGCTGTATATGTTTGACGGGCATAATGTTTTTTTTGATCAGGACGCCACCTATGGGAAAAGCTGGGGGATGAAGGAGTATCTGGATAAAAGTCAGACTCAGCTGATTGTAGCGGCAGTGGAGTGCAGTCACAGCCCGGATAACGGACGGCTTTCTGAGTATTCGCCTTATGATTTTGCAGATCCTCAGCTCGGGCGGTTTCGAGGGCTGGGGCGGGAAACGATGGAGTGGCTGATTTCTGATTTTAAATCAGAGATTGACAGACAGTATCGTACTCTGCCGGATCGGGAGCATACCTTTCTGGCAGGCAGCTCTATGGGCGGACTGATGAGCCTTTACGGAGTCCTGGAGTTTAATCATGTTTTTTCCAGAGCAGGCGCCCTGTCGCCCTCTGTGTGGGTGGCGCCTGGAAAGCTTTCTAAGCTGGCGAGGGAGGCCAGACTGGGAAAGGACACGGTTATTTATACGGATTACGGCTCTGAGGAGGGAAGGCAGCGTCCAAAGGTTGCCGGACAGCTTTCTAAGCTGGCCAATATTTTGGAGAGCAGGGAAGTGATGATGACAAGGAGGATTGTGCCGGGTGGAACTCACTGCGAGGCATGCTGGGAGCGCCAGCTGCCCTTTGTGATTCCGGCGCTGATGTACGGACTGGAGTAGCAGAAGGGAGGATACCTATGGAAATGAATTATTACAAAATGTACAGCCCTGTTCTGGGACGGGATATGGAATGCAAGGTATACGGACATAAGGGCCGGCCGGTGCTTTTTATTCCCTGTCAGGACGGCAGGTTCTATGATTTTGAGAACTTTCATATGACAGATACATGGGCGCCCTGGATTGATTCCGGACAGGTGATGATTTTTTCCATTGATACTCTGGATCAGGAGACCTGGTCAAACCAGAACGGGGATCCTTACTGGCGGATACGCCGTTATGAACAGTGGCTTGCTTATATTACGGATGAGATGGTTCCTTTTATGAGAAGCATGGCAAATGAGAAAAATGGCTGGAGCGGTTATCCTGGAATTATGGCAGCAGGCTGCAGCCTGGGAGCCACCCATGCAGCGAACCTGTATTTCAGAAGACCGGATCTGTTTGACCGGCTGATGGCTCTCAGCGGTGTGTATTCAGCGGAGTTCGGGTTTGGCTCCTATATGGATGAGGTGGTATACCGGAATTCTCCTGTTCACTATCTGTCCAATATGCCGGAAGATCACCCGTTTATTGACCTTTACAACAGGAAAAAGGCGGTTATCTGCGTGGGACAGGGGCCGTGGGAGATTCCGGATTCCACCAGAAAACTGGATGCCATTTTAAAATGGAAGCACATTGATGCCTGGGTGGATTACTGGGGATACGACTGTTCTCATGACTGGCCCTGGTGGCATAAGCAGACAGCATACTTTGTTCCCTGGCTTTTAGGTTAGGAGAGCAGATGAACTGAGGGAGTATGGATAAAAGGCGAGGAGGAGAATGTTATGAAAAATGTGGTATTTATTTCACCGAATTTTCCGACCAATTACTGGCAGTTCTGCCGGGAACTGAAAAAAAACGGTATGAATGTGCTGGGAATCGGAGATCAGCCTTATGAGGAGCTGAATCCGGAATTGAAGGAAAATCTTCATGAATACTACAAGGTAAGCAATCTGGAGAATTACGACGAGGTTTATCGCGGGGTGGCATTTTTGATTTTCAAGTACGGCCCCATTGACTGGCTGGAGTCAAATAATGAATACTGGCTGGAGCGGGATGCCAGACTGAGAACGGCCTTTCATATTACCAGCGGTTTTCAGGAGGAGGATATTCCCCGGATCAAGTACAAATCAAAAATGAAGGAGTATTACCGGAATGTGGGAATTTCTACAGCCCGCTACTATCTGGTAGAGGATCGGGAGGGCTGTCTGGAATTTATTCAGAAGGTGGGATATCCGGTTGTGGTAAAGCCGGACAACGGGGTAGGCGCTTCCCAGACCTACAAATTGTCTTCTGATGAAGAACTGGATGATTTCCTGGAAAAGAAAACGCCGGGTGTCTCTTACATCATGGAAGAATTTGTGTATGCAGAAGTAAACTCCTACGATGCCATTATTGATTCCCACGGGGAACCTTTGTTTGAGACAGGAAATGTGACTCCGATGTCGATTATGGACATTGTCAACAACCAGGACAATTCCATTTATTATATTTTAAAGGAGCTTCCCAGTGATACCCGTCAGGCGGGCCGGGCTACTGTCAAAAGCTTTGGGGTGAAAAGCCGTTTTGTGCATTTTGAATTTTTCCGTCTGCTGAAGGATCAGAAGGGACTGGGAACGAAGGGCAGTATTATTGCCCTGGAAGTGAATATGCGTCCCTGCGGCGGATTTACTCCGGATATGATTGATTTTGCCCACAGCACCAATGTTTATAAAATTTGGGCAGACATGGTGGCTTTTGACAAAACGGAGATTGAATCGGGACCTCATGCCTACTGCGCTTATGCCGGGCGCCGGGATGGAAAAAATTTCCTGCTTAATGACAGCCAGGTGGCAGAAAAATACGGGAACCGGCTGAAGATGAACCAGAGAATCCCGGAGGTGCTGGCCGGAGCTATGGGAAATCAGATGTTTGTGGCGTTGTTTGATACAAAGGAAGAGATGGATTTGTTTTATCAGGATGTGCTCAGCTGCCGGGAGTAAGGGCAGACTCAAGGGCTGCCAGACAGAAACTGCCGGTGGGCGCAGGCTGTCTGGCAGCTTTTTTCTTTCAGAGAAAAGAATCTGTGATCCTGTTTTGATAAGTTTTTCTTGACAGATGCTATATAGTTAGGATATACTAACAAAAGAAGAGGTTAGAAGAAACTAACTTATATGCAGGATAAAATCAGACAGGAAGGGGATAAAACAGAATGCTGGAAAGGCAATTAATTGAGTACTGCTCACCGACACTGGCTTCTATTAAGACTGCAAATATGTTTACCTGTTCTTTTGAGAATGAAAATACACTTTGGGAAAGTGTGGATGACTGGAATCGTCAGCTGGCGGAAAAAGGAATCTTTCTTTCGGTGATGCGGATTCGAGGCAATTTGGCCTTGATTTATGTCTGCCGTTTTTCCAGCCTGGCAAGGGACATGAGACAGCCGGGAGCGGCAGAATTTCTCAGACAGTGCGGATACCGGGAGACGGATCCGGTTCATGCTCTTGGCCAGTTGAGAAACAGACTGGAAACCCAGGAGGATTTTCCACATGAAATCGGTCTGTTTCTGGGGTACCCTCTGGGCGATGTGGTTGGTTTTATGGTAAACGGAGGGAAGAATTACAAGTGCAGGGGATTGTGGAAGGTGTATACGGACGCAGGCTCGGCTGTACGGATATTTGAAAAATACAGAAAATGCAAGGACATTTATGGACGTCTCTGGAAAGAGGGAAGAACGGTGGGGCAGCTTACCGTGGCGGCCTGACAGAAGGGACTTGCAAATACAGGTAAAATCACATATAATTGCCATAATCTGAAAAAGCAGAAGGAAAAGGAGGAAAAATGATGGCGACTCTGATTGTTGGCGCAGCGGTGGCGGGACTGGCTGTTCTCGCTGTGAGAAAACTGGTACGGGATAAAAAGAACGGAAAATCTCTTTCCTGCGGCGGTGACTGCAGCCGCTGTAAAGGACACTGCAGCTGAGAACTGCGGCAGGAAAAATAAAAATACAGGAGACAGCAATGGAATCTTCCAGAAATGAAAACGGAATTGGTGAAAAAGAGCTTCTTGTGGTGAGCTTCGGCACCAGCTATTATGAAAGCCGGCGCCTTACGATAGGTGCGGTAGAGGAAACTCTGGAAAAAGAATTTCCGGAATATGCGGTGCGCCGCGGATTTACCAGCAGAAGGATTATTGAGCGGTTAAACAAACGGGACGGACTTTTGATTGACGATACGGAGCGGGCGCTGAAAAGGGCAGAAGAAAACGGGGTCAGAAGGCTGATTATTCAGCCCACGCATCTGATGCACGGATTGGAATATCAGAAGCTGGCGGAACAGACAAAGGCCCATATGGCTGCTTTTGAGGAAATCGCCCTGGGAGAGCCGCTTTTAGCATCGGAGCGGGATTTTCAGGCTGTCATAGAAGCAGTTACAGAGGAACTGGCGCCTTATGATGACGGAAAAACAGCGGTATGCCTGATGGGGCACGGCACGGAGGATCAGGCGAATCAGGTCTATGAAAAAATACAGGAAAAGCTGAGAAAAGCCGGATTCCACCACTATTATATCGGGACTGTGGAGGCGGAACCCGGAGTGGAGGATGTGGAAAAAGCGGTTAAAGCGGGAAATTACACCAGGGTGGTTCTGGCTCCCTTTATGCTGGTTGCAGGCGATCATGCAAATAATGACATGGCCGGCGACGAAGAGGACAGCTGGAAGAGTGTGTTTTCTAGGGAAGGATATCAGGTTCTCTGCCTGCTCAAGGGGCTGGGAGAACTGGAGAAAATAAGACTTTTATTTGCGGAACATGCAAGAGAAGCCATGAAGAGTCTGGAATAGACTTTTCATGGCTTCTCTTTACGGGGATTATAGGGATTTTTGCTGAGAATACAGGAGTGGAAGGGCGGCTGCGGGCTGATTCCTGTAAACTTCCGGTATTCGGTAGGAAGAACCTGGTAAAATTCCTTAAATGCAGTGGCAAACTTACTTTGATTTTCATAGCCTACGGAGTGTGCAATCTCTGCAATACTCCAATCTGTCTGCAGCAGCATGGATGCGGCTGCTTCCATCCGGTGCTCCTTAATATGGGAAGCAATGGAATTGCCGTAAACTGCTTTAAAAAGTGTTTTCAGGGTGGTTGGATTCAGAAGATACCGGCGGGCCAGATCCTCGATGGTGATTCTCTGATCCAGATGGCTGATCAGCTGATCGTGGATTGTACGGATCAGTTCAACCTGGCGGGACTGGTACTGGGAAAGCTGTTCCTTTGAGGAGCACGGTATCCGGGAAAGCTGAAGGAGAAGCTCCTGGGCTTTCAGCTTCCAGAAGACGGTTTCCAGTTCCTTTGGAAGATCGTAAAAGGAAGAAAATACAGCGTCTGTTTTGCTGTTTCCCGCCAGAGAAACAAACCCGTTTTCCCTGCAGAATTTTTCATAAAGCAGGTCTCCGGTAATCCCGGATTCAGCCAGGGGATAAGGGGGACTGGCAGTCAGAATATCCAGATCCACGCAGAGAATCAGTCCCTCATAATATCCGTTGGGAAGGGTGAGAAGCGAGTTGGCGCAGGTTTTCATAGTCTGGACCGCATAGTCGCCCTGACCAAGATAAACGTGATTTCCGTCTTCCATTTCCCATCCAAGACGTCCCTGACGGCAGTAGCTGATTTCCAGAACGTGATCCAGAGCCTCGTGGCAGAGAGACAGGGTATCGCCGCGGAGTGTCAGGAAAAACAGCTCCATTCCCGGATAGAGGAGATGGGACTCCAGACGGCTGCCGTTGCGGAGGCTGGTCAGCTTTTCTTCAAGCTGGAGAAATCTGTGGTTCATGATGTTATCCGCCTCCTTTTACTGCGGGCAGGTGATTTCCATAACCTGCTCAATCATGTGGTGGAGCAGCTGGCTCTGCTGGGTGTCAGCGGCTTTATAGTAGACCTCTTTTCCGACTCTCCGGCTGACAATCAGACCACGGTTTTTCAGAGGGCGCAGGTGATGGGACACGGCAGGGCTTGACATATTCATCATGGCAGAAATATTGATAACACATTCTTCACAGTGGCACAGCAGCCAGAAAATACGAACACGGCTGGTGTCGCCCAGCTGCTTAAAAACTTCTGCAACAATCTGAAAATCATCGATTCTGGAAAGCTGGCTTTCCAGGTATTCCAGTTCTGCTGCACTTTCGTGCTGGTGGGGCAGTGCTGATGCAGGCATGGCTACATCTCCTTCCTCTTCATATTCATTCATATTCACCCATTTGGAAATGGTTTTCTCCCGATTGGAAGTGTATGGCCGGGAAGCCTTGACTTCCGGTCTGATTCCTATTATACTGCAAATGTATGAATTAAACAAGTGCTTAATTGTTAACTGAAAAATATCAGAAAAAAGAGGGAAAGATTATGACGAAAAAGCAGAAAAAAATGTTATACCGTATTCTCATTTCAGCAGGAATGGTTCTTGTGTGGAATCTGATTCCGGTTACGGGAATTCTGCGTCTTCTGCTCTTCCTTGCAGCCTATCTGGTAATCGGCTGTGACATACTGAAAAAGGCTGGAAAAGGAATCAGAAACCGCCGTGTATTTGACGAGAATTTTCTTATGGCAGTAGCCACCATAGGCGCCTTTGTTCTGGCTGTTTATGACAGAAGCGGAGACTATAATGAGGCAATTGCCGTGATGCTGTTTTACCAGGTTGGAGAGCTGTTTCAGAGCTATGCAGTAGGTAAGAGCAGAAAAAATATCAGCGCTCTCATGGATATCCGGCCGGATTATGCCAATATTGAGCAGGACGGAGCCCTGGTTCAGGTGGATCCGGATGAGGTGGAGAAGGGAACGGTAATTATTGTTCAGCCGGGGGAGAAAATCCCCATTGACGGCATTGTGCTGGAGGGGGCTTCTTCTTTAAATACCAGTGCACTGACAGGTGAAAGTCTTCCCAGAGATGCAAAAGAGGGAGATGAGGTAATCAGCGGCTGCATCAATATGACTGGTGTTCTGAAGATTCAGACAACAAAGGAATTCGGAGAATCAACCGTATCCAAGATCCTGGAGCTTGTAGAAAATTCCAGCTCCAGAAAGTCAAAATCCGAAGCATTTATTTCCCGGTTTGCAAGAGTGTATACACCGGCAGTCTGCTACGGAGCCCTGGCTCTGGCATTGATTCCGCCGGTTATCAATATGGTATTTTTTGCTGCTTCTCCCCAGTGGAATGTGTGGGTATACCGGGCGCTTACCTTCCTGGTTATCAGCTGTCCCTGCGCTCTTGTTATCAGCATTCCTTTAAGCTTTTTTGCAGGACTTGGAGGGGCCAGCAGGGAAGGTATTTTAATCAAAGGCTCCAACTATCTGGAAACCTTGTCAAAGACAAAATATGTGGTGTTTGATAAGACGGGAACTCTGACAGAAGGTGTTTTCCAGGTGACAGGTGTTCACCACAATAAGCTGGAGGAAGAGCATCTGCTTCAGTATGCAGCTCTGGCAGAATGCGCATCCTCTCATCCGATCAGCAAGAGTCTTCAGAGAGCCTGCAAAATTCCGTTGGATCGAAGCCGTGTAACAGATATTCAGGAAATCAGCGGACAGGGAATTCTGGCAACAGTAGACGGGATCCGTGTTGCTGCGGGAAATGACCGTCTGATGAAAAGCATGGGGGTAGAGTACAGGGAATGTCACTGTGCGGGAACGATTATCCATATGGCTCTGGACGGAGAATATGCAGGTCATATTGTGATCTCTGATGTGGTAAAGCCTCATGCAAAGGAAGCGATTTCCCGTTTGAAGGCGTCCGGAGTTTCCAGAACCGTTATGCTGACCGGAGACAGGAAACAGGTGGCAGAGCAGGTGGCATCCCAGCTGGGAATTGATGAGGTTTACAGCGGACTTCTGCCGGATGACAAGGTTTCCAGGGTAGAAAAGCTTTTGGAGGAAAAGCCGGATAGAGCAAGACTTGCCTTTGTGGGCGATGGCATCAACGATGCCCCGGTGCTTTCCAGAGCAGACATTGGAATCGCCATGGGCGCCATGGGATCTGATGCGGCCATTGAGGCGGCAGATGTGGTTTTAATGGATGATGATCCCATGCAGATTGCAAAGGCGATCCGGATTTCCCGTAAATGTCTGGGAATCGTATACCAGAATATTGTATTTGCTCTTGTGATTAAATTTGGATGTCTTGCTCTGGGAGCAGTGGGCGCAGCCAATATGTGGTTTGCTATTTTTGCCGATGTGGGAGTTATGATTCTGGCTGTTCTCAATGCAATCCGCGCCCTGTACGTTCACAAGCTGTAAACTTGAAAAAAAGCTCTAAAAAAAACTGGAAAAATTTATTTTTGAATTGTCCCTTTAAAAAAGAAAAATATATGTTATAATGGATAGGTTGCTGAATGATCAAAAGAAAAGGAAGGTAAGTGAATGGACAATTCAAAAAAAATGACTTGGTACACCCTGGCCTTTATGGCGTTCTCTACCGTATGGGGCTTTGGTAATGTACTGAACGGCTTCGTGTATTTTAATGGCATCCAGGTTATTTTCAGCTGGATTCTGATGTTTGCCCTCTACTTTGTTCCCTATGCGCTTATGGTAGGTGAGCTCGGGTCTGCATTTAAGCACTCCGGCGGCGGTGTCAGCTCCTGGATTCATGAAACCATCAATCCCAAATTTGCATATTATGCAGGCTGGACCTATTGGGCATGCCACGTAACTTATATTGCAAGTAAGGGAAGCGGCGGATTGAAGGCTCTCAGCTGGATGGTTTTCCAGAATGGAACCACCTACGACAAATTCCCGACTATCTGGGTACAGCTGGCTACTCTGGCTGTTCTGCTGTTCTTCTGCTGGGTTGCAAGCCGCGGCTTAAACCCGCTGAAAAAGCTGGCAACCATTGCCGGAACCAGTATGTTTGTAATGTCAATCCTGTACATCTTAATGATGTTTGCAGCTCCGGTGATTAATCCGAACGGCGGTTATATTTCCATGGATTTCTCCATGAAAAATCTGATTCCGCAGTTTAATCTGGGATACTTTACTTCTCTGTCTATTCTGGTATTTGCAGTAGGCGGATGTGAGAAGATTTCTCCTTATGTAAATAAAGTAAAGGATCCGTCCAAGGGCTTCCCCAAGGGCATGATTGCGCTGGCTGTTATGGTTATGGTCTGCGCAATTCTCGGAACCATTGCAATGGGCATGATGTTTGATCCGCTTGTGATCAATGAGAGCACAGAAAGCTTTAACCATTATGTTTCCAACGGTTCTTATCTGGCATTCCAGAAGCTCGGCGAGTACTATCATGTAGGAAATCTGCTGATGATTATCTATGCGGCATGTAATGCGATCGGTCAGTTCTCTACTCTGGTTCTGAGTATTGATGCACCGCTTCGGATGCTGCTGGACAACGAGGACGCAGAACAGTTTATTCCTTCTAAGCTGCTGAAGAAAAATAAATACGGCGCCTACAGCAACGGTATCCGTATGGTAGCTATACTGTCAGGAAGTATTATCCTGATTCAGTCTGTGGTTCCGGGCGCAGCATCTGTTCTGGCACAGCTGAACAAGCTGAACTCTGTAACCATGCCGCTGCGTTATCTGTGGGTATTTGCAGCGTATATTGCCCTGAGAAAGGCAGCAGAACGTTTCCATCCGGAATATCGTTTTGTAAAGAGTCAGGGACTGGCATTAACTGCCGGTATCTGGTGCTTCTTTGTTACTGCAGTCTGCTGTATTATGGGTATGTATGTAAAGGGAGATATGTTCTCAACTGCGCTGAACGTTATTACTCCTTTCGTACTGACTGCTCTGGGATTGATTCTCCCGGTTATCAAAAAGAGAGAAAATTCAAAAGCTTAATTGCGAAGCTATTGCTGCGTGTTCTGCGTCCCGGTATCCGGGGCTGCAGGACACGCACTTTTTATTTCACAGTAAATTACGTTCTGTGAAAAAAATACACTGGGGACTTTTTTCTCATACCATCAATAATTTCAGGAAAAGGGGGGAAAACGTGTGAAAATTATAAAGACAGACAGGGACAAAAAGCGGTATCTGGAGCTGCTGCTTCTGGGAGATGAACAGGAAAGCATGATTGACAGGTACCTGGAAAAGGGAGATATGTATGTTTTGCAGGAGGAGGGAAAGGCTGCGGGAGTCTGTGTGGTGACTGCAGAATCAGAAGAAATCCTGGAGCTGAAAAACATCGCTGTGGCACCGGAATATCAGCATCAGGGATGGGGAAAGAGGATGATTGATTTTCTGGAACAGACATATGCGGGCTCTTTCCGTATTCTCCAGGCGGGAACAGGAGATGTTCCCGCGACGGTACTTTTTTATGAGGCCTGCGGGTTTCACAGAGCCCATGTAATACCTGATTTTTTTATCAGAAATTACGATCATCCTATTTTTGAATGTGGAAAGCAGCTGAAGGATATGGTATATTTTCAGAAAGAGATTGATGTGAGAAAAGGAGAAGAATATGAAGGATGATTCCAGACAGGAAGAACGGCTTGTATGGAGACTGAAGAAAAAGCAGATACTGTATGATGAGAGATGGCTTCACCTGGAGTCCCGCTCCTATCAGCTGGCAGACGGAACCGCCATTGAGCCCTATTATGTCACCTGTCCCAATGATTTTACGGTGATTGTGGCTGTGACAGAATCAGGCAATTTTCTGATGGAGCGTCTGTACCGTCCCGGCGCAGAGATGGTTATGACAGAGCCTCCGGCAGGGGCCATTGAGCCGGGAGAAAAACCGGAGGAGGCAGCTGAAAGAGAGCTTCGGGAGGAGACGGGATATGAGGCAGAGTCCATGGAATTTCTCTGTAAAATAGCGCCGAATGCGGCGACAGCCAGCAATTATGCCTGGTGTTATCTGGCAAGAAATGCAAGGCCTGCGGGAAAGCAGAGACTGGATGAAACCGAGGCGCTGGAGGTGTTTGAGATGACCAGAGAGCAGGTTCTGGAAGGGCTGAGAGCGGGGGAATTTATTCAGGCGGTACATGTGGCGGCTCTGTACCGGGCGCTGGATAAAATGAAAGAAGAGATTGATTTTTAAGAGAAAAGCGATTAAGATAAAGTGGATAGAATCAAAGAATGCAGGTAGAGAGGAGAGCTGTTTTATGAATACTGTCATAGAAAATATGATCACCAGAAGAAGCTGCCGCGGTTATAAGCCGGATATGATTCCAGAGGATATACTGGAAGAGATTATAAAGGCAGGAACCTACGCTGCAACAGGCATGGGAAAGCAGTCACCGGTTATACTGGCCGTTACGAATCCGGAGGTGCGAAGGAAGCTGTCTGAGGTGAATGCGGAAATCATGGGAGTAGATTCGGATCCCTTTTACGGCGCACCGGTTGTTCTGGTAGTTCTGGCAGAGAAAAGCCGTCCGACCCATGTGTATGATGGAAGCCTTGTTATGGGAAATCTGATGCTGGCAGCTCATGCCCTTGGCGTGGACAGCTGCTGGATTCACAGAGCGAAAGAAACCTTTGAGCGCCCGGAGTGGAAGGAATTTTTGAAGGAGCAGGGGATTGAAGGAGATTATGAGGGAATTGGAAACTGTGTTCTCGGATATAAGGCAGCTCCCCTGAAGGAGGCAGCTCCACGCAAGGAGCACTATGTATACCGTGTAAAGTGATAAAGGATTGTTTTGTATAAAAACTCCGGAGAAATACTGCATGGGAAAAGACCTGTGCAGTATTTTTCATTTCACAAGGGAAAATGACATCCTGTAAATAAAAACAGGAGCATTTCATTATAAAATTTGAATCAGAAGGGAAGCAAAGGGACAGAATGGACAGGCAGAACAGGGGACTCAGAGAGGGAAAATTACCGGAGAAAAGAGACGGACAGGAGGAAGAACTGGCCCGCCGCCGCAGGCAGATGATGCGGATCAGACAGGAAAAAAGAAGGAAAAGAAGAATTCGGATATATTCGCTTCTGGGCGCCGGTGCAGCGGTGATATTAGTTGCCGGTGTGGGAATTGCAGGCCTGATTGGAAGAGGAAAAGAACGAAAATCCCAGGAAACATCCGCGGTCTCCGGCCAGATGAATGAGGAGGGACAGACACTGGCAGAAGAGCTGATGACAGAGCCGGAAACAGAGCCGGTGACAGAGCCCGCAGCGGAACCTGCAGCAGAAAAGAAACAGTATTCTGCGAAAACTACAGCGGAAACAAAGACCATGAATGGAGAGGTGTTCAGCAATTACGGTATTTTTATTGATCTGGAAACAGATACCGTTCTGGCAGAGCGCAATTCCTCTGCAGTGATAAATCCGGCTTCTATGACAAAGATTCTGACCATTCTGACAGCGGCAGAGGCGCTGGGAGAAGAGCGTCTGGACGAGGCTGTGACAGTTTCTAAAGAGGCAACAGAATACAGCTTTGTCAATGAGTGCAGCAACGCAGGATTTGAGGCAGGAGAGACTGTTACAGTAAGAGATCTGTTTTACGGAACGATTCTTCCTTCAGGGGGAGAGGCGGCTGCCGAGCTGGCTGTTTTTACATCAGGTTCCATGGAGGAATTTGTCAGTCAGATGAACCGGAAGGCGGAAGAGCTGGGGCTTTCGGACACGGCTCATTTTACGAACTGTGCAGGTCTTTATGATGAAAATCATCACTGTACCGTTTACGATATGGCCATGATTCTGGAAGCGGCTCTTGATAATCCGTTCTGCAGGGAGGTGCTTTCTGCCCGCACCTACACCACCTCGCCCACTACGGAGCACCCGGAGGGCCTGCTGCTTTCTAACTGGTTTTTGCGGCGGATTGAGGATAAGGATACAGGCGGAGAGGTACTCAGCGCCAAGACAGGATATGTGGTTCAGTCGGGCAGCTGTGCAGCCAGCTACGGCAAATCTCACAGCGGGAAAGAATTTATCTGTGTGACAGCAGATGCCACAAGCAGCTGGCGCTGTATTTATGATCATGTGGCTTTGTATCAGCAGTTTGGAGATGCGGATTCACAGATGGAACAAAGAGCGGAAGAGACGGAAATTCCGGAGGAGGAAGTCTGAAGAAGTGATTTCCTTACACAAAAAAAGGAGCTTTACAGCCCCTTTTTTTTGTAGGTATTTTCATAATCACGAAGAGATGCCAGTGCTTCACCGGAAAGCGGGAAGAGAATGGCCAGGTTAAAGACGGTCATCAGTCCTACGCCGACATCACCCAGATCCCATACAAAGGTATAGGCAGCCAGTCCGCCGATAAACAGCATGATCAGTGCAAGTACCTTATAGGCAGTCTGGGAAAACCAGTTATCTCCGAACAGGTAGGCCACATTGCTTCGTGCATAGAACAGAATGCCGATAAAGGTGGAGAAGCTGAACAGCCACAGGATGACTGCAATAAAGACAACTCCGAATCCGCCTACATGGTAATTCATGGCTGCCTGCATCAGATCCATACCGGCCAGTCCGGCAGTAACCTCTTCCGGAACCAGTAAGATAATAAAAGCAGTGCAGCTGCAGATAATAATCGTATCAATGAAAACTCCCAGAGCCTGTACCAGACCTACAGCAGCAGGATGGTTGGTGTTGGCTGCTGCGGCAGCGCAGGGAGCAGAGCCGGAACCGGCTTCATTGGAAAACAGTCCTCTCTTGACGCCGTTCATAACAACTGCGCCGAATCCGCCGGCCGCAACCTGGCGGAGACCGAAAGCCTCTGAAAAGATCCGGGAGAAAACGCCGGGAAGCTGATCCAGGTTCAGAATGATTAAAAATACAGTCATTAAAAAGTAGCAGGCTGCCATAATGGGAACCAGAACATCAAGAACCTTCACTGTGGCATTTTTCCGAAGGACAATCACAGCCGCCAGAACCACAAGAATGACAGTGCTGTAAATCGGCGGAATGTGGAATGCATTCTGGAAGGAGGATGCTACAGAGTTACTGATTACCTGGCTGATGCCGCACCAGCAGATCAGACCGGAAAGGGCAAATAATACAGCAAGAATGCTGTAGCGGCGGGG
>UQFC01000038.1 GCA_900540335.1 uncultured Clostridium sp. | reverse complement strand
TTTCTCAATGTAATGGTGGATGTAATATGCCGGACCGCCCCGGTATCCGCCGTAAAGAGGATCCTTTTCCTTATAAAGCTGAGCCAGAGTTGCTTCAATAAAAGCGGTGGAGGAACCGATGATGGCAGTAAGCCACATCCAGAACACAGCGCCTGCGCCTCCGGCTGAAATAGCTGCAACTACACCGACCAGGTTTCCCATGCCCACTCGGGTGGCAGTGGAAACGACAAGTGCCTGGAAGGTGGAAATAGCGCTGCCTTCCCGCTCCTTTTTCTCAGTCATGGCATGAATCATGTCCGGGAACATGCGGACAGGAAGAAAGCGTGTGCGTACTGTAAAGTAAATTCCTGTGGGAATGAGAAGCAGCACCAGAAGGGAAAGACCGAGACTTCCGCCTCCGGGCAGAGGAATGGTAATCAGATCGCCCCACAGAAAACCATAGACTGCTTCAATTAGTTTGATAATCATAGTTGTGTAAACCTCCTGTGTAATATGCCGGTCTGTCCGGCTTCTTTTTGCAGTGAAATCCCCTGTTTCCTTACAAAAAGGTGTTCTTCTGATACCGGTTTTTCTTTAAAAACCGGGGACACTGCGGCAATGGAACGCTTAATCAATTTACCGCATTGAAGAAGCACAGTAAATAGTATATAATAAACATGGATATTTGTAAAATTGATTATATGACTGATTACTATTGAAAATTTCGATTAATAAAAAAGGCAGGAATGAATATGGAATTGAAAAATCTGGAAAGCTTTATTCAGGTGGCAGAGCTGGGCAGCTTTACAAAGGCGGCGAAACGGCTGGGCTACACACAGTCTACGGTTTCCTTCCAAATCAGGCAGCTGGAGGAGGAGCTTGGGGTTCCGCTGTTTGAACGGATTCATCATACGGTACGTCTGACGGCAAAGGGCCGCAGTGTCCAGCGGCTGGCTCACGAGATGCTGCAGGCGGCGGAGGATATGAAACGGACGGCGGGAGAGAGCAGAAGTCTGAAGGGAACTATCAGAATTGCCATGGCGGCTTCTTTGTGTACACAGCTGTTCCGCCATGATTTCACCAGCTTTCGTCAGCAGCATCCGGATATTTCCCTGACAGTGACCACAGGAAAAACGGAGGAAATGTTTCGCCTGCTGAATCAGAATGAGGTGGATCTGGTGTACACTCTGGATAATCATATTTATGACAGAAATTATGTAACGGTATCGGAAGAAGAGGTGTCGGTTCATTTTGTTGCATCAGCAGAGAACCCTCTGGCAGCCAGAAGCCGGGTTTCGCCAGAAGAGCTGATTTCCTGCCCGGCGATCCTGACAGAGAAGAATGTCAGCTACAGGAAACTGCTGGATGAATATCTGGCAAGTCATTCTCTGGAGCTGCTGCCATATCTGGAAATCGGGGATACCAGCCTGATTTGCAGTATGGTGGAAGCAGGAATGGGGATTTCCTTCCTGCCGGATTTTGTAACAGAGGCATCTGTCAGAGAGGGACGGATGATCCGTTTTTCTGTGCCGGAGATTTCCGTGTGTATCTGGAAGCAGCTGCTGTACCACCGGGAAAAATGGGTTTCACCGGAAATGGAGGCGGTTATGGAATATTTGCAAAAACTTGAAAAGGATAAAAAAAAGACAACTTATATCCATAATTAATAATTTTGTAACACAATTATTGAAAATCATTATGAAATCATGACAAAATAATTGACAATAAGTGATGCAGAGGATATGATTAAATTATCTTATTTTAACAGATGGGATGCAGTTACTTTCAGGAAAAGGAGGGATTTCTATTTATGAAAGGGTTTAAAAAGGTGACGGCTGTTTTCTGTGCAGCGGCACTTGCGGGAAGCCTGCTGACAGGCTGTGCCGGAGAAGAGCAGAAACGGATTGTCAGAATCGGACATAACCAGTCCACCAACCACCCGACTCATATTGCTCTGACTGCTTTTCAGACCTTTGTGAATGAAAAGCTGGGAGACAAATATGTAGTAGAGGTATATCCCAGTGAGCTTTTAGGCTCTCAGACCGATATGGTGCAGCTGACTCAGACAGGCGCCATTGACTTCTGTGTTGCCAGCAATGCGATTCTGGAAACTTTCAGCAAAAACTATGAGATTTTTAATCTTCCCTATCTGTTTGCCAGCGCGGAGGCTTATCACCACGTTATGGATGATCCTCAGGTTACGGATCCGATTTTCAAATCTACTCAGAAAGCCGGATTTACAGCAGTAACCTGGCTGGATGCGGGAACCAGAAACTTCTATACCGTGAACAAGCCGATTCACAGTCCGGCTGATTTAAAGGGATTAAAAATCAGAGTTCAGCAGTCTCCTACCAATATTGAGATGATGCGGCTTTTAGGAGGCTCCGCTACGCCTATGGGATTTGGAGATGTGTATACAGCCCTTCAGTCCAATATTATCGATGGTGCCGAGAATAATGAAATGGCGCTGACGGATAACGGACACGGAGATGTATGTAAGTATTATTCTTACGATATGCATCAGATGGTGCCGGATATTCTTATTGGCAATAATGCTTTTATTGAAAGCCTGACAGAGGAAGAAAAAGCGATATTTGAAGAAGGATATCTTCTGGTAAATCAGGTAGAGCGGGAAGAGTGGGTAAAGGCCGTAGAGGCAGCAAAGAACAAGGCGGCCAATGAGCAGCATGTGGAATTTATTTATCCGGATCAGGTTCCCTTTGTGGAAGCCTGTACGCCGCTTCACCAGTCTGTGCTTCAGAAAAACTCGTCTCTGCAGCCAATCTATGACGCAATTCAGGTTTATAATGAAAAGTATCCGTCTGAGGCAGAATAGGAGGGAGCCATGAGTCAACTGAGAAAAATATTGGATCGTATTTTAAATGTGCTGGCAGGAGTCAGCTTCCTGGCAATGGTAGCTCTGACCTGCTGGCAGGTATTTACCCGTTATATTCTGAAAAACCCATCCTCCTGGTCTGAGGAGATGGTATCTTATCTGTTTGGATGGATGGCGCTTTTAGGTGCTTCTATCGTAGTGGGAGAACGGGGCCACATGAATATTCCCATTGTAGTGGATCGGATGGGAGAGGGCGGACGAAAGTTTTTTGCCGTTTTTGCAGAGGTAGTCGGCTGCCTGTTCGCCATGGTTATTCTGGTCTTCGGCGGTGTTCAGATTACCAGTCTGGCTATGGGACAGATGACCTCTTCTCTGGGAGTTCCCGTTGGCGTATTTTATATTGTACTTCCCCTGAGCGGTGTACTGAATATTATTTACACGGTGATTAATATTGTGGAAATTCTAAACGGTACCATTGATCTCCATCACCAGGAGGAAAATGCCGGCGGAGAGAAGAAGGGAAAGGAGGCGTAGTCTGTGGCAATACAATCTTTAGTAATTATTCTGACTGTTTTGATTGCGCTGTTGGTCATCGGAGTTCCGATTTCCTACGCAATCGGTATTTCGTCCCTGGCAGCGATTCTCCAGATCGTTCCGATGGATGTATCTGTTCTTACAGCTGCACAGAGAACCTTTGTAGGAATGAGCAAGTTCAGCCTTACGGCAATTCCGTTTTTTATTCTGGCTGGAAATCTTATGAATCAGGGCGGTATTGCCAAACGTCTGGTTGATTTCGTTCTTGCTCTTTTAGGAAAGCTTCCAGGAGCTCTTTTAGTAACAAACGTAGGCGCCAATGCTCTGTTCGGAGCCATTTCCGGTTCTGCTTCTGCAGCAGCGGCAGCAGTAGGAAGCATGGTTCGTGAGGGTGAGGATGAGCAGGGATATGACAAGGCGGTATGCGCCGCAACCAATGGAGCTTCCGCTCCGTCCGGACTTTTGATTCCTCCGTCCAATGCGCTGATTACCTATTCTCTGGTTTCCGGAGGAACCTCAGTAGCAGCCCTGTTTTTAGCCGGTTACATACCGGGACTTCTCTGGACTGTATGCTGTATTGTTGTGGCAGTAATTATCGCTAAGAAAAAAGGCTACAAGGGAACACCGGGAAAATTTGACTGGAAGAACCTGTTTACAGCAACCATGCGGGCAATACCGGCTCTGTCTCTGATTATCGTTGTAATCGGCGGTATTATTGCAGGTGTGTTTACTGCAACAGAGGGTTCCGCTATTGCGGTGGTATATGCTTTGATTCTTGGTATTTTCTACCGGAACATTACCTGGAAATCTTTCTGGAAGATTGTAGTAGACAGTGCGAAAATGAGCGGTATGATCGTATTCCTGATTGGTGTATCCAACATTATGGGATGGGTTATGGCATTTACCCAGATTCCTCAGGCGATTTCCGCAGCTCTGCTTGGCCTGACAAACAATCCGATTATCATTCTGCTGATTATGAATGTGATTCTGCTGATTGCAGGTACTTTTATGGATGTAACTCCGGCGATTCTGATCTTTACGCCTCTGTTCCTCCCCATTGTAAAGACCTTTGGCATGGATCCCATTCAGTTCGGTCTGATTCTGGTTTACAACCTGTGTATCGGAAATATTACCCCGCCGGTAGGCAATACCCTGTTTGTATCAATTAAGATAGGAAATACCACGCTGGCCAAGGTAATGCCTTATATGCTGATGTATTATGTTGCAATTCTGATAGGTCTGCTGCTGGTGACTTATGTACCTGCAGTAAGCCTGGCACTGCCTGCGGCTGCCGGGCTGGTATAAATGAAGAAAGTACCCGGGAAGCGGTTTCCGGAGTATGAAAAAAGACGGTATGAACCTTTGCGTTCATGCCGTCTTTTGTGATGCGATAAAGAAGAAACGCCTCAGGGTTAATCTTCCTTGTCTGATACGAGACTTTGCATATACTGGTGCATGGATTCTGCGACAATCTTGCTGTGGGCAACAGCCTCAACTACAGTTCTTGCACCGTTTACCACATCTCCGGAGGCGAAAATACCGGGGCGGGTGGTATGGCCTGTTTCGTCTGCAACCAGAAGACCGCGGTTGTTGGCTGCAAGACCGGTTGTAGTGGAAACAATCCGGTTCTGGGGACCCTGGCTGATAGAAATAATCACGCTGTCAGCCGGGTAAAGCTTTTCCGAACCGGGAACATCGGTAAGGCTTCCGTCCTCGTGCTCCTCTACATCCTTGAAAATCACACCCTCATCCGTGATCTCCACAGGCGCTTTGTTGTACTCGAATTCGACTCCCTCCAGTTGCGCGTAGCTGAATTCATGATGGCTTGCGGCAACCTTTTGAGTCAGGGAGAAGCAGGTCAGGAAGCGGACGCCTTTGCGGATGGCTGTACGGGCCACATCCATGGCGGCATTTCCTGCGCCGATAACAATGACGCGTTCTCCCAGATGATAGCTGTCCGGATTATTCAGGTAATTGATTCCGAAATGGACATTGCCCAGAGTTTCTCCTTTAATATGGAGAGCATTGGGCTTCCAGACACCGGTGCCGATGAAAATGGATTTGTAGCCGTCGCGGAAAAGATCGTCAATTCCAATGGCTCCTCCAATGTGAACGTTTGGCCGGAATTTGATTCCTTTTAATTCGATATGACGGTACTGGAAATCATCAAGGACAGACTTGGGAAGACGGAATTCAGGAATACCATAGCGCAGAACACCGCCGATCTTGTCCTTGCCTTCAAAAATGGTAACGTCATAGCCGTACCGGGCCAGAATCACTGCAATCGTCAGGCCGGCGGGACCGGAACCGATAATTGCGACCTTCATTCCGTTGGAGACAGCCGGTCCCTTGGTCATCTTGTTGGCGTAGGTAGTGGAAATATAGCTTTCAATGGTGGAAAAATGGACAGGCGCGCCCTTTTTTCCAAGAACACAGTGGCCTTCACACTGGTTTTCATGATTGCAGACAAGGCTGCAGACTGTGGTCAGAGGATTGTTTTCAAAAAGAATCCGTCCAGCCTCATCTAACTGGTTGTTTTTTAAAAGCCGGATAACTTCCGGAATCGGGGTGCCAATGGGGCAGCCCTTTTGACACTGAGGAACCTTGCAGCCCAGGCAGCGGTTTGCTTCGTCCATAACATGTAATGCCATATGAATACTCCTCTCTCAGTTTTGTTGTAAATACAGTCTATCATATCTGATTTTTTCAGACTATAGAAAGTGCAGGAAAAATACAAAAATACAAGAAAAATACATACATATTATGAAAAAAACAGTCAAAAAGGGGAAAAAGGGAAAAATAAGATGGACAAAGTCGGTTAAAAATCTTATAGTAAAGAAAGAATCTGATGGAAAGAGGATGATGGATATGATTGATCTGCATGGTGATATTTCCATACCGTTTCTGAAAAAAAGTCGGTTTACAGGCAGCTATCTGGGGATGCGCTATCAGCTGATGAAGGCAGAACGCCCCAAAAACCAGACGCCTTCAGAAAACGGCGAAGGAAGCGGGGAAGAAGCCGGCAGGGAGGAGACAGAGATGGAAACGGTGCTCCGCGCTGTTATCTGGCCGGAGCCTTTTAATTTTGAAGTGACGCAGGAGGAAAAGAAGCACAGCAGGGATTTTCCTTTTGATGCAGACGGACTCTGGGCGGCCGTGTACTGGCTGAATGAAGAACATGAGGCCGGACATTTTTAAGTAAGATTTACCAGGAGGATAAGGTATATGAATTACAGACAGGTTACCAGTATTTATTTTAGCCCTACGGAACGGACCAAAGGCGTGGTGGAGGAGATTGCAGAGCAGTTTCCGGTGAGCCGTCAGTCTCTGGATTTAACGGATGCGGTAAAAAACAGGCCGGATTACTGGTTTCGGGAGGACGAAGCTGTGATTGTGGGCGTTCCGGTATATGGAGGAAGGGTTCCTGATATTGCGCAGAAGCGTTTCCGGAATCTTCATGGACATGGAACAGCGGCAGTGCTGGTTGTGACATATGGAAACAGAGCGTATGAGGATGCACTTCTGGAGCTTTCCGATATTCTGAAGGAGCAGGGATTCCGCCCCTTTGCAGCAGCGGCAGCAGTGGCAGAGCACAATATTGTAGGCGTATATGCGGAGGGAAGACCGGACGAGAAGGATAAAAAACTGATCCGCCGGTTCGGAGAGAAAGCGGCAAAGCAGCTGGCAGACATAAAATCCAGCTATGAGACAGAGGAGCTGAAGCTTCCGGGAAACCGCCCCTATAAGGCATATGGAACTCTGCCGATTCCGATTAAGGTAGAATCCTCCTGCACGGACTGCGGGCTTTGTGTGAAAAAATGTCCCATGCAGGTGATTTCAAGGACAGATCCCAGAGTAGTGGACACCACAGGCTGTATTGCCTGTATGCGATGCATTCATGTGTGTCCGTCAGGAAGCCGGAAGGTATCGTCTCTGATGAAGCTGGCAATCCGCCAGAAATTAAAAAAGGCATGCTCTGGCAGAAAGGAGCCGGAATTTTTCTATGAAGCTGGAAAATAATCTGGACACAGATGATATTAAGGGGCTGGTATGGCGTCTGGCATTTCCGTCTATGCTTGCCCAGTTTGTCAGTGTTCTTTATAGTATTGTAGACCGGATGTATATTGGAAATATTCCGGAGATCGGAGAGGCGGCGCTGGCGGGAGTCGGGGTCTGCGGTCCGATTGTAACTCTTGTTTCTTCTTTTGCGTTTCTCGTAGGAGTCGGCGGAGCCCCTCTTATGAGCATCCGGCTTGGAGAGAAAAATGAACGGGCAGCCAGTCAGATTCTGGCCAACTGCTTTCTGATGCTGGCAGTGCTGTCGGCAGTGCTTACTGTGGCTTCTCTGGCGCTGAGGGAAACTCTTTTGTGGAAGTTTGGAGCAGGAGAGGGAACCTTTGGCTATGCAAAGGAGTATATTACCATTTACCTGATGGGTACGGTGTTTGCGCTGATGACAACCGGCATGAACCAGTTTATTATCTGTCAGGGCTTTGCAAAAATCGGCATGAAGTCGGTGATTCTGGGTGCAGTAACCAACATTGTCCTGGATCCGGTATTTATTTTTGCTCTGGATATGGGGGTAAAGGGAGCGGCCATTGCTACGGTGATTTCTCAGGTGGCGTCCTGTACCTATGCCCTGCGTTTTCTGTTCAGTGACAGAATTCCCATTAAAATCACCTTTCGCGGATATGACTGGAATGTAATGAAGCGGGTGATCCAGATTGGAATGACACCTTTCATTATCATTGCCATGGATAATGTTCTGATTATTGCGCTGAATACGGTGATCCAGCGCCTGGGTGGTCCCGGACAGGGGGATACCCTTCTGACCTGTACTACGATTGTGCAGAGCTTTATGCTGGTTGTAACCATGCCTCTGGGAGGCATTACCAGCGGAACCCAGACGATTCTGGGATACAACTACGGAGCCAAAAGACCGGATCGGATCTGGAGGGCGGAAAAATGGATCGGAGGAATGGCTCTGTGCTTTACCACCACCATGTTCCTTATTGCCCAGCTGGTTCCGGAGATTTTTGTCCGTCTGTTTACGCAGAATGAAGAATATATCCGCCTCAGCGTCTGGGCAATCCGGGTCTATACTCTTGGTGTGATTCCCCTGGCTGTCCAGTATACCATTGTAGACGGATTTACGGGCATGGGGATTTCCAGTGTGGCTATGGGACTGTCCATGTGGAGAAAGACGGTATTTCTTGCGGGCGTATTTCTGATTCCCCGGTTTGCCGGAATTACCAATGTTTTCTATACAGAACCTCTCTCGGATTTTCTGGGAACCGTGGTATCTGTTTTGATGTTCTGCCTGGTATTTAAACGGGTAGTGGGCAATCCTCATGAAAGAAAGGAGGCAGCTGCTTGAAGGTAAGAAAGCATTTTTATTTTTCAGGCAGGGTTCAGGGCGTGGGATTTCGTTATCAGGCAACACGGCTGGCCAGAGGCCTGGGACTTACAGGCTGGGTAAAGAATCTCTGGGACGGCCGGGTGGAAATGGAGGCCCAGGGAGAGGAGATGCTGGTCTGGGATCTGGTGACAGCTCTTCATAAGCAGCCCTATATTCAGATCGAAGATATGGAAGCAGAAGATCGGCCTTTGAAGGAGGATCGGGGCTTCCAGATGGGAAATTGACAGCATAGAATAACAGTGCAGTGAAGAACACTGCCGGACGAAAGAAGGCGATAATTTATTAATAAGGAGCTGTTTCAAATTATAGTTTCAGGTGTAATGATTCCGTTTCTGGGCACGACCCTGGGAGCGGCGTGTGTATTTTTTGTTAAAAATTCCATAAAGCCGTCGGTGCACAAGATCCTTCTTGGATTTGCTTCCGGCGTGATGGTGGCAGCCTCCGTCTGGTCACTTCTGATTCCGGCGATGGAAATGTCTGACCATCTGGGGCGATTTGCCTTTATTCCTGCAGTAACCGGTCTGGCGGTGGGAATGGTATTTTTACTTCTCATGGATAAAATGATTCCTCATCTCCACTATGGAAGCCAGGATCCGGAGGGACCAAAAAGCGGTCTGGCAAGAACAACCATGCTGGTGCTGGCTGTGACTCTCCACAATATTCCCGAGGGTATGGCAGTGGGCGTGGTGTTTGCAGGACTGGTGGCGGGAGATGCGTCTATCTCTGCCGCAGGAGCCTTTGCGCTGGCGGTGGGAATTGCCATTCAGAATTTCCCTGAGGGCGCAATTATTTCCCTTCCTCTGCGAGGCGGCGGAATGGGACGGAAGAGAGCTTTTCTTATGGGAACTCTGTCCGGGATAGTTGAGCCGATAGGGGCTGTCATTACGATTGTGCTGGCCAGGATCATGTCTCCCATTCTTCCCTATACCCTGGCGTTTGCAGCAGGTGCCATGCTGTATGTGGTGGTGGAGGAGCTGATTCCGGAATCCTCAGAGGGGGATCATTCCGATAAGGGAACTCTGGGCTTTGCTTTGGGATTTATGATCATGATGACACTGGATGTGGCGCTTGGATAAAACATGATAAAAAAGAGACGGAGGAGGAAGCTATGACACAAAAGGAAGTTCTGGAGCAGGCAAGAGCCTGCCTGGGAAAATACTGTAAGGGCTGCGCGGTCTGTGACGGAAGAGCCTGCAGAAATCAGATACCGGGACCTGGCGCTAAGGGCGCCGGAGATACGGCTGTCCGGAATTACGATAAATGGAAGGAGATCCGGGTGCAGATGGATACCATCTGTGAAAACCGTCCGGCTGATACCAGGTTTCAGATGTTTGGAAGAACCTTTTCCTATCCGTTTTTTGCAGGCCCTGTGGGAGCGGTCAATCTCCATTACGGAGAAAAATATAACGATGCCACATACAATGATGTGCTGGTGAGAGCCTGCGCATCAGCCGGCATCGCGGCCTTTACCGGCGATGGAACGGATCCGAAGGTGATGAAGGCGGCAGCAGAGGCGGTGGGCGCGTCAGGCGGAATGGGTGTTCCTGTTATCAAGCCCTGGAACAGGGAAACCATCCGGGAAAAGATGGAGCTGGTCCGCCGGTCAGGGGCCTTTGCGGCGGCGATGGATATTGATGCTGCAGGACTGCCGTTTTTGAAGAATATGACTCCTCCGGCAGGCAGCAAGACTGTGGCAGAGCTGGCTGAGATTATTCAGGAGGCAGGAGTTCCCTTTATTGTAAAGGGAGTTATGACTGTGAAGGGGGCTCTGAAGGCAAAGGAAGCAGGCGCCTCTGCCATTGTGGTTTCCAATCATGGCGGCCGTGTTCTGGACCAGTGCCGGGCTACAGCAGAGGTTCTGGAGGAGATTGCCGAGGCAGTGGGAGATTCCATGACAGTTTTAGTTGACGGAGGAATCCGCAGCGGCGTGGATATTTTCAAGGCGCTTGCCCTGGGTGCAGACGGAGTGCTGATTTGCCGTCCCTTTGTGACAGCCGTGTACGGAGGAGCAGAGGAAGGAGCCGGAGAGCTGATTGATCGTCTGGGCGCAGAGCTGAAAGATACGATGGCAATGTGCGGGGCTTCTTCACTGGAGGAAATTACCCGCGACATGATTTGGAGACCATAACCTGAAGTAATAGTAAACATTACTTATATATAGTTGACAAATAATATTCTCATTGTTATGATTGATTGTACTTGATAGAAAGGGTGAAAGCCATGGATAGAATTGTATTATCACTGCTGGTAGACAACACATCCGGCGTATTGAGCCGTGTGGCGGGGCTGTTCAGCCGGCGCGGCTATAACATCGACAGCCTTACAGTTGGTGTAACTGCAGATGAGCGTTATTCCAGAATGACAGTGGTTTCCTATGGAGATCAGAATATCCTGGAGCAGATCGAAAAGCAGCTTCGCAAGCTGGAGGATGTGCGGGATATTAAGGAACTGAAGCCAGGCCATTCCGTATATCGGGAACTGATTATGGTAAAGGTTCGGGCGAATGCCAGCCAGCGTCAGGCTGTCAGCGCTATTTCTGATATTTTCCGCGCTACGATTGTGGACGTGGGAAAGGATTCCCTTACCGTCATGCTGACCGGGGACCAGTCAAAATTGGATGCCCTTATTAACCTGCTGGAGGATTACGAGATTCTGGAGCTTGCAAGAACCGGTCTGACCGGCCTTTCACGCGGCTCTGACGATATCAGGTATCTGCCGTAGGCAGCTTCGAAAAATCTACAAAACAGGAACTCAGAGGAGGAAAATGACAATGGCAAAAATTTATTATCAGGAAGACTGTAACTTATCCTTACTGGATGGCAAGACAATTGCGATTATCGGATACGGCAGCCAGGGACATGCTCATGCCCTGAACTTAAAGGAATCCGGATGCAATGTCATTATCGGTCTTTACGAAGGAAGCAAATCCTGGGCTAAAGCAGAAAAGCAGGGCTTCCAGGTTTACACTGCAGCAGAAGCAGCAAAAAAGGCAGATATTATTATGATCCTGATTAATGATGAGCTGCAGGCTGATATGTATAAGAATGACATTGAACCGAATCTGGAAGAAGGCAATATGCTGATGTTCGCTCATGGCTTCAATATTCATTTCGGCTGCATCAAGCCGCCGGCAAATGTAGATGTTACCATGATTGCACCGAAAGCTCCGGGACATACCGTTCGCAGCGAGTATCAGGAAGGAAAAGGAACTCCCTGTCTGGTAGCTGTAGAGCAGGATTACACCGGAAAGGCTCTGGAGAAGGCTCTGGCTTACGGTCTGGCTATTGGCGGCGCAAGAGCAGGTCTTCTGGAGACAACCTTCCGTACTGAGACTGAGACCGACCTGTTTGGTGAGCAGGCTGTTCTGTGCGGCGGCGTATGCGCTCTGATGCAGGCTGGTTTTGAGACCCTGGTTGAGGCCGGCTATGATCCGAGAAATGCTTATTTTGAATGTATCCATGAGATGAAGCTGATTGTAGA
This sequence comes from uncultured Clostridium sp., assembly GCA_900540335.1. Lineage (GTDB taxonomy): Bacteria > Bacillota > Clostridia > Lachnospirales > Lachnospiraceae > Brotaphodocola. The sequence continues at coordinate 12,219 of UQFC01000038.1, read as the reverse complement.
TCTGATTTATCAGTCCGGATTTGCAGGCATGCGGTATTCCATTTCCAATACTGCAGAGTACGGCGATTACATTACCGGACCGAAGATCATTACAGAAGATACCAAGAAGGCTATGAAGAAGATCCTGACCGATATTCAGGACGGTACCTTTGCAAAGGAATTCCTGCTGGATATGAGCCCGGCTGGACGTCAGGTTCACTTCAAGGCTATGAGAAAGCTGGCTTCCGAGCATCCGTCTGAGAAGGTGGGCGAGGAGATCAGAAAGCTGTACAGCTGGAACGACGAGAGCGGAAAGCTGATCAACAACTAAATCTGAAAAAGACAGAGCTGTGCACGGAAGGATCCGTGTGCAGCTTTGTTTCATTTTCCCCGATATACTGTAAAAAAGGCCTTGGGACGGCAAGGAATGAAGAATGAAGAGCAAAAAGCGCTGTGCAGTGCAAATCTGTACAGCGCTTTTAAAGATACCGGATCACAGACTGGTTTCCCGGCAGTAATCCAGAAAGGTATCCAGAGCCCGGGTCGTGCGGCCGCTGTGGTATACAAAGCCGACGGTCCGTTTCCGGATGGGAGGATCCAGGGGAAGCTGAATAAGCCGCCCCTGTTCCAGATCTTCTTTGACAAATTCTTTAATGACACAGCCGATTCCAAGGCCGATTCTTGCAAATTCAATCAGCAGATCCATGGTCGTTACCTCCAGATAATTGTTGACTGTAATCTGGTGAAGAGACATATAGTCATCAATATAATTCCTGGTAACATTATTCTTATCCAGCAGCATAATATTTCCGGACTGGAATATGTTGGAATCTCCTCCTTCTCTGAGGCGGAGATTTTCCAGATAAGAGGGCGTGGCGGCGAAAATATCCTCAATCTGTGTAACCGGAATAAAGATGATATTTTTCTGAGGCTTTGGTTCTGCCACCAGCCCCAGGTCGATTCTTTGCTGCTCCAGCTTGGCCAGGGTATGGGCGGAGGACTGGTTTTCAATGGTGATCTTGATATGAGGATACCGTTCGATAAAGCCCTTCAGATAATTGACCATAATAAAGCGGCACAGGGTATTGCTGACTCCGATGTGGATGTGGCCGAGATTAAATTCCCGGATGCGCTTGAGCTCCTGTTCGCCGATGGAAAGCTGCTCGAAGGCAGCCCTGGTATGTTCAAACAGCACCTGTCCTTCCTCTGTCAGCTGTACTCCTCTGGAATTGCGGGTAAAAAGAGAGGTATGCAGGCTGTCTTCCAGTTTGCTGATAGATTTGCTGATGGCCGGCTGGCTGATGTAAAGCTCCTTGGCAGCCCTGGAAATATTTCCGGCCATGGCTACGGCATAAAAAATACGATACTGGGATAGATTCTGGTCCATAAAATGTCTGTATAACCTCCTGTTATAATATATATGAGTATTATCTATTGTCATTATAACAATGGAAATGATATAATACAATCAATTCGTGAAAAAAGTTGTCTGCCGGTTTTATAATAAGGGCAGAAAAACAGGAGGAAACTATGTCAGTAGGTAAAATTTTTAAGTTTCACAATGACCTGGATACGGATCAGATTATTGCATCTCAGTATCTTTTGCTGCCCAGCATTGATGAGATGAAGGATCATACATTTGAATCTCTGGATCCGGATTTCCCCAAAAAGGTAAAACCCGGTGATTATGTGGTAGGCGGGGAGAATTTCGGCTGCGGTTCTTCCAGAGAGCAGGCGCCCAGTGTGTTAAAGGCTCTTGGAGTAAAGGCTGTTGTGGCAAAATCCTTTGCCCGGATCTTTTACCGGAATGCCATTAACATCGGACTTCCTGTGATTGTTTGCAAGGATCTTCCGGATGCGGTAAATACAGGCGATGAGATGGAGCTTTCCATGACAGAGGGCACAGCGACGGCAAAGGGCATCACCTATGCCTGTACCAAGCTGCCGCCTTATATGCAGCAGATTTTAAATCAGGGCGGACTGATTGCATCACTGAATAAGGAGGAGGCATAGGCCATGGGAATGACGATTGCAGAAAAGATTATAGCCCGGGCAGCCGGAGTGGATCAGGTTCGGGCAGGGGATATTCACACAGTCACACTGGATCGGATGATGAGCAATGACGGAACCACCCATCTGACGGTGGATATGTACCACAGCAGGTTAAAAAATCCCCGGATAGCAGATCCGGGAAAGATGGTCTTTATTGTGGATCACAACGTACCCTCGGACAGTCCCAAAACAGCAGCATCCCAGAAAAAGATGCGGGATTTTGCAAGAGAACACGGAATTGATTTCTGGGAGGGAAAGGGCGTATGCCATCAGATTATGATGGAGAACTATGTCTGCCCGGGAGAATTGATTTTTGGAGCGGACAGCCATACCTGTACTTACGGCGCTCTGGGGGCCTTTGGAACAGGCGTGGGATGTACGGATCTTCTTTACGGCATGGTAACAGGAACCTCCTGGGTTCTGGTTCCGGAAACGGTGAAATTTAATCTGACCGGAAAACTGCCGGAGGGCGTATATCCCAGAGATTTGATGCTGACCATTATCGGCAGGATCGGAGCCAACGGAGTGAATTATCAGGTGATGGAATTCACAGGAGACGGCGCAAAGACTTTAAGTGTCAATGACAGAATGGTGCTTTGCAATCTGGCAGTAGAGGCAGGCGCAAAGACTGCCATATTTGAGGCGGATGAGATTGCTCTGGAATATCTCCGGGAAAGAGGACGGGAGCCGAAGGCTGTTTTTCACAGTGATGAGGATGCTGTTTATGCCCGGGAGTACACCTTTGATCTGTCTCAGATTGAGCCTGTGGCGGCAAGACCTGATTTTGTGGATGATGTGGTTCCGGCAAAAGAGGTATGCGGCATCCGGATTGATGAGGCGTTTTTAGGCTCCTGCAACAACGGTAGAATTGATGATTTGCGGGTAGGCGCCTCTGTGTTAAAAGGCAGAAAAGTAGCGGATCATGTGCGTTTTCTGGTGGTTCCGGCCAGCCAGGAGGTATATCTGCAGGCGCTGGAGGAAGGTCTGATTTCCGTTTTCATGGAAAGCGGAGCCATTGTGATGAATCCCAACTGCAGCGTCTGCTGGGGAAGCTGTCAGGGTGTTATTGGTGAGAATGAGGTTCTTATCAGCACAGGAACAAGAAACTTTAAGGGACGGGCGGGACATCCCAGCTCCAAAGTGTACCTGGGCTCGGCAGCTACCGTAGCTGCATCTGCAGTCAGAGGCGAGATCTGCACGGCAGATATGCTGTAGCAGAAAAACGGAAATCAAAACAGGAAGGACTACAGGACATGGAACAGTTTACAGGAAGAGTATGGGTTCTGGGAGATGATATTGATACCGATATTATTATTCCGACGGAATACCTTGCGTTAAAAACCATAGAGGATATGAAGCAGTACGGCTTTTCTCCCCTGCGTCCGGAACTGGCCGGACAGATTCAGCCGGGTGACATGATTGTAGCCGGGAAAAACTTTGGATGCGGTTCCTCCAGGGAGCAGGCGCCGGAGGTGATTAAGGCCCTGGGAATCCGGTGCATCATAGCCCGATCCTTTGCCCGGATCTTTTTCCGCAATTCGATTAATAACGGGCTTCTTCTGATAGAACAGCCGGATCTGCGTGATGCGGTGGAGGAAGGCGATACGATTACGGTAACGGTAAACCAGAATATTGAGCATAAGGGAGCGTATTACCCGATTGCAGCTCTGCCGGACAATCTGGTGGAGATTATTCAGGCAGGCGGGCTGGTTAAGGCCATGCAGAAAAGAAACGGACGGAACTGAGAAGGAGAGAAGCTCTATGGGACAGACAATCATTGAAAAAATCATTGCCCGGAATATCGGCGCTTCTTGTGTAAGGCCGGGAGAAATCGTAACGGTTCATGCGGACCGGGTGATGCTGGATGATATTATGATTCCCTTTATTGTGGAAAAATTTAAAGAGATGGGATTTCCTGAAATCTGGGATCCGGATAAGGTGGTCCTGATCTATGATCATCTGGTTCCGGCCAGTCAGCAGGACGATGTCCGCCATTACCGGGTGGGGGATGCATTTGCTGCGGAATATGGAATCAGGAATCTTCACAGAAGCGACGGAATCTGCCATCAGCTGATGACAGAGGCAGGCTATGTAAAGCCGGGAGATGTGGTATTCGGCACAGACAGCCATACAACAACCTACGGCTGTGTAGGCGCTTTTTCTACCGGAATCGGCTATACAGAGATGGCGGCGATTCTGGGAACCGGTACTTTGTGGGTTAAGGTGCCGGAGACGATCCGGATTTGTATTGAAGGAAATCTGCCGGAAGGAGTTATGTCAAAGGACGTGATTCTCAGGATTATCGGGGATCTGGGAGCAGATGGAGCAACCTACCGCTGTCTGGAGTTTACAGGCAGCGCAGTGGAGAATATGACGGTTTCCAGCAGAATGACAATGGCCAATATGGCGATTGAAGCCGGAGCGAAGTGCGCGGTTTTTTCACCGGATGAAAAAACGGCAGAATACTGCAGGATCCATCTGGATGAATTCCAGAAACAGTTAAAGAGCGACGAGGACGCTTCTTATTTTAAGACCATGTCCTACCGGGCAGAGGATTTTGTTCCGGTTATGGCATGTCCTTCCCAGGTGGACAAAATCAGAAATGTCAGTGAGCTGGAGGGCATTGCCATTGATCAGGTCTTTATCGGCTCCTGTACCAACGGACGTCTGGAGGATCTGACGGCAGCGGCCCGGGTGCTGAAGGGCAGGAAAACAGCGGATTTTGTAAAGCTGATTGTAACCCCGGCCAGCCGGAAGGTATATAAGGAAGCGGCAGAGCAGGGCATACTGAAAATTCTTGCAGAAGCCGGGGCTGTGATTACTCATCCGGGATGCGGATTGTGCTGCGGACGTACCGGCGGTATTTTAAGCGACGGAGAGCGGGTTGTAGCTACAAATAACAGAAATTTCCTGGGGCGTATGGGAACCTCAAAGGTGGAAATCTATCTGGCATCTCCGGCAACGGCGGCAGCCTGCGCTGTGGCAGGTAAAATTGTTTCTGCGGAGACAGTGGAAAAATCAGTCAGATAAGGAAGCAGTATGAAAGCAGGAAAAACAGAAAAAACAGAAAAAACAAATGTGATGCGCCTTTTGGATGCAGCAGGAATTGCCTACCGCTCCGTGGAGTACCCGGTGGATGAGAATGACTTATCCGGAGTTCATGTGGCTGCAGTTCTTGGTCAGGATGTGGATACGGTATTCAAAACCCTGGTTTTAAAAGGGGAAAAAACGGGATATCTGGTCTGCTGCATTCCGGTTGCGGAGGAGCTGGACTTAAAAAAAGCTGCCAGAGCGGCAGGCGATAAGAAGGTGGAAATGATTCCCATGAAGGATCTGCTTGCAGTAACCGGCTATATTCGGGGCGGCTGTTCTCCAATAGGAATGAAAAAGAAATTTCCTACCTATATAGAGGAGACGGCAGTGCTGTTTGATGAAATTGCAGTCAGTGCCGGAGTCCGCGGCGCACAGATTATTATAAATCCGGAGCAGCTAAAGGAGTATGTGGGAGCTTCTTTTGCAGGTCTTGTGCAGGATTAAAGAAATATAAGCCTTTTTCCGTTATGATACAGAAAAATCATAGCGGGAAAGGGCTTTTTGTGAAATAAAAAGAACCCCCAGGAACTGCGATAAAGGCAATGGTAAAAAATAGAAAAAGAAAATGTAACAAAAACTTAATATTTATGTAATATAAAAATGAGAGTATTGCATAAAAAATGATGAAAATAAAGAGAGAAATAAAGCGATTTATATAAAAATAGCCTTTGTCGCATTTAGTCGAAAAGTTATTTATCACAAAAATATGAACAGGTTATTGACATTCTTGTAATACCCCCACTATAATATCAGATGTTACTGCAAAACGGGCAATTTTAGGAATTAGATTTTAAATATGCCGGAAATTATGGCGAATTTTGGGAATTGCTTATTTTGGATATGTTTGAAAAAAGAAAGGGGTATTGTATGTCTTCATTATGCTCATTTCTTCATTCGGTTTGTCAGCTGGTAAAGGCTCTGATGGCTCCGGTCATTACAGTAACCAAGCAGATGTACCGTTCTTCAGCAGTGATTTTATCAGGGGCAGTGATTGTGGCTGTTATGACTTTTACATCCGCAGGATTTTCCGGCGGAGGACACAATGCCCTGGCTGCATACGCGGAAACCTCCGGTGAAGAGCCGGAAACGGATGAGGCGGCGGAAGAGGAAGAAATCGCAGTGCTTACAGAAGCAAAAATACAATTACATCTGACAAATGCAGAAAGTCTGAGAAGCGGTCAGCTGCTGGCGGGGGATACGCTGGCGAAGGGACTGCAGCAGAAAGAGGCAGCAAGGCAGGAACGGCTTGCTGCGACAGAACGAACAAGAGAAGAAATCCGTCAGGTGGAAGAGGAGAAAAAACGGCAGGCAGAAAAGGAAGCAGCAAGACAGGCGGCTGTAGTTTATTATTCCGATCAGGATTATGAGGTTCTGACAAGGATTGTAGAGGCAGAGGCAGGAGGCTGTGATGCCAAAGGAAGAATTCTGGTGGCGAATGTGGTATTAAACCGGGTAAAAAGCAAGGAATTTCCCAATACCATTACGGAGGTTGTTTACCAGAAATCTCAATTTTCACCGGTGTTTGACGGAAGACTGCGCACATGCAGAGTTTCAGAAAAGACAGTAGAAGCGGTAAATCGGGCTTTGGCCGGAGAGGACTATTCTCAGGGCGCCCTGTATTTTATGAACCGGAGCCATTCCCGGTCCAGAAATGTAAGCTGGTTTGACAGAAGTCTCACATTTCTGTTTCAGCATGAAGATCACGAATTTTTCAGATAAAACCGGCAGAACCGGAGCGCTCCCGAAAGAACTGCTCCGGCATCCGGAATAGAGAGGGGTTGACGAAAATCAGCATTCAGGCTGGATCCCATCCGTCATTTCCCTTTAATACAAGAGATTTTACATAGAGAGCAGCCTCGGCAGGCGTGAGTGATTTCACCCAGCCGGGGCGCTTTTTCATATCAGAGGAAGGTCCGGTGCTTTCGTATTCTGCATACAGGGCATGTTCGTGGGCTTCTTCCTTATTCCAGTCATGCCACCCTTCTTCGCAGATGTGTTCTCCGATATAGCAGTTTAAAAGAACAGTTTTTGCATATTCCCGCCAGGGGCGTCCCAGATAGGCGGAATGAGGCGGACAGTTTCCCGTAAAGCGGCAGTTCTTCATAACATAGCCATAGGGCTGTCCCTGGGGAGTGGAGGCGGCAGTTACATAGCTGTTTACCGGACGGTTAATATTTTTTGAAAACAGTTCGCAGTTTTCAAAGTATGCGGCTGCTCCGCCGAATATAAAATCAATGTCTCCCTCCAGGTAGCAGTTTTTATAATAGTGGCGTCCGAAAGCTCTGGGAAGCTTCTGGCCCGGTCCCACAAAGCCGTTTGGCTCGATCTCCTTTGGGGGAAGAGGAGCTGTAAAAAGCGTGTCCTGATTTCCAAGAAACCGGCAGTTGTCAAAAACAAGCCTGTCTCCGTCCGCATACAGGGCCAGGGCCTGTCCCACGTCAGGGCCTTTTCCTGAGCTGTTTTCAAAGGTGACATTTTTAAAGGTAATATCATGGGAGGCGATGAGGCAGGAGAAGGTGCGGAAGGTTCCGCGTTTTCCAATATCCTCCATAGGCATTCTGGCATAGAGGCCGCCGGTAATAACCGTAGTTTGGGGATCATCTCCGATAATGGTGATTCCCGGTCTTACAATGACAATTCGTTCCCGGTAAATTCCGGAATGGAGAAAAAGCACAACCGGCTCTGCATCTCCTCCTGAAGTGCGGAAATCAGGGTCAGCAGGCAGATTTTCTGCAAGATTGGTCTCCTCCGGGAATTTTGTGTCCTGAAGGGCTGAAAGCGCCTCAAAAAGACTGGAGAAGTCTCCGCTTCCGTCCGGAGAAATGTGATATTCTTTCTGGATATTCTGATTCATAAATGATTCCTGCTTTCTGTAAAAAAGTCTGACAGGCAGGAAGGCGGATGCCTGTGAATGAAAACAAAATTCAGATGCCTTCCGAAGAGAGTATATCATATTATCTGTCAAAAGGATAGATATTGTATACATAATGCACAGCTTATTGCCCCTATATTAATTTTCTTATATTTTATCCTTGAAAATATTGACTTTTAATTCACAAAGTGAGATAATGAAGACAAATTTCGATTTAAGAAGTTTTTAGATTAAGGAGGATGTAGAATGTCAACAAAAGCGTACTATCCAATCAGTGAAATCGGAAAAGGTAAGCCTGGTTTTTCCAAAACCAGATCCATTATCGAAGCTGCTTTCTACGGCAACAATGTTATTAAAGTAAATACTTTAAAAGAAGCATATGAGTTAGCAAAAAATTCTCCAGGAACCATTGTAACCGATATGCCTGTATACAGAGGCGAGGAGTTCGGTCTTGAAAAGGATGCAAAGGTTCTGTTATTTAACGATGGCGCAATTACCGGACGTTATGCAACTGCACGCCGTATTTCCGGCGAGCCAGGAGTAGACTGTGCAGCCCTGGACCTGGTGGCTATGGATGCTGTTTATGAGAGCCGCTGGAAAACCATGTATCATGCAGAGGTATTCGTAGGCCTGGATCCGGAATTCATGGTAAAGGCACATCTGCTGATTCCGGAAGGCGAAGAGAATATCATGTACAACTGGATGCTGAACTTCCAGTATATGTCTGACGAGTATGTAAAGATGTACAAGAATTCCAAACCGGTAGGCGATGGCAAGGAAGCTGATATCTACATTTTCTCTGATCCTCAGTGGAACGGTTCCGATCGTCCGAACGTATCTCTGGACTGCCTGTCTGACCCGCAGAAGAAGACTCTGTGCTACTTCAACACCGAGACCAACTGCGCATGCATTCTGGGTATGAGATACTTTGGTGAGCACAAGAAGGGTACTCTGACCATGGCATGGGCTATTGCAAACCGTAACGGCTACGCTTCCTGCCACGGCGGACAGAAGGAGTACACCCTGGCTGACGGCAGCAAGTTCGTTGCTTCCGTATACGGCCTGTCCGGATCCGGAAAATCCACTCTGACTCATGCAAAGCATGGCGGCAAGTACGATATTAAGGTTCTTCATGATGATGCATTTATCATCAATACCGATACCTGTGCTTCTATCGCACTGGAGCCGACTTATTTCGATAAGACTGCAGATTACCCCACCGGCTGCCCGGACAACCAGTATCTGCTGACTGCACAGAACTGCTCCGCAACTCTGGATGAGGACGGCAAGCTTCAGCTGGTAACCGAGGATATCCGTAACGGTAACGGACGTGCTATCAAGTCCAAACTGTGGTCCCCGAACCGTGTGGACAAGATCGAGTCTCCGGTTAATGCTATTTTCTGGATTATGAAAGACCCGACCATTCCGCCGGTAGTAAAACTGAAAGGTGCTTCTCTGGCTTCTGTTATGGGTGCAACCCTGGCTACCAAGCGTTCTTCCGCAGAGCGTCTGGCTCCTGGTGCAGATCCCAACAAGCTGGTTGTAGTTCCTTATGCAAACCCGTTCCGTACCTACCCGCTGTCCAACGACTACGAGAAGTTCAAAAAGCTGGTTGAAGAGAAGCATGTAGACTGCTACATTGTTAACACCGGCGACTTCATGGGCAAGAAGGTAAAACCGGCTGATACTCTGGGCATTCTGGAAGCAATCGTTGAGAAGAAGGCAGATTTCCATCAGTGGGGTCCGTTCTCTGACATCGAGATCCTGGATTGGGAAGGCTTCGTTCCGGATATGAACGACAAGGAGTATGTAGATCAGCTGAAGGCCCGCATGAATGACCGTGTCAACGAGATCAAGGCATTTGCTGAGCTGAAAGACGGCTACGACAAGCTTCCGGATGATGCACTGGCAGCAATCCAGAAGGTAGTAGATGAGCTGAACTAAAACCATATGAAAAATAGAACAATTCCATCAAAGGGATGGAGTCTGTTCTGAAAATAGAAAGGACCGGAGAATGTTTCTTTTAAAAAGGGAAACGTCCCCCGGCCCTTTTCGTACATAAAAAGGATGAAAAAATGGGAAAAAAATATATTTTCTTTGATTTGGATGGAACGCTTACAGATTCAGCAGACGGAATTATCAATTCTGTGATTTATGCATTGAAAAGCTACGGGGTGGAGGCCGGTGACAGGGAAGCCCTGCGCGCCTTCGTAGGTCCGCCTCTGGCCGGAAGCTTTTCAAAATACTATGGATTTGATGAGAAAAGGTCGCTGGAGGCGGTGGAACGTTACCGGGAATATTTTCGTGAAAAGGGTCTGTTTGAAAATCAGGTATATCCGGGCATCCGGGAAATGCTGGAGGAGCTGAAAAAGCGCGGCGCTGTTTTGATGCTGGCGACTTCCAAGCCGGAGCTGTTTTCCAGACAGATTTTAGAGCATTTTGATTTGATGCAGTATTTTGATTTTCTGGGCGGCGCAACCATGGAGGAAAAACGGACGGCAAAAGCAGATGTGATTCGCTATGTACTGGAAAGCTGCGGTCTTGAAGACTGTCTTTCACAGATACGGATGGTTGGAGACAGGGAGTACGATATTATCGGCGCCAGAGAAAACAGCATCCGGTCTGTGGGGGTTCTTTACGGATACGGAGATCGCCGGGAGCTGGAGGAAGCGGGGGCAGATACACTGGCTGAAACTGTGGAGGAACTGAAAAAACTCCTGATCCAGTGGCTGGAAGAGGAGTAAAAAGCCGTCAGCAGGTTTATTTGCGGACGGCATTATCCTGAAACCGGAAATAATCCGGGCGGTGGCGGGACTGGGTAAACTCAAACATGATCCCGCTGCTGTTGTAGGTATAGCTGGTAACTACGGCCAGACAGTTGTAGTCTTCTGCATTCAGCTCGAGATATTTTTCATCAATCTGGGTAATGTGTTCTACCGTCATAACACGACGGCTGTTTACAATAGTCATGTGCAGGGTATTTTCCAGATAGTCATAGATGGAATGCTCTGCAATTTCCCGCGTCAGTCCAGGCACCTGACTTTTCAGAAAATAGTTGTGATTGAGAATCAGGGCCTTGTTATCCAGATAATGAAGCCGCTGCAGATAAAACAGTTCTGCGCCCTCCGGGAAGCCGGTGCGCTGGCTGAAGGATGCATCTGCTGTGATTTCAGTAAACAGAAGAACCTTTGTTTTTGCTGTCTGGTGATTGCGCCGGGCAGATTCCTGAAAGCTTTCGATTTCACCCAGGGTAAAGGCGGCCTGTTCAACCGGCCGGTAAATATTGCGAACGCCCTTGCCCTGAATCGTCTGCACATAGCCGTCTGTAACAAGACGTCCAATTGCCCGGCGTACCGTGTTTCGGGAACAGTCATAAAACTGAATCAGTAAATTTTCGGATGGAAGCAGTTCTTGAAAAACGTAGCTTCCATTTTCTATTTTTTCTTTTAAATCTTTGTAAATCCACTCGTATTTGCTTTTTGGCATGGTTTTCTGCTCCCTGTTTTCAGCGTTAGATAAAAATAAATATAGAATTATTATAAATCATCCCGGGAGAAAGTCAAGAATAAGGAATATACTTGTTTAAACAAATTACTGTTGACATGTTTAAACAAGTGTGATATAACAGAATTACAACAACTTGTTTAAACAAGACAATGCTTATTCTGCAAATGACGTCGCGGAAAGGAAGAGACAAACAGGAGGTAGCAATACTATGGGGAAATACGCAGAGGATGCGAGACAGCTTCTGAAGCTGATTGGAGGACGGGAAAATATTTCTGCAGTTTCGCACTGCATGACCAGAATGCGCTTTGTTCTGAACGATCCGGGAATGGCAGACGTTCCCGGTATCGAGGCCATGAAAGCAGTCAAGGGAAGCTTTACACAGTCGGGACAGTTTCAGGTCATTATCGGAAATACCGTTGCTGATTTTTACAATGATTTTGTGAAAGTAGCAGGAGTAGAAGGGGTATCCAAGAATGCAGTCAGTCAGGCGGCAAAGAAAAATCAGAATTTGCCTCAAAGACTGGTAACTGCTTTGGCAGAAATTTTTGCACCCCTGATTCCCGCCATTATTACCGGAGGTCTGATTCTTGGCTTTCGAAACTGCATTGACAGTCTGTATCTTTTTGAAAAAAGGCTACCGCAATCCCACTGGCTTTAGACGGTGGGTTAAGGTAGCTAAGAGTAGTGGCTTGTGTTATACTTACGCCATGGGAACA
>UQFC01000037.1 GCA_900540335.1 uncultured Clostridium sp. | reverse complement strand
CTACCGATACTCCAAAGGACACCAGCACTGCCGCGGGAGTGGGGGAGGCAGACAGACCGGCAAGCTTTCCCACCGCAGATGTCACAACGCTTCCCAGAATGATTCCGAGGATTCCCCCCAGAGAACTGGTCACTGCCGCTTCTATGACAAACTGCTGCATAATGACACGTTTTCTCGCTCCCAGGGCTTTCCTGATTCCGATTTCTCTTGTTCTCTCTGTCACGGAAACCAGCATGATATTCATTACACCAACTCCGGCTACCAGCAGAGAGATACCGGCAATACCGCCCAGCCCCGCTGATACCATGGCAATCATGGAATTTAACTCATCCAGCATTTCGCTCATTGCAGTTACTGTGTACAGATCTTCATTTTTAAATTTTTCATACAGAAAGCTTTCTATCCGGCTTTTTGCCTCTGTTGCCTGGGATAAATCAGACACAGTGAAAACGTAATTATTGATATTGGAATTTCTTGCCATTTTCACAGCTCTTGTATAAGGCATCCACACAAAATCATCGGTTCCGCCTTCATCCATATCCTCTTCCTGCCGGGCTGCCACACCTACAATCGTAAATGCATGGCCGTTGATTTTCAGCGTTTCTCCATAAGCATTCTCCGCGCTGCCGTACAGCTCATCTGCCACATAAGAACCGATTACACAGACCTTGTGGCGTCCTGTCAGATCCCCGTACTGAAGATTTCTTCCACATTCAAGTTCCCAGTCCTTGATAGACAGATAGGCTTCGCTGACCCCTGTAATAGAGGTTGAAGTCATAGAATCATTTCCGTGCTTAATGGTTCCGCCAATGCTTACCATCGGTGAAATTTCATCAAACACATCTCCCTGTTCTGTGTAAAACTCATACATTTCCTCGTCGGAAACAGAGCGGGAGGATAAATTGATCATATTCACCGTAATCTGGTTGGTTCCCATGCTGGCAAAGCTGTCTGTCATGTACGACATATAGGCATTTACCAGACTGACCAGGATGATAACCGATGCCACACCGATAATGATTCCCAGCATGGTCAGAAAGGAGCGCATTTTATTGCTCCAGATGCTTTTCATTGCCAGCTTGAATGATTGCAGCATAATCCTTTACATCTCCGTCAAAATTAATTTTTCCATCGTGAATCCTGACCACATGCTTTGCTTCCAGCGCAATGGTATTGTCATGGGTAATCATCACAATCGTGTTTCCTTCTTCGTTCAGCTCCTTTAAAAAATTCAAAACCTCCCGGCTGGTTCGTGAATCAAGAGCGCCCGTGGGCTCATCTGCCAGAATCAGAGAGGGATCCCCGGCCAGGGCACGGGCAATCGATACCCGCTGCTGCTGGCCTCCGGAAAGCTGATTGGGATAATTTTTCCATTTATCTGCCAGTCCCACTCTCTCCAGGGCCTTCATGGCCCGTTCTTTCCGCTCTTCTCCGTCTTTCTTTGCATATAAAAGCGGAAGCTCCACATTCTCCAGCAGATTTGATTTGGGAAGCAGGTTATACTGCTGAAAAATAAAACCAATCTGCCGGTTGCGGATATCGGCCAGCTGATCATCGCTCATCTGATCCACATCCTCACCTCCCAGCAGGTAACTGCCGGAGGTTGGAACGTCCAGGGCGCCGATAATATTCATCAAAGTCGATTTGCCGCTTCCCGACTTACCTACAATCGCCACAAATTCTCCTTTCATCACATTCAGAGAAATTCCGTCGTTTGCCCTTACTTCCTCCGTTCCCATATGATATATTTTATAAATATCCTTTAATTCAATCAGAGGTTCTTCCATATGCCTTCCTCCATTTATTGATTCCTGTCCTGATTCATCCTGTTTTTTATTCCTGTTTTTTTATTTTTATTGATACGTCCTGATTTTCTCAGCGCATTCCGCCGCCCGGACCGCCTGAGGGACCGCCCGCTCTGCCTGCAGGAGCTCCCATTCCGCTGCCTGGGCCACCGCCCATTCCGCCGCCTGGAACTCCCATCATAAATGCATCCGTGCTTTTCGATGACTCATTTACATAAACCTCTTCTCCTTCCGAAAGTCCGCTTACGATCTCCACATAATCATCATTGGTCAGTCCGGTTTCCACCTCCACTTCCCGGAATCCGGCAGGAACACTTCCCGCGGCTTCCTTTACCGTATCGTCCTTCACATAAACGCGATTGCCCCGCATCAGAGAGTCAATGGGAATCATCAAAGCATCCTCTGTCTGATCCAGAAGGATTACCCCGTCCACATTCATTCCCGGAAGCAAATCACCTGTTTCATCCAGAGTCACTGTCACCGGATAATTTGTAACACCGTTGGACTGTACGCTTTCCAGGCTTACATTGGTAACCGTTCCCGTAAAGGTCTGGCCTTCCAGGGCATCTGCTGTTACGGAAACCTTCTGTCCCACCTGAACGCTGCGCACATCCAGCTCATCTACAGACATTTCAAAGGTCAGCTGGGACAGATCATAAATAACTGCCAGGGTCGTGTCACTGCTGCCTGAGTTCCTGCTGATGGTATCGCCTTCCTTTACGCTTTTTGTAATCACCTGACCGGAAATCGGGGCGGTAATTGTATAATTATCGTAGCTTTCCTTTGTGGAATCCACCTTGCTCTGCGCGCTTTCCAGGGATTCCTCCGCCTGGGCCATGACATCCTGATAGGTATCCAGCAAATTCTCCGCATCCTTCGAGGCGATTCGGAAAATGGGAGTTCCTTCTGTAACATAGTCCCCTTCATGAACCAGCATGGCCTCAACCTCCACACTGGAAGGAAGATCTGCCTTCATCACAAGATCTGTGGCAGCCTCAAAGCTTCCTTCCGCCGTGCAGACCATTCCGTTGATTTCCGCCACTGCGCTGTGGCTGGAGGTCAGCCCTCCCGGATTTGCCGCTTCAATCGTTACATACCGGACAATTCTTCCTCCGTCCAGCACCTCATCCATATTGCTGACAGCTGTTACCACACCGTTTATCTGCTCCTCTGTATCGGTAAGGGTCAGCACTGCCTGGTTTCCGGCTCCAATCGCCGCTGCCTCCTGCGCAAGAAACGGAACACGGATTTTCATAATCTGATCATTGTAAATTGATGCAATATCTGTGTTCTGTCCAACCTGATCCCCGGCCTGAATATTCAATTCCCGAATATACCCTGTTCGTGTGGCTTTATATGTATTTCCGCTGTAATCAGACACAGCCTCATTGTAGTCCTCCTGCGCCTTCTCGTATTTCTTCTGCGCCCGCTCCAGAGAGGTGCTGGCTGATTTCAGCTCTGATTCCATGGAGGAAACATCAATCTGATACAGGATCTGTCCCTCTGTCACCTGATCTCCCTCTTCAAAATCTGCAGAAATAACTTCACCCTCAACCAGGGAGGTGAGGCTGTAGGTATCCTTGGGCGAAATCACGCCGGAGGAGGAAAGCTCTGAGGTAATGGTTCCCTTCGTTACCACTGCCGTTCTCTGCCCTTGTGCTCCTTCCGAAGATGTCCGCGCGCTGCGGCTTTTCAACAGCCACAGTCCGAAAACTGCAGCCAGTACGGCTGCGCCGATTATCAGAACCAGAACCCCTTTCTTTTTTGGCCTTCCTTTTTTCGGGGCCTTCTGAATCTCTGTTTCCTGTTCATTTTTTTCTTTCTGTATTATGCTTCTTTCTTTTATCTTTTTGATCCACATCTGTTTTCCGACTCTCCCCTGCTATTCTTCTACATAATCTACAACCGTGTAGGAGGCGTCTCCATCGGCATTTTCTGATTTTTCACAAACCAGGGTTACGGTATCTCCTACACGCAGGGAACCGTAAATAGAAAAGGCAAACTGCATGTCAGAGCTGGTCAGCTTATATTCATCCGACTCTCCTTCCAGAGTAATGGAAGTGGGCGTCATCACATCGCTGGAGCTGTAATAAATGTTTTCCACCGTTCCCCGTACAACGCAGCGTCCGGACTGTACGTCCTCATCTGCCACATAGGCCCAGATGGTTTTTGCCTGCTGATTATAGTAAATTACCACATAATTGCTGGAAATACAGCTTTTCAGTGATTCATAGCTAGAAGCCTCTCCATTGACATAGATACTCGCCTCCTGAACATTAAAGGGAACATAATCTCCCGGCTGACGGCCCTTGGGAATCAGCTTTGGCCCTGTCAGATTGGTGTCTGCCAGTCCCATGGGATTGATTTCTCCATCTGCATTTACCGTACAGCCAAGACTGAGGCCATATACCTGCCCTGTAGTTTTACTCTCTGTTTTTAAAAGATTATAAAACAGATTGATGCAGTCCGTTTTATTGAGAATTTCATCCGGCTGCCGGTCTACCTCCTCATTTAACTCTAATGAATAATACTGGGACATTCTGGAACTGGCTGCATCTCCCGTAAAGTCCTGACTGGTATAGCCCAGCAGAGCCAGGATTCCGCGTACCGCCTCCCTCAGGGTTATGGGCTGATCCGGTTTAAAATTTCCGCCCAGATATCCTGTCATCCAGTTTTCCTCTGCCGCAATCCGGATGCTGGATGCGTAGGAATATTCCTTCGGCACATCTGCGTACACAGAGACCTTGCTGACAGAAGGAAGATAGTCCCGGTAACCGGAAGCCTGCACCAGCATATGAGCAAACTGGGCTCTGGTAACCGGCGTATCCAGCTCCGTACTCACATTTTGAATAATCCCTGCAATTCCTACCACCTTCCGGCGATAATCCTGATTATTGTCTGCGGCCATGGCTGTCAGGCTTAACTGCGAAGCAGCTGCTGTACCGGCTGTCACTGCCGAAAGCCCCCAGGCCCATACCCTCCACAGCTTTTTTCTCATATATAAAACTCCTCTCGTCATTGACTGATATTGTTCATAAAAGAAAATACCAGTGGTTTGTGACCATTTTGTGTTTAAAATTTGAGAAATTTAGCAAAAATCAATTTGAAACAAAAAGCAGGACAGCCTCCCCTTTTCAGGGAACCATCCTGCTTTCCGTAAATCCGTATTCTGTTGTATGCATAATATCAGATAACATATAACCGTTCAGCCATACATCCTCCTGCCCGCTTACAGCGGGCATGGATGAGCTGTTACACTAAAATAGTGAAGCACCATCTCCAGGGCTGTCTGATATCCGGGAATCAGGGAGTCTTCATACACAAATTCCTCCCTTGTGTGAAAGCCCTTTCCCCGGCAGGCTCCAAAGCATACTGCAGGAATCCCCAGAGACAGGGGAATATTGCAGTCTGTTGAGCTGGAACCGGTTCCCGGTTTTACCCCGCAGGCATGAAAAACAGCTTCCTCCACATAGTCAAACATCTGCTGTCTTGCAGCAGCATCTACCTTTCCCTCACAGGGACGAATTCCAATCACCTCTGCCTCTATGGAAACGCCTTTGCTTTGAAACTCCTCAATCAGACCGTAAAATCTGTGTTCCATCTCCTTCAGGCTTTCCCTGCAGTCCGAACGAAATTCACAGGTTATCTCTGCCTGCTGGGCAATGGTATTGACCGAGGTGCCTCCCTGAATCGTGCCCACATTGTAGGTTGTCCGTCCCTCCCGGGGAACCTGAATCTGATAAAGGCCGGTGATAAATTCCGCCAGTCTGGCAATGGCATTCTCCTTCCCGAAATCCAGGTAGGAATGGCCTCCCTCTGCAGTCACCTTTACCCGGTACCGGCAGGAGCCCACAGACCGTGTCACATACCGGTCCAGATACAGATCCAGGGTATAGAAGGCCTGAATCCTCTTTCCGTAGGTATCGCAAATTTTTCGTGAACCTTTCAGATTGCCCAGTCCCTCTTCACAGGAATTGCAGACAAAAATCACGCCTCCCTGCTCCGGTCTGAGCCCCTGCTCTGTCACATAGGCGGCAGCCATCAAAAGAGCCGCCACATTGGCTGTATCGTCTCCCACACCGGGACAGAAGATCTTCCCGTCCTTTACCGTCAGAGGCAATTCTTCCGTGTCAGGAAAAACCACATCCATGTGGGCCATAAAGACTGTTACAGGATTGTCCTCTGTTACTCCAATCGGATAAACCACATTTAAGGCATCATCAATCACCACATTTTGAGCTCCGTGGGCTTCCAGCCAGTCCTTACAGAACCGCGCCCGCTTCTCCTCGTGATGGGAAGGGGCGGGAATCCTAGCCAGAGTCAGCAAAAGCTCCCTGCCCTCCTGCGCATGTTCCTCGATATATGCCAGTTCCTTCTCTGTCAGCATACGTTGCCTCCCTGCCTTTTCCTTTGATTTTATCCCGATTACAGGGTTTCCTCCCGTTCCTCCGGTAATCCTGAAGCACACATTCCCTCAATCAGCTCCCAGATTTCGTCTCTTCCCTGCTTTGTTTCTGCTGAGAAGGGAATCAGAATGTCATCCTTTTCCATGCCCAGCCCCTGACGCAGCACCTTAATCTGCTTTGCCACCTGGCTTCTCTTCAGCTTATCCAGCTTTGTTGCAATAATCACCGGATGATATCCGTTGGCAACAATCCAGTCATACATCATCCGATCATTCTCAGACGGCTCATGGCGAATGTCAATTAAAAGGAACACGCATCTGAGAACAGGTGATTTTCTCAGATACCGCTCAATCATCTTTCCCCATTTTGCCTTGACCTCTACAGATACCTTGGCATAGCCGTAGCCCGGAAGATCCACAAAATACAGCTCGTCATTGATATTATAGAAATTAATAGTCTGTGTTTTTCCCGGCTGGGAAGAGGTTCTCGCCAGAGACTTTCTGTTTAAAAGCCCGTTAATCAGAGAAGATTTTCCCACATTGGACTTGCCTGCAAAGGCAAACTCCGGGCAGGTATTTTCCGGCAGACGGCTGGTAATGCCGCATACGGTTTCCAGTTCAGCTTTTCTGATAATCATTTCCTGTCCTTTCTGTTTATGCCGGTTCTGCCTCTGCAAAGGCTTCCTTCAGCACATCCTCCATCGTTTTCACATAAACAATCGTCAGCCCCTTGGTGATTTCCCTGGACAGCTCCGCAATATCCGGTCTGTTCTTGTCAGGCACCAGCACCTTTTTCATATGGGCCATCTTAGCTGCCAGGATCTTCTCCTTCAGACCGCCGATAGGAAGCACACGGCCCCGCAGGGTGATCTCTCCCGTCATGGCAACCTCAGCCCGTACCTTTCTGTTGATCACTGCAGAAAGCATTGCCGTTGCCATGGTAATTCCGGCAGAGGGACCATCCTTGGGAACAGCTCCCTCGGGAATGTGAATGTGAAGATCATGTTTTTCAAAATAATCATCTGCCACCTGATACTGGGGACAAACGGAACGCACATAAGTCAAAGCTGTCTGGGCAGACTCCTTCATCACATCTCCCATCTGACCGGTCAGCTTCAGATTTCCCTGTCCGGGCATCACATTGACTTCGATCTGAAGGGTATCGCCTCCTACGCTGGTCCATGCCAGTCCGCGGACAATTCCTACCTCATCCTCTTCATTGGCATCCTCAAAGGTTACTCTCTCCTTACCCAGGTACTTTTCCAGACCGGATTCGGTCACGCGGATAACCTTCTTCTTATCCTCCAGAAATTCTCTTGCAGCCTTTCTGCAGATGTCTCCAATCCGGCGCTCCAGATTGCGGACACCGGCCTCTCTGGTGTAATTGTGAATGATCTTTTTTAAGGCGCCGTCTGTCAGAATCAGCTGCTCCTTTGTCAGTCCGTTTCTCTCCAGCTGCTTTCCAACCAGGTAATTTCTGGCAATATGAAATTTTTCGTTTTCCGTATAGCTGTTGATTTCAATCACCTCCATACGGTCTAAGAGCGGACGCGGAATGGTCTGTGTTGTGTTGGCTGTTGCAATAAAAAGAACATTGGACAGATCAATGGGAACCTCCACATAGTGATCCCGGAATTTCACATTCTGCTCTCCGTCCAGCACCTCCAGAAGTGCGGAAAAAGTATCTCCCTTATAGTCGCTGCTGACTTTGTCAATCTCGTCCAGAAGCATCAGCGGATTTGCCACTCCGGCCTGACGCAGCCCGTCTACCATGCGTCCTGGCATAGCGCCTACATAAGTTTTTCTGTGACCGCGGATTTCCGCCTCATCACGGACGCCGCCCAGACTGATGCGGACATACTTTTTCCCCAGCGCTCTTGCCACAGACCGGGCAATGGAGGTTTTTCCTGTTCCCGGCGGTCCTACCAGACAGATAATGGGACTGGTTCCCTTCTTCGTAAGAATCCGCACAGCCAGGTATTCAAGAACCCTTTCTTTTACCTTTTCCAGGCCATAATGATCCTCTTCAAGAATTTCCTCTGCATGCTTTAAATTATTATTATCCCGGGACATTTTATTCCAGGGCAGCTCCAGAAGCGTCTCTATGTAGGTGCGCAGTACGTTGGCCTCCTGGCTTCCTCCCGGCATTCCCTTGAACCGTTCGATTTCCTTCTGAAGCTTTTCCTTCACTTCCTTGTCCGCCTTCAGAGCCTGGAGCTGCTTCTCATACTCATCTGCATCGGAAACCGGATCCTCCCCCAGCTCCTCACGGATGATTTTCATCTGCTCCCGCAGAATATACTCTTTCTGGTTCTGATCAATACTCTGCTTTACTTTTTCCTGAAATTCCCGGCGAATTCTGGAAATCTCTACCTCATTTACCAGGCTGGCAACAATCACCTCATACTGCTCATCCTCATTGGCAGCCTCTAAATACTGCTGGCGAATCCGGTAATCCCAGGGCATTTCGCTTGCCATCTGCATCATCAGGGGAGACAGCTTTTCACAGCGCAGAAGGTTCGGCAAAACCTCTTTTGCAAATTTCGGATGCTGTTTTCCATATTCCTCTGACTTGTCCTTCAGCACCCGGATCATGGCCTCTGAGGTTACATAGTCTTCCTCGCCTTCCAGAACCGGAGACTCTAAAACCTCACCAATCAGAGATGGCTCCTCGCTGTCCAGCTCCAGAAGCTCTGCCCTTACCAGACCTTCTACCATGACTCTGATAATTCCTCCGGGCATTTTTACCAGCTGCTTGATCCGCACAATAGTTCCAATGTGATAGAGCTGATCCAGGGACGGATCTGCATTTTCCGGATCCTTCTGGGTAAAAAGTCCGGCTCTCTGATCGCTGACCATAGCCTTTTCTACCGCCGCTACAGATTTTGCACGGCTGATATCAAAGCTGACTGTCATGCCGGGCAGCACGGTAAGGCCGCGCAGGGCAATTACCGGCATCGTCACGATTATCTGCTGCATATATTTCCTTTTTTCCTTTCAACATTTATAGTTTTCTTCGTTTGCGAAGCGTTTTATCTCATAGGAAGCATTTTCCAGTGATAAAGCAAAATGGGAGCATTACGCCCCCATTTCTCCATTGCTTTCTCAGGCAATCTCGCCTGTTTTATCCTTCTTCAGTCTCTGGGAGAGTGTCTTATGCGGCACAGCCGTATCACGGTATACCAGCTCCGGCTCTCCAGTTCCATCGACCACCTGACGGGTAATGGTACAAATACCAATATTGTTGTTAGACGGAACCTCATACATCAGATCCATCATCACAGACTCCAGAATGGAGCGAAGGCCTCTGGCGCCGGTCTTTCTGGCAACTGCCTGCTTTGCCACCTCTGCCAGGGCATCCCGGGTAAATTCCAGCTTAACATCATCCAGCTCAAACAGCTTCTGATACTGCTTGGTCAGGGCATTCTTCGGCTCAGACAAAATCTGCACCAGAGCATCCTCATCCAGCAGTTCCAGAGAAACTACAACCGGTACACGTCCGATAAATTCCGGAATCAGACCAAATTTTACCAGATCCTGCGGTTCAGCCTGTTTTAAAAGTTCATCAATATCCGTCTTGTTTCTATCTACTACCTCTGCGTTAAAGCCAATGGAGCCTGCACTGAGCCGGCTTTCTACAATCTTCTCCAGACCGTCAAAGGCTCCGCCGCAAATAAAGAGAATATTGGTGGTATCAATCTGCAAAAGCTCCTGATGGGGATGCTTTCTGCCTCCCTGGGGAGGAACACTGGCAACGGTTCCCTCCAGAATCTTTAAAAGAGCCTGCTGTACCCCTTCTCCGGACACATCTCTCGTAATGGATACATTTTCGGATTTTTTCGTAATCTTATCAATCTCGTCAATGTAAATAATCCCGTACTCTGCACGGTGAATATCTCCGTCTGCCGCCTGAATCAGCTTCAAAAGAATATTTTCCACATCCTCGCCTACATATCCGGCTTCTGTCAGAGCAGTCGCATCTGCAATGGCAAAGGGGACGTTGAGAACCTTTGCCAGAGTCTGTGCCAGGTAGGTCTTTCCGGAACCGGTCGGTCCCAGCAGCAGAATATTACTCTTTTGGATATCCACTTCCATGTCTTTTGCGGAGGTAATCCGCTTGTAGTGATTATAAACAGCTACAGAAAGGGCTTTCTTTGCCGCATCCTGGCCAATCACATATTCATCAAGAAATGCCTTGATCTCCTTTGGCTTGAGAAGGTTGATCTCCCCCAGATCCACTTCCTCATTATCATCCATTTCCTCTTCCAGAATCTCTGCACAAAGGTCAATGCACTCGTCACAGATAAATACGTTATTATTCCCTGCAATCAGCTTTTTTACCTGTTCCTGGGGTTTCCCGCAAAAAGAACATCTGACTCTGTCCTCAGGTCTGTTCGGCATATTGGCACACCTCTATCCTTTCCTAGTGTTTTTCAATCACCCGGTCAATCAAACCGTACTTCATAGCCTCCTCGGCAGTCATGTAATTATCGCGCTCCGTATCGCGGCAGATAACCTCGTATGGCTGACCGGTGTTGGCAGCCAGAATCTCATTTAATTTTTTTCTGGTCTGCAGGATTTTTTCAGCTACAATCTGAATCTCTGTAGCCTGGCCCTGTGCGCCGCCGGACGGCTGGTGAATCATCACCTCTGCATTAGGCAGGGCAAAACGCTTGCCCTTTGCACCGCCTGCCAGAAGGAATGCTCCCATGCTGGCAGCCATGCCGATGCAGACCGTAGACACATCGCACTTAATGTAGTTCATGGTATCGTAAATTGCCATACCGGCAGTTACAGAACCGCCGGGGCTGTTAATATATAAGTTAATATCCTTGCCCGGATCCTCAGACTCCAGGAACAGAAGCTGTGCTACTACCAGACTGGCAGAAACATCATTGACTTCTTCTCCAAGGAAAATAATTCTCTCTTTTAATAAACGGGAATAAATATCGTAAGAACGTTCTCCTCTGCTGGTTGACTCAATCACATAAGGTACTAATGCCATGGTCAAATCCTCCTGTTCTTTCTTTCTGCAAATTCCGTGAAAAAGAATGTGCTCAGGCACATTCCCCTGTCGGAGCGCTGCCGCGTCATCAGCCTTTTCCTCTGGTCCGCAGTGCGCATCCTCGCGGAGCATATCTGTATCACAGGACGCAATTCCTGTGATAAAAATCCTGATACAGATACAGGTTTCCGGCTGTACCGGAAACCCGCCTCTGTCGTTTGAAATATCTTAATTAAACCAGATTAGCCTCTGCTACCAGGAAGTCTACTGCCTCCTGAACAGCCATATCCTCTTTCATCTGAGCGATACCGGCTTCGCCCATAATGCTTCTTACCTTGTCAGCTTCCATCTTGTAGGTCTCTGCCATCTTAGCGATCTCAGCGTCTACAGCCTCATCAGATACCTGAATGTTCTCAGCTGCAACAACAGCCTCAAGAACAAGACGGGTACGGATTCTCTTCTCAGCCTGCGGACGGGACTGCTCCTGCAGCTTCTCGATGGTCATGCCGGTGAACTGCATATACTGCTCCAGAGAAATACCCTGGCTCTGCATTCTGCGCGCATAGTCATTGATCATCTCACGAACCTGCTCGTCGATCATAGCATCCGGAATCTCCATGGCTGCATTCTCAACAACCTTCTCTACTACGTTGTTCTCGTTCTCGGTAGTAGCCTGCTGCTGCTTTGTCTCTGCAAGTTTTGCCCGGATATCGGATTTATATTCATCCATGGTCTCAAACTCGGAAACCTCGCCTGCGAACTCATCGTTCAGCTCCGGCAGCTCCTTGGTCTTGATCTCGTGGATCTTTACCTTAAATACAGCCGGCTTTCCTGCCAGCTCTGCTGCATGATACTCAGCCGGGAAGGTTACATTCACTTCTACCTCGTCACCGATGTTCTTGCCGATCAGCTGCTCTTCGAAGGTATCGATGAAGGAGTGAGAGCCGATTACCAGCGGATAAGCCTCAGACTTGCCGCCCTCGAAAGGCTGTCCGTCTACAAATCCCTCAAAGTCGATTACGGTATGGTCGCCGTCCTCAACTGCACGATCCTCAACATTTACCATTCTGGAGTTCTGATCCTGAACCTTCTTTAACTCAGCCTCAACGTCAGCATCTGTTACTTCCGGTTTTGCCTTTTCCACTTCAACACCCTTGTACTCGCCCAGGGTTACTTCCGGCTTAACTGCTACCAGAGCTGTGTAGATAAAGGTTTTGCCTTTCTCGATCTGCTCAATTCCAATCTCCGGTCTGGAAACGATATCCAGTCCGCTCTCCTTAACAGCGTCTGCATAGGTGGAATCCAGCAGTGTATCAATAGCGTCATCGTAAAGAACACCGACACCATACATCTTCTCAACCATTGCCTGGGGAGCTTTTCCCTTACGGAAGCCAGGAATGCTGAACTTGTTCTTATTCTTCTGGAAAGAAGTTTTAAGAGCTGCCTCGAACTGCTCTGCCGGTACTTCTACGGTTAATTTCGCCATGTTCTTTTCTAACTTTTCTACTTGTAAACTCATTTCAAGTTTCCTCCTTACATCTATGTATGGTCGTCACGGCAGGGCGCCACACTTCAAGATAGCATTATATCATAGTCTTTTCTTAATTACCAGTCCTATTTTTCGTATAATTCCAGTATTTTTCCTGACTTTTGGCCGAAAAAACACATTTTCTCCTCCGATCCCTTTCTTTTTTATCCTGTTTCCGCTATAATCTGGTATCATCAAAGCAAATGGAGGGATTATTTTTGGAAATCGAACGAAAATACCTGGTATCTGAGCCGCCCGCGGATTATCTTTCCTGGGACTGCCGATTCATCGAACAGGCCTATCTCTGCACGGATCCTGTAGTCCGGGTGCGAAGGGACGGCGATGAATACTATATGACCTACAAATCCAAAGGACTTCTTGCCCGGGAGGAGTACAATCTTCCCTTAAACCAGGAAGCCTATCACCACCTGCTTGCCAAGGCCGACGGCATTGTCCTGACGAAAAAACGCTACAAAAAGAAGCTGGAAGGAAGCGGACTGCAGGTGGAACTGGATGTGTTCTCCGGCACATATGAGGGACTTATGCTGGCTGAAGTGGAATTTTCCTCTGTGGAGGAAGCCAATGCCTTTACCCCGCCCTCCTGGTTTGGACGTGATGTGACCTTTTCCGGAGAATATCAGAACAGCCGGTTAAGCAAAGGAATCCCCCGGAAGCGCTGAACGCCCGGGGGATTTCTTAATGTACTGCCTGAAAAATACCAATCACCACAACCAAAACCAGAAGGATGATACATCCGGCAATAAAACGATCCAGATATTTCAAAGGTATATGGCGAAAATTCTCATACAATTTGTTTACCTGCTGAGGCTGTTCTTCCAGAACAGTTTCTTTATCAGAGACTGCATCAGTCCGGGACACAGCCTCTGTTTTTTCCTGTAAATTTTCTTCCATTCTGTCAATCACACCAGTCTATTATTTCTTTGCAAGATATTTCCGCAGGTCGAGTGCAACCGCAACAATGATTACAAGACCCTGTGCAATATAGGTGTATGCCGGATCCACGCCCAGGAACTGGAGACAAATCTTCAGGATCTCAAATACCAGTACGCCGACCAGAATACCGCCGACACTACCAACACCACCATTTGCAGATACACCGCCGATGGTACATGCAGCAATTGCTTCCAGCTCATAGCCCATACCTGTTGCTGTAGAAGCGCCGCCTGCCTTTGCACCTACCAGGAAGCCTGCCAGAGCATACATGCAGCCTGCCAGTACATAAATACGAATCAGGGAAGCCGTTACATTTACACCTGCTACCTGTGCAGCACTTTCGTTGCCGCCGATTGCGTACATATATTTACCATGACGGGTCTTATTGTATAAGAACCAGAAAAAAGCACCTACTACAATAGCGAAAATCAGCAGATAAGGAATCGGTCCTACTGAGCCGCTTGCAACCTTCAGGTAACTCTTCTTGTATCCGCCCATCGGCTGGTTATCGGTAATCAGGGAGCAGAGACCGTAAATAATTGTCTGCATACCCAGAGTAGCGATAAACGGAGGAACCTTCAGCATGGCAATAACAACACCGTTGATGGCGCCAAATCCGCCCATGACTGCCATAACAATAATAAGGGCAACCGGCCACGGAATATCAGGCATCCACGGGAACATGCGGGCTGCGTAATCCATGCTCTGCAGCATCATAGCAGAAAGACATGCTGCCAGACCAACTGCACGACCTGCAGACAGGTCAGTACCCTTGGTAATCAGACATCCGGATACGCCGCAGGCAATGATGAAACGCGGGGATACGTTTACAACCAGGTTTTTAAAGTTATTTACCGTAAAAAAGTTTTTTGTAACTGCACCGGTAAAAGCTGCCAGAATACAGATCAGAATAATGATCGCATTATTTGACAGAAATTTTTTTATATCAAATGATTTTTGCATAATAATGTCTCCTCCTTATTCAAACTTGGTAGCCAGCGCCATGATATTTTCCTGATTTGCCTTATCACCGTCAATAAATCCGGTTACCCGACCGTCACACATTACCATAACCCGGTCAGACATACCAATCAGTTCAGACATTTCAGAAGAAATCATAATAATGCTCTTACCCTGTTTTGCCATCTCAGCAATAATACAGTAAATCTCATACTTGGCACCTACATCGATACCTCGTGTGGGCTCGTCCATGATAAAAACATCCGGATCATTTGCCAGCCAGCGGCTGATCAGCACCTTCTGCTGGTTACCGCCGGAAAGAGATTGAATCTGAGTTTTAGATGACGGTGTTTTAATGGAAAGCTTTGCCACATTATCCTGAACCAGCTTTTCAATTTTTGCGTCATCCAGCATCACTCCGCCAATCAGATACTGATTCAGAGATGAAATGGAAACATTATCCGCTATCGAAAGAACTCCGAGAATACCGGTTGCCCGGCGATCCTCCGTCAGCATAGCGATACCGTTATTGATGGCATCCTTTGGCTGATTAATCACAAGTTCTTTTCCCTTATATGTAATTTTACCAGTGGTATGGCTGCGAAGACCAAAAAGTCCTTCCATCAGCTCTGTACGCTGGGCGCCTACCAGACCGGCTACACCAAGAATCTCGCCTTTGCGCAGCTCAAAGCTGGCATGACGGAAGCTCTTGGGATTAATGGATGTAAAGTCTTCCACCTTGAAAATAACCTCACCCGGTGTATTGCTACGGGTCGGATACAGGTCAGAAAGCTCACGTCCTACCATTTTCGTAATAATAAAATCAGTTGTTAAATTCTTCGCTTCCCAGGTTCCGATATACTGACCATCCCGCATGATTGTAACATCATCACTGATTCGCAGGATTTCGTCCATTTTATGGCTGATATAAACCATGCTGACGCCCTTGTCGCGAAGCTCATTGATAATTGTAAACAGCGCCTCTACCTCTGCCGCAGTCAGGGAAGAGGTCGGCTCATCTAATATAAGTACTTTACAGTCTGCAGAAACCGCCTTGGCAATTTCCACCAGCTGCATCTGCGATACAGAAAGGCTTCCAAGTTTTGCTCTGGGATCAAAGTTCAGATGAACCTCCTCCAGCACCTTTGCTGCATCTGCGTACATTTTTTCATGATCCACCACAGTAATCGGACCAATCTTTTTGGTAGGATACCGTCCTACGAAAATATTTTCTCCGATACTTCTTTCCGGAATCGGCTGCAGCTCCTGATGAACCATAGCAATTCCGCGGTTAAGAGCATCCAGCGGCCCTTTAATCTGTACCTTTTCTCCCTCGTAAATGACTTCCCCTTCGTCCATGTGGTAGATTCCAAACATGCACTTCATCAGGGTGGATTTTCCGGCACCATTTTCTCCCATCAGAGCATGTACCGTTCCCGGACGCAGCTGAAGCTGCGCGCCATCCAACGCCTTTACGCCTGGAAATGTCTTTACGACATTATGCATTTCCAAACGATAATCTGACAATTTGCTGACCCCCTTTGTTTATTCTGTTTCCATCTGCCTCCATTCTGATCGGCAAAGAAAATTTTACAGCAAAGTACCCGTTCCCAACTGCAAATTCTGCTATCTCTTTAAAAAGGGTGCGTGCACCATACGCACACACACCCTGTCTCATATCTTTTTTACACAGCTTACTGGAAATCAGCTACGTTCTCCGGAGTAACCTTTACGTAGTCTACGTAAATGGACTGTTCGCCGGATGCATAGGTCTTTCCGCCCAGAAGAGCTTCCATAGCCTCTACAGCGCCCTCAGCCTGGCCGTTTGCATCATTTAAAACAGTACCGGTCATGTTGCCTGCTGCAACCTCGTTCAGAGCTGCGTCCAGAGCATCAACACCTACCAGGTAGATATCTTCGTTTACAGTTCTGCCTGCTGCCTGAATAGCCTGCAGTGCACCAATAGCCATATCGTCGTTGTTACAGAAAACAACTTCGATCTCATCACCAAATTTAGCAAGGTCGTTCTGTGCGATTTCCTGGCCCTTGTTACGATCCCAGTCACCACGCTGCAGGTCAAGCTGCTCAACTTCCATACCTGCGTCAGTCAGAGCCTTTACAGAGAACTCGGTACGATACTGAGCATCTACGTTCTCCGGGTCACCCTGAATCATAATGTAAGAAATCTTGCCGTCACCATTGATATCGCCCTTGGTCTCGGTATCCAGAATCAGCTCACCCTGCATGGTACCGGACTGACGTGCGTCACATCCAACATAAACCAGCTTCTCATAAGCAGACATCTGCTCAGCGGTCGGCTCACGGTTAATCAGAACAGTCGGGATATCTGCATCCTTAACGGTAGCGATAATCTGATCTGCTGCAGAAGTCATAACCGGGTTGATAATCAGAGCATCAACGCCCTGTGCAATAAAGTTGTTGATCTGGTTGTTCTGCTCAGCCTGGTCATTCTTACCATCCATGAAAGTTACGGTATAGCCCTTGCCTTCCAGAATCTCCTGAAGTGCATTCCGGTATGTGGTCATGAAAGCGTCATCAAATTTATAAATGCAGACACCGATGTTTCCACCAGCTGCTACGCTCTCTTCTGCTGCAGCTGCAGTAGTCTCAGCTTCTTTTGCTGCCTCTGTTGCTGCTGCAGTGGTCTCGGCTGCTGCCGGTGCTGCAGTAGTCTCAGCTTCCTTGCCGCCGCCACATGCTGTCAGGGACACTGCCATTGTAGAAGCCATTGCCAATGCCATAACTTTTCTTGTTAATTTCATTGTAATTACCTCCCTTTACATTCGCGTGTTCTGTTTCGCGTAATCTGTCGGTTTTCGTCATTTTGTCCCACCGACAAATTTATTATAACTCTTTTTTGTAATATTTTCTATAATTTTTCTTCGGAGTATTATAAATTTTTTTCGCTTTTTCTAATTTTCCTGTCCGATTTCGACAATTTTCTGGGGACCTCGATAATATTTCCCCTCTTCCAGTTCCTTCTGCAGCTCCTCTCGGACAGGCTGCCCCATGGCCTTGTCCGCCGCAATGGAAAAAATCGCCCAGGCAAACTTTTCTTTATCACTGGAAACTGTTCCCAGCATTTTTCCGCTTTCCACTGCTTCGATTCCCGGAATCGTACCGTCAATTCCCACTACCTGAATGTCCTTGGCACCCATTCTCTCCATGGCGTCAATGGCTCCCAGAGCCATATCGTCATTGTTGCTGATCACCAGCTCAATCTGATCCGGATACGCCTCCAGCCACTGCTCCATCAAAGCGGAGGCCTGGCTTCTCTCCCAGTTGGCAATTCCGCCGGTCAGCTTTTCCACAGGAACCCCGTGATCCTTCAGGGTCCGAATGGCCCACTCTGTACGGATTACCGCATCCTGGTGGCTGCTTTCCCCTTCCAGAAGCACATAGCTGACAACGCCGTCTCCATTCCGATCCAGAAGTCTGGGATTTTTTTTGTACTGTTCCACCAGAATGGTTCCCTGAAGCACCGCGGATTCCTTTGCATCGATTCCGATATAGTACAGCTGATCCCAGCGATCCATGTCCTCCTCCACCGGCTGTCTGTTAAAAAACACAACCGGAACCTGGGCAGCCATAGCCTTGTCAATCACCACTGCCGCGTTGGTTCTGTCTACAGGATTGATGCAGACCACATCGCACCCTAAAGAAATAAAGCGCTCTACCTGATTGTTCTGGGTATTCTGATTTCCCTTGGCATCCTGAATATCCAGAGTTACCCGGATTCCGGTCTGCTGTTCGTAGCTTTTCGCCTGCTTTTCCAGCTCGCTCCGGATGTTGTTGATAAAAGTATCATCTCCCCGGTATAGACTGACCCCGATGCGGATGGAGTTCTTTTCTTCCTCTGTTTTTCCCATTTGACAGCCGCCAAGAAATATCCCGCAGCAAAGGAACAGGCAAACAGCCAGCAGTTTCTTTTTCCCCTTCATAATTCTACTCTCCTTTTCCTGCTACTCAATCGGATACAGCATTTTTTCAAATTCCGCTGTTCTCAAATCCTTCCGTTCAATATAATAGCTTTCCTGAGGACGGATTTTGATTCTGCATCGTCCGTTTTTTGCTGCTTCTACTGCGCTTGCCACGCTTAGATAGCCAATTCCGAAATCATCTGTTACGCAAAGTCCGTCTATGGTTCCCCGATCTAGGGCATTTAAAACCGCCAGACTGGTTCCTCTTCCATACAGTCCGTCTGCATAAGCCTGAAGGCGGATGCTGTCTTCAAATATTTCGGCCAGACCAAGAATGCTTTCCTGATCCAGGGCCACAAATACCATGCTCTGCCATTTCATCTGAAACACCCGTCCTAACAGAGCCTGATAATTCTCCTCCTCCGATTTTTCGTACAGAAGCACCTCTCTTCCGGAAGGCTCCAGAACCTGCCGGAGCCCCTCTTCAAATTTTACAGAAGCAAAGGTTCTTCCCGCTTCTCCCACCAGACAGACAGGAACCCTCTTTTCGTGGGAAACTGTAATCTGTTCTGCCAGCTGTTTTCCCATCTCCACATAATCCGGCGCTGCCACACAGGCTGCGGAGGATGTTTCCAGACGGGAATTCAGAAGAATCACAGGAATATTCAGACGGCTTCCTGCAATATCCTTTTCCAGCTTTTCCCCGTTAACCGGTGATACAATCAGGGCTTTCGCGCCGTCCTGCTGTTCCCTTTCCATCAAAGCCCGCTGCTGCTCCAGATCATTTTTATCGTAAAGTGTAATAAAACTGACATCTGCATTCAGTTCCGATGCAGCAAGCTCCATGCCCTTTCTGAAATTCACATAATCTGCATCATCCGAATCCTCTATTACAACGGAAATCGGAAAAATCTCATTTTTCTTTTCTTTAATAATCAAATCCGTAGAAGATGCCAGAAACAGAAAAACCAGCAGGACCACATAAAGAAACCATACTATTTTTCCTTTTTTTGTATTCATTGCCTCTCCTTTTTCAGAATCTCTTCATAGGGTACTGCCGGTAAATGAATGCGTATCGTTGTTCCCTCATCCGGCTCTGAAAGAATAGACAGACCGTAC
The DNA here is from genome assembly GCA_900540335.1 of uncultured Clostridium sp. Lineage (GTDB taxonomy): Bacteria > Bacillota > Clostridia > Lachnospirales > Lachnospiraceae > Brotaphodocola. The sequence goes on along the minus strand of UQFC01000037.1, from coordinate 5,453 downwards.
TCTTTTCCAAAATACAGCCGGATTCTCTCATTCACATTTTTCACTCCGATTCCGGAACCCTTTCCCGTACTGCTGTGAACCGGCGCTTTGTCGCTTAAAAGAGACTCTGCCTGCTCCTGAGGCATTCCCAGGCCGTTATCCCGGATTGTAAACCACAGGCCCTCGCCTTCCAGACGGGTCTGTATCAGGATTTCTCCGTCTCCGTCCATAAACTCCATTCCGTGATAAATGGCATTTTCCACCAGAGGCTGCAGCATCAGCTTCAGACTGGCCAGATTCAGTGATTCCGGATCCGCATCGATTTCATATTCAAACTTGTTTTTAAACCGCATCTGCTGAATCATCAGATAATTGCGCACATGCTCCAGTTCATCCCGGACTGTAATAATACTTTTTCCCTTGCTTAAACTGATGCGGAAAAAACGGGCCAGCGCCGTGACAATCTTTACTGCCTCGGCCTTTTGTTCGTTTTCAATCATCCAGACAATAATATCCAGCGTATTATAGAGAAAATGCGGGTTAATCTGTGACTGGAGTGTATCGAATTCACTTTTCCGTTTTGACTCATGCTCCGCTACAATATCATCCATCAGTTTTTGAATCCGCGCCGCCATATCGCCGATAGACCGGCCCAGATGCTGAATCTCATAGGAGCCTCCTGTATAAATCCGGGCATCCAGCTTTCCTGCCTCCAGCTCTCCCACTGATTCCTCCAGCTTCTGAATGGGAATCGTAATCCTGTTGGAAATATAGGCATTGATAAGGGTAAGAATAAACAGGAAAAAGGCGCTTACAAAGGCTACAAACAAATTCGTTTTTATATTGTTTAAAGAAAATCCCTGCTCAGGGGTTACTCCTATCAGCTTCCATCCTGTGTAGCCTACGGATTTCACCGTAATCTCGCGTACCTCTCCCTGATACTCCTCCCGGTAGCTTCCGTCCCGGTATACGGCTGCCTGCTGAAGATTTTCCTCCGCCAGCCCGGCATCAATCAGCTGCATTTTCGGATGGTAAATCAGCTGTCCGTCACTGCTGACCATATACAGATATCCCTCATTTCCCAGGGTCACATTATCAAGAAGCTGCTTTAAGCTGGCATAGGTAATGTCAATCAGCAATACGCCCTGCTCCGTGGAGGTTCCGTCTGTAATCTCCACAGCCCTGGTCAGGGAAATCACCCACCGGTACTGTTTTTCATTGTTGTCAAAAATATACTGGACATGAGGCTTGGTAAAATGCATATTGTCCGGCCGTTCCAGAGTGGCAGAAAACCACTGCTCCTGCGTCATATCCAGACCTGTTTTCAGTCTGGCTGCCGGCACCGCCTCAATCAGCCTTCCATCTTTAGAAAGAAGGGCAATATTGGAAATATCGTCCTTATTGTTGTCATACAAAAGTGTAAGCTCACTGCTCACTGTTCCGGAAGACAGATCTGCATTTTTTATTACTCCGTAATAAAGGGAATCCGACAGCTTCATAATCGTCCGCAGGTATGCATCCACAGAACGGTTTACCTGACTTAAAAGCACCTGATTTTCATTTCTCACCGTCTCCTTCAGCTGTCCGGAAAGACGGACATAAAGAGACATTCCGGTAAGAAGAATAATTACCAGAGCGCTGACTGTAAAATAGACAAATATAGTGTATCGGATACTCCCCCTGGAAAAAAACTCTTTTTTCTGCGGCTGTTCCATAATTCCCCCTTCTCTTCTCCAGGCTTTTTCCTTCAGACGTTCTAATGCTGGCTTCCCCGAAACTTGGTGGGAGATATGCCAAACCGTTTTTTAAACACATAACTGAAATAATTCTGCTCCTGATATCCCACCTTCTGGGCGATCACATAGGTCTTATCATCTGTGGTATTTAACAGCTCCACTGCCTTGTCGAGACGCACCTCTGTCAGATAGGCAATATAAGTCTGTCCCGTTTCCCTTTTGAATACTGTGGAAAAATAAGCCGGGCTCATGTGCAGCTGACGGCACATCACATCTACAGAAAGCTCCGGATCCTGATAGTGATCCAGAATATACTGCTTTGCCTCCAGAATCACCTTTTTGGCCGTCTTATCTCTCTCCCGGTTCATAGCCTCATTCATCCGGCATCCCACCTCTGTAATTACAGAAGCAAATTCCTCCGGCTTCATGTTGCCGTAAATCACCTTTCCATACATTTCATCGGTTCCGAACATGGCGCCCAAATCCAGATCCTGCTGCTGCATCAGCCGGATCAGACAGTTGATAATCGACATCTGATATACCTGCTGCTGGCGCATATGTACCCTTGCGCTCTCCATGCGGGAGGCAAAGCTTCTGGCTGCCGCCTCAATCTTTTCCCTGGTTCCAAATTTCACTGCCGCAATCAGATCCGCCTCATCCCTGGTTTCCAGCTGCAGCTTTCCCCGGCTGACCGGTTCCATGTCGTTGATGTAAATGATATTTCCTGTTCCCACGATTTCCTGATAGCCCAGGGCATCCACCGCTGACTGATAAGCAGCCGGAAGCTGTTCCAGATCCATGCAGAAATATCCGATTCCAATGGTAACTGTCACCTGAAGAATCCGCTTGATCTCCTTGCAGATATCCCCCAGAAGGTCAATCAGCGAGGTCTGCTTCTTCTCTCCGTCCACTGCCGCAATCAGTGTAATTCCAACAGCTGAGTTAAATGCCGTAAACCTGCAGTAATCCTTCAGATTGTCCTCCAGCAGACTCTTTACGGAAATGGGAATGAGTTCTTTTTCCTGATGGAGAGTAAGGCCGGTTTCCTCCGCGGTTTCATTCTCCACATTGATCACTGCAGTCAGCCATTTTTCCGCCCCTAAAATATCAATTTTGTATTCCTCCAGCTTCTGCCGGATATCCTCTGCAGGCATATTGCCTCTTACCATATCGTTTAAAAACAGCTCTCTGAGAATGGGGAGACTGTTTAAATAGCTTTCCCGGAGTCTGTCCACATCACGCCGCTGTTCGATTTCCTGATCCAGGTTTTCCCGGACTCTGTTTAAGATCTGAGTCAGCTCCTCCACATTTACCGGCTTTAAAATATACTCTGTTACATTCAGCTTGATTGCCTGCTGCGCGTACTCAAAATCATCGAAGCCGGAAAAAATCAAAACCTTTACAGAAGGATATTTCTGCCGGATCCAGGAGGTCAGTGTCAAACCGTCCATATACGGCATCCGGATATCCGTCATAACCACATCCGGCTCCAGCTGCTCGATTTTTTCTAGGGCGTCCTGCCCGTTTTCTGCATCCCCCACTACCTGGAATCCCAGGGTTTCCCAGTCAATTTTACGGATAATGCCCTTGCGCACCTCTTCCTCATCATCTACCAGGATAATACGATATAAATTCATAGACACCCTTCTCCCTTCCGGCTGTTTTTCAGCCCGTCTGCCCTTCCTTCTCCAGTTCCTTCAGCACCTTTAAAAGACGGCTGTTTTCTTCTCTGCCCCGAATACAGATTCTGTAATATCCGGGACCCAGTCCGGAAAAATTCCGGCAGTCACGAATCAGTATTTTCCGCTGTCTGCACTGTTCCCAGAGACCGCTTTCCTGTCCCCGCGAATCGTAAAACAGAAGAAAATTCACCATGGAATCAAATACCCGGTATCCCAGCTCCTCCAGTCCCTTTTTTAAAAACGGACGTTCCTCCCGAAGAAGCCTTCTTGTTTGTTCCAGATACGTCTCCGGAACAGAAAGAGCTGCCACCCCTGCCTCCTGGGCAGGAAGAGACACACTCCACGGCTGCCGGAGAGACGCCATTTTTTTTAAAAGCCCCGGATCCGAACAGACAGCAAAGCCCAGACGCAGCCCGGCCATGGAATAGGTCTTTGTAAAGGCCCGAAGAATCATCAGATTGGGATACCTCTCTGCCCGGCCTGTCATGGTCACCCGCCGGGGATTCTCCAGAAATTCGCAGAAGCACTCGTCCAGTATCAGACGCACCCTGTTCTTCAGACAGAAAGCTGCCAGCTTCTCCACCTGCTCTCTTTCCACTGCAATCCCTGACGGGTTGTTGGGATTGCAGAAAAATACCATATCCACCTTTTTTCCGGAGGCATCTGCTATAAACTCTGTCATCCTGTCCACATCAGGAACAAAGCCTTCCTCCTCCTTCAGCGGAAAAGAAAGAACCTGGCAGTCAAATGCCCGCAGAGCCTGCTCATACTCAGAAAATGACGGGGAAAGCACCAGGGCCTTTTTCGGCCTCTCTGCAAGAACTGCCTGAAAAATCAAATCCGCAGCCCCGTTTCCGCATAAAATCATTTCCGGCCGGAACTGGAATTTTTCTGCAATCGCCTCCGTCAGCTGCTGACACAAAGGATCCGGATACCGCTCCCACCCCTCAGCTCCATTTTTTACGGCCTCTCCTACTTCCTTTGGCATTCCCAGAGGATTTAAATTTATGGAAAAATCACAGTCCACAGAATTCCGGTAACAGTCACCTCCATGTTCCCCGGCCGGGGCTTCCCGAAACGCTGATTTTGTATTGTATTCTGATGTCATCATTTCCTCCAAGCAATTTTTTCTACAGGACAGCCAGAAAAACTGCTGCTGCCGTACCTGCCGCCAAAGCTGCCGCAGATGCTGTATACATAAGACGGGAAGCTCTCCGGATGTCCTCTGCCTCAACCGGACGTTTTCCGTCGCCAATTACAGGCTTTTTATGAAGCACCCCGAAATACCAGGCATCACCGGCCAGCTGCACTCCCAGAGCCCCGGCGCAGGCGGCCTCCGGCTGAGCCGAGTTGGGGCTTTTATGGCATCTTCGATCCCGTCTCCAGATTCTCCACGCCTCTTTTCCATTCATTCCCGGAAGCATCCAGGCTGCCAGAATGAAAAAAAGAGCAGTCTGTCTGGCCGGTATCCAGTTCACTGCATCATCTGTATAAGCTGCCGCTCTTCCAAAATACAGATAACGTTCATTTTTATAACCGACCATGGAATCCATGGTATTCACTGCCTTGTAAAAGAAGCCGCCCAGAGGCCCCAGCACCAGCATCCACAGCAAAGGAGCGATTACTCCGTCCGAAGCATTTTCCGCCACCGTTTCTACTGCTGCTTTGGCAATTCCCTCTTCTGTCAGCCGTTTTGTATCACGTCCCACAATCATGGAAACCGCCTGTCTGGCTCCCTCTGTATCTCCCTGCTCCAGAAAAACCCGAACTTTTCCGCTTTCCTTCTCCAGTGACCGGGCCGCCAGAAGCTGGCCGCACATGACGCACATAACCAGGAAGCGCACCAGCGGATGGATCTGCCCGGCCGCCCATAAAACCAGGGCAGCCGCTCCCACAGATATTCCTGCTGTTAAAAACACCAGCACTGCTCCTGCTGCCAGCTCTCCCTGCTTCGTCCGGGGAAAAATCCGCCGGAGCTGCTTTTCCAGAACCCCAATCAGCCAGCCGATGCTTCTCACCGGATGCCACCAGTCCTGAGGATCTCCAATCAGAAAAT
>UQFC01000036.1 GCA_900540335.1 uncultured Clostridium sp. | reverse complement strand
GCGGACACGGGCCAGATCCTAGCCAGCGACCTATGCGTGGTGGTGGGGAACCTACTGGAAAACGCCATCACCGCCTGCGCCCATGTCCCCCCAGGCCAAGCCCGCATCCAAATGCGCAGCCGCCAGCGTTTCGACATCCTGGCCCTCACCTTGGACAACAGCTACGCCGCTGTGGAGCCTGCTGAGGGCGGCTTGTTCCGCTCCACCAAGCCGGGGGGCGGCACAGGGCTTACCTCCATCCGCTCCATCGCGGAAAAATACCAGGGCGGCGCTGAGTTTACGGTCAAAGACGGCCTATTTTGCTCCTCCATCTACATGCGCCTGCGTTAACCGCCCACGAAAAAAGGCCCGTAGCCTTCCCCTCTGGGATGCTGCGGGCTTTTTGTATATGCGGGAAATTACATTTCCATGCTGCCTGCGGTGCGGGGGAAGGGCAGCACGTCCCGGATGTTGGCCATGCCGGTCACGTACATCACCATCCGCTCAAAGCCCAGGCCGTAGCCCGCGTGCTTGACCCCGCCGTATTTGCGCAGATCCAGATACCATTCGTAATCCTCCAGCTTCATGCCCATCTCTTCAATGCGCTTTTGCAGCACCTCCAGCCGCTCCTCGCGCTGGCTGCCGCCGATGATCTCCCCTACCCCGGGCACCAACAGATCCGCTGCGGCCACGGTCTTGCCATCGTCGTTGAGGCGCATATAAAAGGCCTTGATATCCTTGGGATAATCGGTGACGAACACGGGCTTTTTAAACACCTGCTCCGTCAGATACCGCTCGTGCTCGGTCTGCAGATCGCAGCCCCATTCCACCGGGTATTTGAACTCCGCCCCGCTCTTTTGCAGAATGTCCACCGCCTCGGTATAGGTGATCCGCTGGAAATCGTTGTTCACCACGTTTTCCAGCCTCTCCAACAGCCCCTTATCCACAAACTGGTTAAAGAAGGCCAGCTCCTCGGGACAGCGCTCCATCACCATGCGGATGATGTACTTGACCATCCCCTCGGCGATCTCCAGATCCCCCGCCAGATCGCAGAAAGCCATCTCCGGCTCGATCATCCAGAACTCCGCCGCATGGCGGGCGGTATAGCTGTTTTCCGCCCGGAAGGTGGGGCCAAAGGTATATACGTCCCGGAAGGCCAGGGCAAAGGCCTCCGCGTACAGCTGGCCGGACACGGTCAAATTGGCGCTGCGGCCAAAGAAATCCTGGCTGTAGTCCACCTGGCCGTCATCCCGGCGGGGCGCATCCCCCACATCCAGGGTGGTCACCTGGAACATCTCGCCGGCGCCTTCACAGTCGCTTCCTGTAATCAGGGGAGTATGAACATAAACGAAGTCCTTCTCCTGGAAATACTGGTGGATTGCATAAGCAATCAGGGAACGGACACGGAATACAGCCTGGAAGGTATTGGTACGGGGGCGCAGATGAGTAATGGTGCGCAGATACTCCAGGGTGTGACGTTTTTTCTGCAGGGGATAATCCGGAGCAGATGCGCCTTCTACAACAACCTCGGAAGCCTGAATCTCAAAAGGCTGCTTGGCCTGAGGTGTGGCAACCAGAGTACCCTTTACAATGATGGCTGCGCCTACATTGAGACGGCAGATCTCGTCAAAGTTTGCCATGGTATCGTGGTATACAATCTGAAGTGTGTCAAAATAAGAACCATCGCTGACAACAATAAATCCAAATGATTTGGAATCCCGGACGCTGCGGACCCATCCGCCAACGGAAATTTCCTTGTCCAGGTAAGCTTCTCTGTTTTTATACAGTTCTCTTACGGTTATTAAATCCATAGTGCTTCTCCTTTATCTTTCCTGGCGTCCGGTAAAGGGCGCCCTGTTTTGCCTGAAAACAACCTAACCTGCAGGCATACCTATACAGAAGTATACTGTATTTTTGAATTTGATTCAAGTAGTGGAAACGAATATCTTGGAAGGAAAACCATTAATTGGGCAGAAATGGGAGAAAAGAGGTAACTGTGCCAATTCTGCGCTTTTAAGAGAATATTGTGTCAAGGCAGATGGTTGACACAAAATATAGAAAAAAATAGAGAGGTGCAAGAAATGTCGGAAAATGTACAAAAAAACTTTATAATAAATTCAAAATTTGTTCACCTTTCTATAAATCTATGGTATAATAAAAAACACAAGAAAATCTTACAGCGAGGTGATAACGTGATAAAGAAGGAAATGATAGCCATGCTTTTGGCGGGGGGACAAGGAAGCCGTCTGGGAGTTTTAACACAGAAGGTAGCCAAACCAGCAGTATCATTTGGGGGGAAGTACAGAATTATCGATTTCCCGCTGAGTAACTGTATCAATTCGGGAGTAGATACAGTTGGCGTTTTAACACAGTATCAGCCGTTGCGTCTGAATACCCATATCGGAATCGGTATTCCGTGGGATCTGGACCGCAACGTAGGCGGAGTGACGATTCTGCCGCCATATGAGAAGAGCAAAGGAAGCGACTGGTATACAGGAACAGCCAATGCGATATTCCAGAACCTGGAATATATGGAGACTTACAATCCAGACTATGTGCTGATTCTGTCAGGAGATCATATTTACAAGATGGATTACGAGGTTATGCTGGAGTACCACAAGGCAAACAATGCAGACGTAACGATCGCTGCCATGCCGGTGCCCATTGAGGAAGCCAGCAGATTTGGTATCGTAATTACAGATGAGAACAACAGGATTACGGAATTTGAAGAGAAGCCGGCAAATCCGCGGAGCAACCTGGCATCTATGGGTATTTACATATTCAGCTGGCCCGCTCTGAAGGAGGCTCTGCTTGCGCTGTCTGAGGAACCGGGCTGCGACTTTGGAAAACATGTGATTCCTTACTGCCACGGCAGGGGCGAGCGTATTTTTGCATACGAGTACAATGGCTACTGGAAGGATGTAGGAACCCTGGGATCTTACTGGGAAGCCAATATGGAGCTGATCGATATTATTCCGGAATTCAATTTATATGAGGAATACTGGAAGATTTATACAAGAAGTGATATTATTCCGCCTCAGTATATCGCACCGGAGGCTGTGATTGATCGCAGCATCATCGGAGAGGGTACGGAGATTTACGGAGAAGTCCACAATTCTGTCATTGGCGCAGGCGTTACCATTGAGGCCGGCGCGGTGGTAAGGGATTCCATTGTCATGCGCAACAGCGTAGTAGGCGCAGGGGCAAAGGTGGACAAGGCCATTGTAGCTGAGGATACCACCATTGGAGCAGGTGCAGAGCTTGGTGTAGGCGAATATGCGCCCAGCACCTACGATCCCAAGGTTTATCAGTTTGACCTGGTAACCATTGGAGAGCACAGTGTGATTCCGGAAAATGTTAAGATCGGAAAGAATACAGCGATTTCCGGTGTTACCGTTTTGGAGGATTATCCTGACGGATTACTGGCAAGCGGCGATTCCATTATAAAGGCAGGTGGCATAAAATGAGAGCGATTGGTATAGTATTAGCAGGCGGAAACAGTAAAAGAATGCGGGAGTTATCGAACAAAAGGGCAATATCCGCCATGCCGGTTGCAGGAAGCTACCGCAGCATTGACTTTGTATTGAGCAACATGACCAATTCCCATATCCAGAACGTGGCTGTATTTACCCAGTACAATTCCCGTTCCTTAAACGAGCATTTAAGCTCCTCCAAGTGGTGGGATTTCGGAAGAAAACAGGGCGGTCTGTATGTATTTACCCCGACCATTACCGCGCAGAACAGCGACTGGTACCGGGGCACAGCTGATGCGCTGTACCAGAACCTGACCTTTTTGAAGAACAGCCATGAGCCGTATGTTGTGATTGCATCCGGCGATGGTATCTATAGGATGGATTACAACAAGGTGCTGGAGTATCATATCGAAAAGAAAGCAGATATTACTGTAGTATGCAAGGACATGAGCGAGGAAGAGGATGTGACCCGCTTCGGTCTGCTGAAGCTGAACGATGACGGCCGTATCGTAGAATTTGAGGAGAAGCCTATGGTGGCAACCTCCAACACAGTTTCCTGCGGTATTTATGTCATTCGCCGCCGTCAGCTGATTGAGCTGATTGAGCGCTGCGCTGCAGAGGATCGGGTTGACTTTGTACGTGATGTTCTGGTTCGTTATAAAAACCTGAAGCGCATTTACGGATACAAGATTGATTCCTACTGGAGCAATATTGCATCTGTGGATTCCTATTACAAAACCAATATGGATTTCCTGAAACCGGATGTGCGCAACTATTTCTTTAAACAGTATCCGGACATTTATTCCAAGGTAGATGATCTGCCGCCGGCCAAGTACAATCCCGGCGCAACAGTGAGAAACAGCCTGATTTCCAGCGGTTCCATTATTAATGGAACGGTAGAGAATTCCATTTTGTTTAAGAAGGTCTATGTAGGCAATAACTGTGTTATTAAAAATTCCATTATTCTCAACGATGTGTATATCGGAGACAACACGGTGATCGAAAACTGTATTGTAGAGAGCCGTGATACCATTCGGGCCAATACCACCTATATCGGTACGCCGGATGAGATAAAGATTGTCGTTGAGAAGAACGAACGCTATACATTATAGGCACAGGCTGAAACGCTGGTGCGGGGGATATAGCAGCTGTTTCAGTCTTATTCCAGGAGGGGAGGTCTGCGAAAATAAGGCAGACAAGCCTGCATAAACATGGTTCGGGGATGTCAGAAACGGCCCGGAACAGGAGACTGGACAGTTGTACAGTTTACGAGAGGGAAGGGGCTTGGAAAAATGCAGATAACAGATGTTAGAGTAAGAAAGATTGAAAAAGAGGGTAAGATGAAAGCGATTGTTTCCATTACCCTGGATAATGAATTTGTTATTCATGATATCAAGGTAATTGAAGGAGAAAAAGGGCTTTTCATCGCCATGCCAAGCCGTAAGGCAGCAGACGGGGAGTACAGAGATATAGCGCATCCGATCAATTCGGAAACCCGTGAAAGAATTCAGGATATGATTCTGAACAAATATGAGACAACCGCTCTGGAGGCAGCAGCAGCCGAATAGGCAGCAGTTTCCGGAAACGTGTGATTCAGAAGAAGCAGCGGCTCTTTCGGGGGCGGCTGCTTCTTATTTGGGAAAGTTATGGGGAAAAGCCTTTCTGAAGGCAGAGCTTTACAAGAGATTTTCTACCTGTTACAATAAAATCCGCAGCTGTTCAGCGTTAGTTTTCTTTTTTGGGGATCATACCCCCGGGGAGAGAAAATTAGCGCTTTTGGTGCGTGGTGCAGGAAAATGTGGTGCAGGATGAAATGGAAAGGAAAAAATATGTATTTAATAGCAGGACTTGGAAATCCAACAAAGGAATATGATAAAACAAGACATAATGCAGGCTTTTCTGTGATTGATGTGCTTGCAGACCGGTATCGGATTGATGTCAGCGAGAAAAAGCATAAGGCTCTGTGCGGAAGAGGCGTTATTGAAGGGCAGAAGGTTCTTCTTTTAAAGCCTCAGACTTTTATGAATTTAAGCGGAGAAAGCATTCGCGCAGCGGCGGATTATTACAAAATTGCGCCGGAGGAAATGATTGTAATTTACGACGATATCAGTCTGGAACCGGGACAGCTTCGGATTCGTTTGAAGGGAAGCGCAGGCGGGCACAATGGAATCAAGAATATTATTGCAAATCTGGGAACCCAGGATTTTCCCCGGATTAAGGTTGGTGTGGGAGCCAAGCCGCCCCGCATGGATCTGGCAGATTATGTGCTGAGCCGGTTTGGGGCCGGGGAGCAGAAGCTGATGGATGAGGCTTTTGGAGAAGCAGCAGAGGCGGCAGTTATGATGATGACTGATGGAGCAGAGCGGGCCATGAATCATTTTAATGCAAAAAAGAAGGCAGAGTAGAAGCGTTTGACCGTGGAAAGCAGGGAGTACAAAAATGAGCAGAATATTTTCAAACCCATTAACAGAACTGGCGGAATTTGAAGAGCTGAGCCGGGATCTTTCCCGGAAAAAGGGACCGGTGCAGGTCAGCGGCTGTATGGATTCGCAAAAGGTTCACCTGATGGTAGAAGCTGAGCCGGATATGCCCTGGAAGCTGGTTGTCACCTATGATGAGGCAAGAGCGCGGGAGATTTACGATGATTTTTGTTGTTTCCGGGATGATGTTTGGCTTTATCCGGCCAAGGATCTTCTGTTTTACAGCGCGGATATTCATGGAAATCTGCTGACCAGGCAGCGGCTTTTAACTTTGCGCCATTTAATGGAGGATCCCTCCGGTGTTGTGGTTACTACTCTGGACGGGCTGATGGATCATCTGTTTCCCCTGGAGCAGCTGAGAAACCAGATTCTCAGAGTCAGGCCGGGGGAGGAAGTGGATCTGGAGCAGTGGAAGGAGAGGCTGACACAGCTGGGGTATGAACGAATGCCCCAGGTTGACGGTATGGGACAGTTTTCTATTCGCGGCGGCATTCTGGATATTTTTCCTTTGACAGAAGAGGTTCCCGTGCGGATTGAGCTGTGGGATACGGAGATTGATTCTATCCGTACCTTTGATCTGGAAAGTCAGCGTTCCATTGAACAGCTGGATGAGATTCTGATTTATCCGGCTACGGAGCTGGTGCTGACGAGAGAGGAGCTTCTTCAGGGAGCGCAGCGTCTTAGAAAAGAAGAAAAGACTTTTTCGGAAAAACTGAGAAAGGCCATGAAAACAGAAGAAGCCCATCGGATTCAGTCTATTATAAAGGAACTGACCGAGGGGCTGGAGGAAGGCTGGAAAATCACAGGTCTGGACAGCTGCGTCACCTATTTTGGCAGGGAAACCGTGTCATTTTTGAATTATTTTGAACCGGATTCCAGTATGATTTTTCTGGACGAGCCGCCAAGACTGCGGGAAAAGGGAGAGGCTGTGGAGGCAGAGTTCAGGGAGAGTATGTCCCATCGTCTGGAAAAGGGATATCTGCTTCCGGGACAGACAGAGCTGCTGTATCCGGTAAAGGAGATTCTGGCCCGGGCGCAGCGGCCCAATACGGTGTATCTGACCGGACTGGAGCAGAAGCTGCCGGGAATGACAGTGGAAAAGAAATACAGCATCAGTGTGAAGAATGTGAATTCTTATCAGAGCAGCTTTGAAATGCTGATTCAGGATCTGCAGCGGTGGAAAAAGGAGAAATACCGGGTGATTCTTCTGTCTGGCTCCAGAACCAGAGCCAGCCGTCTGGCCGGGGATTTGCGGGAGTATGATCTTCGCGCCTTCTGTCCGGACCAGGAAACACAGCAGGTTCAGCCGGGAGAGATTCTTGTGACTTACGGCAATCTTCACAGAGGCTTTGAATATCCGCAGATTAAGTTTCTGGTGATTACCGAAGGCGATATGTTCGGAACAGAGAAAAAGAAGCGGAAGAGGAAAAAGACCTCCTATGAGGGGAAAAAGATTCAGAGCTTTTCCGAGCTGTCTGTGGGCGATTATGTGGTTCACGAGGATCACGGACTGGGAGTTTACCGGGGAATCGAAAAAATTGAACGGGATAAGGTTGTAAAGGATTATCTGAAGATAGAATATGCAGACGGAGGAAACCTTTATCTTCCGGCTACCCGCCTGGACGGAATTCAGAAATATGCAGGGGCAGATGCCAAGGCGCCGAAGCTGAATAAGCTGGGCGGAGAGCAGTGGAACCGGACAAAGACAAGAGTGAAAACGGCTGTCCGGGAGATTGCGAGAGATCTGGTGAAGCTGTATGCAGCCAGACAGGAGATGGGCGGCTTTCCGTATGAGAAGGATACGGTCTGGCAGAAGGAATTTGAGGAGCTGTTTCCCTATGAGGAGACCGATGATCAGCTGGAGGCGATTGAGGCCACAAAGCGGGACATGGAAAGCAGAAAGATTATGGATCGGTTGATTTGCGGCGATGTAGGGTACGGGAAAACGGAGATTGCCCTGCGGGCGGCCTTTAAGGCCATCCAGGATGGAAAGCAGGTGGTATATCTGGTTCCGACAACTATCCTGGCCCAGCAGCATTACAATACCTTTGTGCAGAGAATGAAGGATTTTCCTGTGCGGGTCGATCTGATGTCCCGTTTCCGCACACCGGCAGAGATGAAAAAGACCATTGAGGATCTGAAAAAAGGGCTGGTAGATATTGTGATCGGCACCCACCGTGTTCTGTCGAAGGACGTAAAATTTAAGGACCTGGGGCTTTTGATTATTGATGAGGAACAGCGGTTTGGAGTTGCTCACAAGGAAAAAATCAAACAGCTGAAGGAAAATGTAGATGTTCTGACATTGACGGCAACGCCGATTCCCCGAACCCTTCACATGAGTCTGGTGGGAATCCGTGACATGAGCGTGCTGGAGGAGCCTCCGGTGGACAGAACGCCGATTCAGACTTATGTGATGGAATACAATGATGAAATGGTGCGGGAGGCCATTAACAGGGAGCTGGCAAGAAACGGACAGGTGTATTATGTATACAACCGCGTGAAAAACATCGATGAAGTCGCAGCCCATATTCAGGAGCTGGTTCCGGATGCGTCTGTGGTTTTTGCCCACGGGCAGATGTCAGAGCATAAACTGGAAAAGATTATGTTTGATTTTATTAACGGTGACATTGATGTGCTGGTATCCACAACAATTATAGAAACAGGACTGGATATCCCCAATGCCAACACGATGATTATTCATGATGCGGATCATCTGGGGCTGTCTCAGCTGTATCAGCTGAGGGGGCGTGTAGGCCGTTCCAGCCGTGTTTCCTATGCGTTTTTGATGTACAAGCGGGATAAGCTTCTGAAGGAAGAGGCGGAGAAGCGTCTTCAGGCGATCCGGGAATTTACGGAGCTGGGATCCGGCATTAAGATTGCCATGCGGGATCTGGAAATCCGCGGCGCAGGCAATGTGCTGGGAGCAGAACAGCATGGCCATATGGAGGCTGTAGGATATGATCTGTACTGCAAGCTTTTGAATCAGGCGGTAAAAGCCCTGAAGGGAGAGCGGGATGAGGAGGAAGACTTTGAATCTGTAGTAGAGTGTGATATTGATGCCTATATTCCTGCATCCTACATTAAGAATGAATATCAGAAGCTGGATATTTACAAGCGGATTTCCGGCATTGAAAATGAAGAAGAATATCTGGATATGCAGGATGAGCTGATGGATCGATTTGGCGATATTCCGCGCTCTGTCGATAACCTGTTGGTAATCGCAGCTTTGAAAGCGCTTGCACACAGGGCTTATGTGACTGAGGTGAAGATCAACCGCCAGGAAATCCGCATGACCATGTACCAGAAGGCCAGACTGAATACAGAGGGGATTCCGGCGCTGGTAGAGGAGTGTAAAGGCGCTTTAAGATTCCAGATGACAGATCAGCCCTATTTTCTGTATACAGACCGGAAACACAAAAATAAGGACTGCATGCCGATGATGGAAACAGCCCGGGAACTGCTTCAAAAAATCGGAGATCTGGCACAGAAAACAGAAAATACAAAAAACGCATAAAAATCCCTCCATCGACAGATACTATTTCCAGAAATGGAACAGTCAATCAATGGAGGAATGTGATATGAAAGCTACGGGAATTGTAAGAAGAATAGACGATCTGGGCCGTGTGGTAATTCCGAAGGAGATTCGGCGTACCCTTCGCCTGAAGGAAGGAACACCGCTTGAAATTTTTACCGATCGGGAGGGAGAAATCATTCTGAAAAAATATTCGCCAATGGTGGAGCTGACAGCCTTTGCAGGACAGTATGCAGAATCCATGGCGCAGACTACGGGAATGATGGTCTGCATTACGGATCGGGATCAGGTGATCGCGGCGGCAGGCGGACCCAGAAAAGAAATTCTTCAGAAAAACATCAGCAAACAGCTGGAGCAGGCAATCGATGACAGGGAGACTATTGTTGCCGGGAAGGGCGACAAACAGTTTATTCCGCTGACGGATGATGAGGTGGAAGGAATTACAGCGGAGGTAATTGCACCGATTATCTGTGAGGGAGATGCCATTGGAGCAGTTGCCCTGCTTGGACGGGATGCCCGGGCAAAATTCGGCGAGGCAGAGGTGAAGCTGGCAGGAACAGCTGCCGGATTTCTGGGACGCCAGATGGAAGGTTAAGCAAATACCAACGTTTCTTTTCTCAAAACTCAAATTTACAGGAACAAAATTTGAAATGGATGGTACAGAAAGCTTCATGGCAATTTGTACCATCCATTGTACATAGAAGTCAGCTCTAAACGCGGCGGATGATGCCGCAGCCAATTTTATTACCGGAATTTCCGGAAGGCTGAGAGGAAAAATCATCGCTGTGGGAATGGATCACGACAGAACGCCCAAGGATACCGGAAATGGAAAAGCGTTTATCGTAAAAGGCTCCCCAGGCATATCCCTGATTGCCTAAAACAGGGAGAAGATCTCCGGCGTGATAGGGATGAAGCCGGTGTTGGGGATTGTAGTGTTCTTCGGTTTTCGTAAAAGACTGAGAGCAGTCTCCATTTTCATGAATGTGCATGGCATAGAAATCAGAAGAACCGGAAGTCTGGATATCTGGAAGTCCGAAAAGTTCGTATTCTATCAGAACGCCTCCGTAGGGAGTATCGTAAAATTTGACGAGACCGCTTAGCTGAGGGGTGAGCGTATTTCCTGTAACCCAGGCGGCCGCCTGAGGCTGTGTATTTTTCAAAAGCTGGAAAAACACAAGTCCGGGAGTAACAGATGAGGGCATAAAAAAGCCTTTCAAATGAAGTTACTAAAATCATATGCGGAGATAAAAGAAACGTTACCGGTACTTTCGCTTTTCCATTTGCCGGAGGTAATCAACCGATGGAAAACGCCTTCCATGGAGACGATGCCGAGATTGACAAGGGACGGTTTTCGGATATACAATGTCATCAGAAATGTAAAATGAAAGGATTGTAATTATGAACAGAAAAAGACGAGGTGGTTTTTCGATTCTTGCAGCCGTTCTTGTGGTAATGCTTGCACTTTTTCTGGGGCTGCTTTTCTGGCTGCTTCACGGAAACGCAGAGCCGGAGCGGATTTTGCAGGCGGCTGCAGGGACTGAGAATCAGTCTGTGTCAGGACAGGCTTTGCCTCCGGAACATTCCGGGCAGGACATTGCGGAAGACGGCTTAGAACAACAGCAGAAAACAGAGGAGAACAGTCCTGTTGTGATTGTCGGAGCAGAGGAGGCCGGGGAAAGTGACGGAGAGGCAGAAGCGGAGAGTTCGGCGGAGGAATCTGTGCCTGAGGAGGAAATCAATCTGCTTTTTGCCGGAGACGTATTTCTTTCCAGCCATGTGCTGAATGCCTATGATACAGCAGGCGGTATTGCCGGAGTTTTAGATGAGGAGCTTCGCCAGGTGATTCAGGCTTCCGATTATTTTATGGTGAATCAGGAATTTCCCTTCAGTGACAGGGGAACGGCGGCAGAGGACAAGCAGTTTACCTTTCGTCTTCCTCCTTCCAGAGTCCATTTGATGCAGGAGATGGGCATTGATATAGTGACTCTGGCTAATAATCACAGCCTGGATTTTGGAACAGATGCGCTTCTGGATACCTGCAAAACTCTGGACGAGGCAGGAATCCGTTATGTTGGAGCCGGTAAAAATATGGCCAGGGCAAGGCAGCTGGAAACCGTGGAGATAAAAGGAAAAACCATAGGATTTCTGGGCTCCTCCCGGGTGATTCCCGTATATGACTGGACGGCAGGAGAAGAGAAGCCGGGAGTTGCCATTACATACGATCCGGGAATGCTTTTAAAGGATATTGCAGCGGCAAAACAGGTCTGCGATTATGTGGTGGTTTATGTACACTGGGGAAAGGAAAAGGCGGTTACACCGGAGGAATACCAGCAGACTATGGGGCGTCAGTACATTGATGCCGGTGCGGATCTGGTAATCGGAAGCCATCCTCATGTGCTGCAGGGAATTGAATATTATCAGGGAAAACCGATTGTATACAGCCTTGGAAATTTTGTTTTTGGAAGCAGTATTCCAAGAACTATGCTGCTTCAGGCATCTCTGGGAGCAGATGGTGTGAAGCTGACGGCTGTACCATGCAAATCTGCAGCAGGGTATACACAGGCGGATAAGGATCCGGAAAAGACAGCTGCATTTTATCAGGAGCTGCAGGGGCTTTCTCTTCATGCGCAGATAAATGAGGCGGGAGAAATAAGGGCTGCAGAGTAGAAGTCCGGTGGAAATTATAAAAAAAGAGACAGAGAAAAGGAAGAAAAGTAAATGGAAAAAATGACAGATACTGCCGGGGACTGGGAGCTTTCGGAGGATTATTACAGTCAGGAGGAAGGAAAAAAACTGAAGCTTGAAGATTTTCTTGAGGAGAACTCTGAAAAGCCGGAGAAGGAACCGGAGCTTTTTACAGCGGCTGAAACAGGCGCCCGACTGGAAGAAATGGCAGAGCTGGTGCGTCAGGTGACAGCTCTTTCCGGTCAGGGAAATACAGCAGAGCAGATTGCAGGCGTTCTTGGTATGGAGAAGAAAACCGTTCAGGATATTATGGTGTGCCTCCAGGCATTTCCGGAGGACGATCCGGTTGCTGTAGCGCGTCTGATTGTTTTGGGATAAAAGAAACGAAAGAAGGGAAACTGCCGTGTTTTTTATTATGGGTGTCAGTCAGGGACAGAAAAAGCTGAATTTTGATCAGCTGATTGTCTGCGGAAACTGCGGACGTTACGGACACTTGGAAGTGTATATGGTATACTCGTATCTGAGTCTGTTTTTTATTCCCGTGTTAAAATGGGGGCGCCGCTATTATGTGCGTACCACCTGCTGTAATGCCTCAGCAGAGCTGGATGGAGAGCTGGGAAGAAAAATTCAGAGGGGAGAGGTGACCTCTCTTCCGGAAAACATCATTCCGGAAAGTCCGGCAATGCTTCCGGGCGGGAAAAAACGCTGCGCTTCCTGCGGATTTGAGACAGAAGAGGATTATCAGTTCTGTCCAAAATGCGGCAGGGAGCTTTAAAAAAGGTTATTGAAACAGATCAGTCATTTCCTGAAACAGGGCAATGTCGTCTTCCTTCAGACGGAGATTGGCAGAGAGCTCTTCGCCTTCGGGAGTGGTTACTTTAAATTCGATTACAGTGCCTTCCCGGATTGCCTTCTGACGGACAGCAGACAGATATTTCGGGAATTTGGGATGGTTGGCTTTTACCCGCTCCCAGGCTGATTTCAGTTGAAGAAGCTTCATTGGATTCACGAAAAATACCTCCTTTTCTGGTGTTGACGGTTGTAGTATACCCGATTGAGGAGGTTTTGAAAAGGCTTTTTGTCCCTGAAATCGGACAGGAAGATGTATGACAGATCGATTACAATTTTCGAGGTGCATAGAATGATTTTTTCCAGAAAAGATCTGTTTCGGCTTCTGGGGCCGTTGATTGTAGAACAGATTCTGGCAGTATTAGTCGGAATGGTAGATGTTATGATGGTGGCAGCTGTAGGTGAGGCGGCGGTATCCGGCGTTGCACTGGTGGATTCAGTCAGTCTGCTGATCATTCAGCTGCTGGCAGCGCTGGCAACGGGAGGCGCTGTAGTATGTTCCCAGTATATTGGAAAGCACAGGTCGGACATGGCATGCCGGGCAGCGGGACAGCTGGTGCTGATTACGGCAGGTGTTTCACTGCTTTTTACAGCGGTGGCGCTGGTGGGAAACAGGCGTCTGCTTCATCTGATATTCGGTCAGGCAGAGGCGGCGGTTATGGATAATGCAGCCACATATTTCTGGCTTACGGCTCTGTCTTATCCGTTTCTGGCTTTGTATAATTCCTGCGCGGCACTGTTTCGTTCCATGGGAAATTCCAGGGTGTCCATGATGGCATCCATGATTATGAACGGGCTGAATGTTGCAGGAAATGCGGTCTGCATTTATGGTCTTCATATGGGCGTGGAGGGTGTTGCCATTCCCACTCTGATTTCCAGAATGACAGCGGCAGTTTTGATGATGATTCTGGTGCGCCATCCGGACAATGTGATTCGCATTACCGGTATTTCCCAGCTGCGTCCGGAAAAAGATATGATTCGAAGAATTCTGACTGTGGGAATTCCCAGCGGTCTGGAAAACGGAATGTTTCAGTTTGGAAAACTGATGCTGCAGAGTCTTGTTTCCACCCTGGGAACGGCTTCTATTGCAGGCTTCGCAGTGGCAAATAATCTGGTGACACTTCAGTATCTTGCCGGAAATGCCCTGGGGCTGGGGTTGATTACCATTGTAGGACAGTGTGTGGGCGCCGGCGAGGTAAAACAGGCAAAAACCTATACAAAAAAGCTTCTGGCTGTAAATTACAGTATTCTTCTGGTTGTGTGTACGGCAATGGCTCTGGGCCGCGGGGCGATTGTGGGCTTTTATCACCTGTCCCCGGAGGCGGCGGGCATGGCTGAGGAGCTGATACTGATTCACAGTTTTGCAATGACAGTGTGGCCGCCGGCTTTTGCGCTGCCTAACACACTGCGGGCCGGTATGGACGCAAGGTTTACAATGATGGTGTCTGTATTTTCCATGTGGGTATTCCGGATCGGTTTTGCATATTTGTTTGTGCGCGGTTTCGGGTTTGGAATTATGGGAGTCTGGTGTGGAATGTTTATTGACTGGATTTTCCGTATGGCTGTATTTCTGTGGAGATTCCGCGGATTTGAAAAGCGGGCGAAAAGAATTTAAGGTAACAGTTCAGCCTTGCGGGGATTCAGTCAGAAAAACTCGTTGAAAGTTTGCTTTCATAAGAATTTTTCTGACTGAATCCACATAAGGCGGACGCCTAAAGTTTCTTGTCCGCTGTGAGCGGGCAAGAAGATGCAAGGCTGAACTGTTACAATTTAAGGGCAATTTTCAGGAGGAGGATGAATATGAAAAAGAACAGGATAAAACGGGAATGCGGAATGCTTCTGCCGGTCAGCGCTCTTCCGTCAAGGTACGGGATTGGATGCTTTTCCAGAGAGGCCTATCATTTTGTGGATCAGCTGAAGGAGGCGGGGCAGCAATACTGGCAGATTCTGCCGCTGGGACCTACCGGATACGGGGATTCTCCCTACCAGTCCTTCAGCGCCTTTGCAGGCAATCCCTATCTGATTGATCTGGAGGAGCTGATTCAAAAGGGGCTTCTGACCAGAGAGGAATGTGACCAGGCGGATTTCGGGGACAATCCCAGAGATATTGATTATGAGAAGCTGTACCGGAACCGTTTCCCTGTACTGCGCAGGGCATTTGAGCGGTGGAGAGAGCGTCAGTTTCAGTCCGGATATGATGAAAATCAGATGGAACGTATTTTTTCGAAAAAGCTTTCTGAAGAGACAATGGAATACTGCTTTTATATGGCGGTGAAAAATGAATTCGGCGGAAAAAGCTGGAGTGAATGGGACGAGGATATTCGTTTGAGAAAGGAAGGCGCAGTCCGTCATTACCGGGAAAAGCTGCAAAATGAAATTCTGTTTTATGCCTTTTTGCAGTATGTTTTCCAGAAGCAGTGGAAGCGGCTGAAGAAGTATGCCAACAGCCGGGGAATCCGGATTATCGGAGATATCCCCATTTATGTGGCCTTTGACGGGGCAGACAGCTGGGCTCATCCGGAGCTGTTTCAGTTTGACGCAGAACGGCGTCCGTCTGCTGTGGCGGGATGTCCTCCCGATGCATTTTCGGCTACGGGACAGCTTTGGGGAAATCCGCTGTACCGTTGGGATTATCACAAAAAAACAAAGTACCGCTGGTGGATGAAACGGATGGAATACAGCTTTGGACTGTATGATGTTGTCCGGGTGGATCATTTCCGGGGATTTGATGAATATTATTCGATTCCGGCGGGAGATCAAACGGCAGAATTCGGTCATTGGGAAAAGGGACCGGGATATGATTTGTTCCGGGTTTTGAAAAAGAAATTCGGAAATCCCGATATCATTGCCGAGGACCTGGGATTTTTGACGCCGTCTGTGTTAAAGCTGGTAGAGAAAACAGGTTATCCCGGAATGAAGGTGCTGGAGTTTGCCTTTGATGAATCGGAAGACAGTGCCTATCTGCCTCATAAATATCCGGTAAACTGTGTGGTGTATACAGGAACCCATGACAACACAACCCTTCAGGAGTGGTACAGAACCCTGGATCCGGCAGCGAAAGCATTTGCAGTCCGGTATCTGGGAAATGAGAGAACTCCCCAGGGAGAAATTCACTGGGACTATATTCGTCTGGCGCTTCAGAGCGCGGCGCGGATTGCTGTGATTCCTGTTCAGGATTATCTGGGACTTGGCGGCTGGGCCAGAATCAACGAGCCGTCTACGTTAGGTAAAAACTGGCGGTGGCGCATGACGGAGACGGATTTGACAAAGGAGCTTCTTGAGCGGTGCCGGGATATGGCGCAGCTGTATGGAAGATGTGAGAAGGAAGAATCATAGTTTTTTGAAAGAAAAAAGGTCTGACAGGGGGGAATGTCTGTCAGACCTTTTCTGTCACAGCTGTCTGCAACAGAAAATATTTTGCAGAACGAACGCTTACGGAAGGGGAAAACCTGCCGTGTAAATGCGTCCGGTGCAGATATGTGCGCTGCGTTTTGCAGGGAAATAGTTGCTGTTGGCAGCTGCACATAAACGGGAGAATGTGTTTTGGCACATTCCAATCAAAGGTCTCAGCAAGGTGTGCCGAAAAATTTATGATAACGCGAATCAGGTGTTAATCATCATCGCGGTCATCATCATGATCGTCATCGTCATAACGGTCGTCGTCATCATGATCGTGATCATCATGGTCGTCATCGTCATAACGGTCGTCGTCATAACGGTCGTCGTCATCATGGTCGTCGTCATAACGGTCGTCATCATCCCAGGCATCCCAGTCATCGTTGCGTTCCCGGTCAGCTGCTGTGATTTTTCCGGTGAAAGCATTGACTTCGTATTCGTATTCGATGCCGCCGGCAGTGAATTCCAGCTCATAAATGCCGTCATCCAGATCGTATTCTCCTTCGCTGAAAACAGCATCTTTCAGACCGGCATGGGCAAGAGCCAGTTCACGGGCTTTCTGAATGCCGATGCGTCCTTTATGATCCAGTTCAGAGGTATTTACAGTAACGGTGCTGGACTTGAGGCCGCAGTCTTTCAGGGTATAGCGGGCGCTGTCTGTCACATCGTCCAGAAAATGACTGTCGGGAGTCTTAGAGCCTGCTTCCAGCTTAATAAGAAGGTTTTTTGCAGGATGATTTTTCTGCGTATCAAAATAGCCGTCTGCGTAAATTTCACGAATAAGATCCTCGATTACTTCTTCACAGGGATCGTATTCATAATTTTTCATATTGCGGACAACAGCACGTCCGCTTTCGTTCATGCCTTTCAGCTTCAGAACCCGTCCTTTATAGTTATAATCCATCTTAATTTCAGGATTGACACTGATCAGAAGAGTTCCGGTTTTGACATTTTTGTCTGTAGAAACAGCGGTATTCTGTCTGATAAGCGCAGATGCAGATGCGTGGCTGGTCATGGAGACAGCCAGAGAGAAAACCATGGCAGCTGATAAAATGCTGGTAAGTAAATTTTTTTTCATAAAGAACATCTCCTTTCAGAAATATGGATTGTTACAGGAAACTGCGTCCTGTGATATAAAAATGCTCCGCCGGGATCGCCGTGCGGCGAAAAGGAATTTTTCCTTTCTTGTTGTTTTCAAAGATAGAATACGGGAGGAAAAACAGAAAACCGGGGTCAAAGCAGAAAAAATTGAAAAATTTTTTTCAGGGCTTGCGGCAGAAGATAAAATATGATATTCTGAATCCATCTCCAGAAAGAAGTCTTTAAGCGAAAACGGTCTTTGGCAGTTCGCCGGATTGATTCCACATTGAGTTTAAAAATTTTAGAATATAATCAGGAAGCTCTGAGGGTTAATACGCTGTTTTTATAAAACAGAAAACCCTGCCGAAATTATTCCGGCAGGGGGAAATTTGTTCAGTCCTCATCTTCAGGCTCTTCTTCGCTGTCATTTTCGTCGTGGCCTTCAGGCTCCTCGTTGCTGTCATTTTCGTCATGGTCTTCAGGCTCCTCGTTGCTGTCATTTTCGTCGTGGTTTTCAGGCTCCTCTTCGTTGTCGTCATCGTCGTGGTTTTCAGGTTCCTCGTGGTCTTCCACTCCGTCATCGTTTTCAGCATTCTCGTTGCCGTCGTCTTCCTCAGGGGAGTCCCCGCTGTCGTCTCCGCCGCAGTCTTCGTCCTCCTCATCGTCGTCTTCCTCGGGGAAGTCTTCTCTGTCTTTCCCGGTGTGCTCTTCGTCCTCATCGTCCTCAGAATCGTCGTCTTCCTCCTCATCTGTATTCTGAAACCGGGAAATTCCGGAAGATGGTGCAGGGGCAGAAGCATCAGCGTCAGAACCGGCAGGAGCATCGGAACCGGCATTTACAGGAACATCAGAAAGAGTATCTGCGGGTGCTGTTTCTGGAAGGGGAGTATCTGCGGATGCAGGTATTTCCGGGGCAGCAGAGGCAGTGACAGATACCGTATCGTTCAGATGGTTTTCCAGTTCGGTAAGAAGGCGATCCTCTGTTTTGGCGATCCAGTTTTCATGAGAGGATTCCAGAGTCAGGAGAATCTGTCCGCCTTCTTTCAGATATCCCATTTCCATGGCTCTGTCTGCCAGATCGTCAGAAGCCTGTTCCAGCTTTTGTCCTCGAAACCGGTAGCCGTCAAGAAGTCGCAGACCGTCGTCATTGAGGCCATCTGCAGAAATAACATAGTCCAGCCGGTTGACGGTCAGCTTCAAATCCGGATTGATTTGAATCCGGACAGCTCCGTATGGGGTCAGGCAGATGTGCCAGGTTCCCAGCACAGCCAGAAAGAAGGACGCTGCCAGAGAAGCTGCGGATAGAAGTATCCGGCGTCTGCGCAGGGAGTGTATTGTGGAAGGCTCTTCCTCTGCAGTACATTCTATGACGAAGGATACCGTTTCTCCAACCTGATAATTCAGATTGGCAACCTTTAGAAATCGTCCTGTCTGATCCAGAACTACAGCGTATCCCGGATGGCATTCCATTACAAGATAAGTCATAAGGGTTTCTCCTTTCGTTTCATAAACTGCAGATGGCCCCGGATGATTTCAAAACCATTGGTATAGGCCAGCAGAATGGCAACAAGATATTTCCGGTGCCGTTCCAGGGTTTTGCGTTCTGTGCCGGAACCGGCGGCCAGCTGGGCCAGAGGGAGTTTTTTGCTGTGAATCATCTGAACCAGAACCTGAGGATGGGATTTCGCATAATCCAGAACCTTCATGCAGGCTTCCATGGTTCGTTCCTGTCTGGGACAGTTATCGGCAATGTCAGACAGTGTAAGACCAAAGGATTCCAGCTGATGGGAAAATTCTTCAATTTCTGTGCGGGCTGCCGTTATCTGAAGAACCTCGTTCATTTTGTCAGAGCGGTCAGAAAGCTGTTCTCCAAGAGAACGGCTGTCATCCTGAGAGGAAGGCAGTTCCAGAGAAATCAGAGATTTGTGGCGCTGCTCTTTTCTGGCATAATCAATCAGCCGGTTTCGAATGGCAGTGGAAGCCAGCATCAGAAAGGAGCCCTTTTCTGTCCGATAGGAGAGAATGGATTCATAGAAGGCAAACATGGCAATATTCAGTTCATCCTGGCTTTCATCCGGAGGGCGTTTCAGAAAACGGGCAGTCTCTGATTTGATAAATGGAAGGTACTGGCGAATCAGCTGGTCTGCAGCGCGGCTGTCACCCTGGGCCTTCTGAACCTGACGCACGATCTGATGTTCTTGATTCATAGGCAATCATCTCCCCTTTCCTATAGAATACGAATCAATGATTAAAAAAGCGGGGTCGGTCCCGGCAGTCTTATATTTTTGGAGAATTCTGTTTTCCGGTCAGAAAAAAGTTCTTTAAGACAGAAAAAGGTGCAGAAGCTGTCAGAAACAGCTCTGCACCGGAATGTAAGGCCTGCGTAAATGCAGGAGTTATTGAATGGTAATTTTTGCTTTTGCGGCAGATTCTTCAGCAGATGTGCTTTCCGCCTGACTGCTTTCAGAAGCGGCCTGGGTGCTTTCTGCAGCAGCAGAATGAGCTTCCTCACTGCCTTCTTCTTCCTCCGGCTCCGGTGCGCTGTCGAGAACGTCGCTGCCGTTTTCTTTGTGTGAGGTAAAGGAACCCTGAGACTCATTGCCTGCCATGTCCTGTACGAAAATGCGAAGTCCGGCGGAATCCATGGTAAAAGAAAAGGTATTCAAATCCCGGTTTGCAACCAGGGGAAGAACGCGTTCACCTGTGGAATTCAGCGCATAAACAGAATCGTAATTAATACCGGCCTGGCTGTCAGTCAGGGTTACGGTCAGTACGCCTTCTTCTATATGAGAGGCAGAAAAGGTGGGCGGGGTATCATCCAGGATATTCACATACTTGATGCTGTCCGCCGGCATTCCGTTAAAATTGGTAACGATAGCCTGGAGAGAACCATTTCTGTGAAGCGTGGTGGTATAGGTCCGCTTTTTGTCTTTTGTCAGTTCCAGATTTTCACCGTCTAACTCCATGACAATGGACTTGGCGGGAAGCCAGGACTTCATGGTAAGGGTGGCAGTGGTTGTCTGATAATCACTGGTATCTGCCACAGTCAGCTCGAATCTTGGCTTGGCTGTCACAAGGTGAAAAACAATAGCGTTAAATACAATAAATGGCAATATGTAAAACAGCAGAATATGCGGCCACTCGCTGGCAGGCTTCTGCCTGTGTCTGCCGGATCGCCGGTAAGATGACTGATGATAATGTTCCATGACAGCTCCTTTGCATACAATATTTTCTGACCATAAGCATAGCAGAAAAGCCGTGGATTTACAAGTGAACATTTTCTTACTTTTCTGTATCTGCCTTTTGTTTTCCCGGCAGTTTTAGTGAAGAGACCTTTTCAGAAAGAGATGGTTATGGTATGATGAAATCAGGAAAAGAGCGGCGGTCTGCAGCTGGCTGCGGACTTTGTGAAAGGAACGGATATGATACGGAAGGCAGCAGAATTTGCGGCAAAGGCACATGAAGGAGCAGTCCGAAAGGGAAGCAGGATCCCTTATATTTATCATCCTATGGAAGTAGCTGTGATTGTGGCCCGGATGACAGAGGACGAGGAAGTGATTGCGGCGGCATATCTTCATGATGTGCTGGAGGACACCGCGGTGACGGCAGAGCAGCTGGAGAAAGAATTTGGAAGCCGGATTCTGGCGCTGGTTTCTGCTGAGACGGAGGATAAGTCTCTTTCCTGGAAAGAGCGCAAGCAGGCGGCAATTGAACATTTAAAAACAGCCTCCAGAGAAGAGAAGATTCTTGTTCTGGGGGACAAGCTGAGCAATATGCGAAGCACTGCCCGGGATTATCTGACAGAGGGAGAGCAGGTATGGCAGCGTTTTAATGAAAAACGCCGGGAGTGTCATCAGTGGTATATGGCCGGAATGTTAGAAGGCTTGAAGGAACTGGAGGATACAACTGCTTATCAGGAATTCCTCCAGCTCTTCCGGCTTGTTTATGAGTCATAAAAAAGGATGGCCTGTGCTGAGGTGAGAACAGGCGCTTGCATATTCTTTTGCCTCAGCACGAAAAATATATGAAAATAATCTATCAAAATTTTCTGTCCGTTTCCGGCAGAATTCTAAATTACGGATCAGTTCTTGATCCGGAAAATCCCATAAAAAACAGCAGATCTGAATGAAATCCCGTTTTGGACGGATACATCAGGAAATAATTTCATAAAAGGAGAATGGATGAAGGGTTTTTTGAAAGAAAAGAAATGCGATGAAAAAGTGCGGACAAACTGTATTCAGACAATGATCCGGGTGGGGCTTGTTCTGATTCAGATGATGATTGTAGGCTGTCTGACTGTCCGGGCAGAGCTTCAGGAAGAGAACATGGAAATGATTGAAAAAAAGCTGGAATACAGGAATCTTGAGAATGGAGAAAGCTTTCCGCAGGAGATAGAAGTACAGGTAAAGACAGGGCAGGGGACAAAGGGTGTTCTGTGTCATGCAGAAGAACAGAAGGTAACAGGGGAGTACTGGCTGGAGGATTTTTCCTTTCCTGTTACTTTTCACCGCTATCATTCCGATTATTACCGGCTGGGAGAGCTTCTGGTACCTTTTCAGGAAGAGAAGCCAAAGCTGGAGGGGTGTGAGTCTGAGCTG
This sequence comes from uncultured Clostridium sp., assembly GCA_900540335.1. GTDB lineage: Bacteria > Bacillota > Clostridia > Lachnospirales > Lachnospiraceae > Brotaphodocola. The sequence goes on along the minus strand of UQFC01000036.1, from coordinate 3,285 downwards.
CTTCGGCAGCTGGGACTTTCTCCGGATGCCTATGAGATTCTGGATTTTCAATGGCAGGGCGGAACCTATCTGGGGAAGGACGGCACGATCTGCCGTGATGGAATTGGAACAGGGCGGCGTCTGGTACGGGATTATCTGGTTACATACAGGGGAACCTGTGAGAAAACAGAAGATGCAGAGCCGCTGCAGGAAATAACAGAAAAGAAGCCGGATTCCGGTTCGGGAAGTCAGGGAGAGGATTTAGGGGAGAGCCGGGAGGACACACCGGGGAAATTCCTCTCTTTCTGGAAAAAGGCAGCACGTTTTTTCCTGATTGCAATAGGAATCGGAAGTATTTTCTTTCTGGGCGGACTTTTGCTTCTGGGGCTGTTATGGGTGGAAAAATATCTGCGAAAATGGTATAATAGCAGAAATTAAAATCTGTTATGCAGAATGAAATTGATTGGATAAGATTAAGGAGGAAATGAAACATGTTTACAGAAAATGAAAATGTAGAAACAACCGATCTGGGCGGAGGCGTGACCAGAAAGATTTTATCTTACAGCAAGAATCTTATGACAGTGGAGCTTCATTTTGAGAAGGGAGCTGTCGGCGCAAAGCATTCCCATCCGCACGAGCAGATTGGTTATATCGTATCCGGACGTCTGATTTATCAGGAGGAGGGATGTGAGGATAAAGAACTGCAGACAGGCGATACTTATTATGTAAAACCAGATGCAGTTCATGGAATTCTGGTTCTGGAGGATACGGTTCTTCTGGATATTTTCACTCCTATGCGGGAAGATTTTGTAAAATAAAAGACAAAACGGAAAGATAAAGGAGAAGAATATGTTATTCATCGAATATCCGTCATGCAGTACCTGCCAGAAAGCAAAAAAATGGCTGAATGCGCATGAAATTACGTTTACAGACCGTCATATTGCAGAAGAGAATCCGACAGCAGAGGAGCTTAGGGAGTGGATTGGCCGTTCCGGTCTGGAAATCCGGAAATTTTTTAATACCAGCGGAATGAAGTATCGGGAGCTGGGGCTGAAGGATCGGCTGGCAGATATGAGTGACGAGGAAAAGATTGCGCTTTTGGCTCAGGACGGGATGCTGGTAAAGCGTCCTCTGGTGGTGACAGAGGAGAGGATTCTGGTGGGCTTTAAAGAGAAAGAGTGGGAAGAGACCCTGCTGAAAAATTGACATTTGAAAGCCGTGGTGCTACACTGATTTCATGATTACGAAGCGACAGGAGAAGAATGTTATGTTAAATGGAAAGAAAGTATTATTCAGTGGTATGCAGGCTACCGGAAACCTGACTCTTGGAAATTATCTGGGAGCCCTGAAAAACTGGGTTACCATTGCAGATGAATATGAGACCTTTTACAGTGTTGTAGATATGCATTCCATTACGGTGCGCCAGGATCCGGCGGAGCTGCGCAGACGCGCAAGAAACCTGCTGACCCTGTATATTGCGGCAGGTCTGGATCCGGAGAAAAACTGCATTTATTATCAGTCTCATGTATCCGGTCATGCAGAGCTGGCCTGGATTCTGAACTGCTTTACCTATATGGGCGAATTAAATCGTATGACCCAGTTTAAGGACAAGGCAGCCAAGCACGCAGACAATATTAATGCCGGTCTGTTTACCTATCCGGTTCTGATGGCTGCAGACATTCTGCTGTACCAGGCGGATGTGGTTCCGGTAGGAATCGATCAGATGCAGCATCTGGAGCTGACCCGTGATATTGCGCAGAGATTTAACGGAATTTACGGCGATGTGTTTACTGTTCCGGAGGCATATATCAGCAAGGTCGGAGCGAAGATTATGAGCCTGCAGGATCCTGCAAAGAAGATGTCCAAGTCCGATGAAAACCCCAACGGAAGCATTTATCTGATGGATGACCCGGATACGATTATCCGCAAATTCAAACGGGCAGTGACAGATTCCGAGGCCTGTGTGCGCTACTGCGACGAGCAGCCGGGAATTCGGAACCTGATTGATATTTACTGTGCATGTACCGGAAAGACTCCGGCAGATGTGGAGAAGGAGTTTGACGGAAAGGGCTACGGCGATTTTAAGATGGCAGTAGGCGAGTCTGTTGTGGATGTGCTGAAGCCGCTGCAGGATCGGTTTGCCGACCTTTCAAAAAATAAAGATTATCTGGACAGTGTGATTAAGAATAACGCAGAGAAGGCGCAGTACTTCTCCAACAAGACTCTGCGCAAGGTTCAGAAAAAGGTAGGCTTCCCGGAGCGGATTCGCTAAGACAGATACAAAGAAGCTTCCGTCAGAATATATCAGAAAAGGAGCAGATACGATGGCTAAATTAGATGGAAAAGTTGCACTGATTACCGGCGCTGCAGCAGGCCTTGGAGAAGGCATTGCTTCTGCTTATGCAAAGTATGGCGCAAAAATGATTCTGGTTGACCTGTCGCCCGCTGTTGAGGAGACTGCTGAGAAGCTGCGCAGAGAATATGGCGCAGAGATTATTACGGCAGTTGCCAATGTGGCGGATCGTGCGCAGATGGATGCGGCTGCGGCAAAGGCGGTTGAGGCCTTCGGGGCAATTCATATTGCCTGCTGCAATGCCGGAGTATGCCGTCTGGCACCCTTTGAAGAGATGGATGACGCTACCAGGGATTTTCATATTGATGTGAATATCAAGGGTGTGTGGAACACCTGTAAGGCCGTGATTCCCTATATGTTAAAGCAGGGAGGCGGCAGTATTGTCATCGCATCCTCTGTAACAGGAGATATTGTGGCAGATGCCGGAGAGGCCGCTTATGCCATGACAAAGGCGGCGCTGGTTGGACTGACCAAATGTCTGGCTGTCGAGTATGCAGGACGGAATATCCGTGTAAACTGTTCTCAGCTGGGATATGCGCGGACACCGATGGTAGAAAAGATGGCTATGGAATCCAATCCGGAGAATCCGGAGGCAGCTATTGCTGATATTGCAGCAGGGGTACCCATGGGACGCCTTGCAAAGCCCATAGAAGTGGGAGAGCTGTTTGCATTTCTGGGAAGCGACGAGTCCAGCTATCTGACCGGCTCTCAGATTGTGATAGACGGAGGCAGTACTTTGCCGGAAACCATGTCCATTGGAACCAACTGAGTGGGAGCATCGCCTGGTCCTGGACACCGGAAGCATAAAACGGTAACGAGACTTTTCATGCATGAAAGAATTTCATGTGTGGAGAGTCTCGTTTTTTTATGTCATAGGAAAGTGCGTCCCATGACATAAAAGCGTTCCGCGAGGATCGCCATGCGGCGGAAGAGAATTTTGTCGCAGAAGCGAC
>UQFC01000035.1 GCA_900540335.1 uncultured Clostridium sp. | reverse complement strand
CCATTGGCTTTAGACAATGGGTAGTTCACTGGACCAGAGTATATTCCTTTGGCCCATATTTCCCTTTAAAGGATATTGAAAGAATCACTGGTTCAAAGAGTCCTGCACTTAATGACAGCGTGACTGAAGAGATGGAGAATTTGATATTTATGAATCATGGCAGAGTGGTTTCCAGTGTATGTAAACGTCCTTCATCCACAGGATATTCGTTAAATCTTGGCGTTAATGCAGTCACAGATTTTTGTAATGGCGACAACTATTCGCAGATGGATTATGGTGATTCCATTGAATTTGAAGTGACTTTGGAAAATGGAATGATCAATCTGACAGCTGTTGAACAGGAGTAAGTTTTTTTAATCAGAGAAGTCAGAAAAAAAGGGGGATAAAATGGAAATGATAATGCTTATGGTGCTGTTCTTCCTAGTATTTGTATTATTTGTTTTCTTTGCTGTTAGAAGCGGCAGAATTCAAAATCTACTAAAAAAATACTCGCAGCTTCCAAAGTATATTGTATTAGGATATACAGTATTTTGCGGGTGCTTTGAATATCCTTTACTGAATCGTCACAGCAGCACTGCCTTGGATTTTTCGAGATTATATTTGTTTTTTGTAAGCTACGGTCTAATCGCTTTATTATTTTCAAGAATATTAGGAATTGCGAAGGAGCGAAAGGTGTATGCCTTAACCTTCCTGTTCACGGCAATCGGAATGGTCTGCAGGTATTTCCTGGAATTTGGCGAGGTATCAAATATATATAATTTCACATTTGTAAATATTGTCAGCTATCTGTTGATGATTCCAACAGGAACGACAATAGCGTACCATTTTATCAGCAGAGGAATGAGAAAATAGCCGGATCTTTTTTCAGAGGAATACGCCGGGAAAGAAGAAAAATATGCAGAGCATATGGCGAGCGAAGAAATGTAAAATTCCAGTCTGCAGAAGAACGCAGATACACAAAAACGGGAGATGTTAAGGGAGGTTCCTTTTATCCCGGGCCTCTGCCAATAGGAATTGTCGCTGGGATTGTTTTGTTGATTCAAATTGCCTTACTGATTCTTTGTATTAGAAATATTTTGATATTTAGATTTCATTGGATAATTGCTTTGACGATGCTTATGAGTGGTTTTTCTATTCTGAGTACAGGTTTTTTCTTTATTGGCTGGTTCCTGTTTTTTATTGCTTGAAAAATTCAGTTTGTTGAAAATTTAAGAAAAATACAAAATGTGATTGGCTGAGCGGAAAGGAAGAAGGCCTGTATGAAAAAACAAAAAAGATTCATAAAATATTTCATTGCCATTTTTATATTGGCGGTGTTGGCTGTTTGCATTTGGGGAATTCCGCTGAAAGAAACAACGATATTTGTAAAATCTGATGGTACAAATGTAACTGGTAAGTTTACGGGAACATGGAGTCCTGTAACAGGGAAAAAAGGAATTTTTACGGCAGAAGAAGGGTGGATTTTTGAAGGAATCATCAACCCGGATGGCGGATTATGGGAAGGTCAACTTATAAACTATCCGTTTTCTCCAGAAGCGAGAGAAAAGAGTATTTTTGATTTGCCAGAGTTTTATACAGGGAAAGTGGAAGAATGTGTTTTAGTGGATGTTGATTTAAAGCCGAGATGATAATATAAAAAAGAGAAAAGATGATGATGACGAGAAGTAAAGAGAGCAAACATATAATGGAATATATTAAGGTTACGAACGAAAATATTGAAAAAGAGCATATATGTTGTGCGATTTCGAATAGCAATGATATTCAGGTATCTTCAAAAAAAGCATGGTTGTCAGAACGGCTTGAAGATGGTTTAGTCTTTCTCAAAAGTGCAGAAAGAGGAAAGTGTTTTATTGAATATATCCCTGCTGAAAATGCATGGAATCCAATTTCTGCAGATGGATATATGTATATTGATTGTTTATGGGTTGCAGGTTCGTTTAAGGGGCATGGTTATTCATCAGATTTATTAAATGCTTGTATTGAGGACAGTAAAAATAAAGGAAAAAAGGGATTGTGTATTTTAGCAGCGGCAAAGAAAAAACCATTTTTAGCTGACCCTAAATTTCTGAAGTATAAAGGATTTCAAGTTTGCGATGAAGCTGGTAATGGTATTCAATTATGGTATTTTCCGTTTGTAGAAAATACAACATTGCCGCAATTCAAAGAATGTGCAAAACACCCCCATATTGAAGAAATGGGGTATGTTTTGTATTATACAAGTCAATGTCCGTTTAATGCGAAGTATGTTCCTGTAATTGAGGGGATTGCAAAAGAAAAAGCGATACCATTTAAAGCAATTCACTTGCAGAGTAAAGAAGAAGCACAAAATGCTTCGACACCAATCACAACATACGCATTATTTTTAGATGGAAACTATATCACGAATGAACCGATGAATGATAAGCGTTTTTTGAAATTAACGGAGGTACTGATATGATAGGTCTTGCGGTTGCATGTACGATTTTAGGTGGTATAGTGGGAGCATCTTTGGAACCTGTTTCGTTTTCAGTTTCTATTCCCATTGCAATTATGGGCGGCTTTATTATGAAAGAAATCAGAGACAAGAAAGACGAGAAATATTCAAGGATACATAGGAAAACAAGTTTCTAAAGAAATCGTATTTGCAAAAAGTAAAGGGAAAGAAGTCATTTTTCATTCAGCATACAGAAAAAAATTAACTTTCAGTTGTGTGTCAAGCTAAGGGAGGCAAGCTGATAGGAATTCGGTTTATCAAATAAATAGTTTGTTATGGAGGTGATTTTTTGTGCTTCGAAAAGTAATAATAATCGGTTGTCCGGGTGCAGGGAAAAGTACATTCGCAAGAATACTAAGTGATAAAACTCATCTGCCTTTATATTATCTTGATATGTTATGGCACAAGCCTGACAGGACAACAGTTGAAAGAAACATATTTGACAACAAATTAAAAGAAATAGTTTTAGGGGACAAATGGATTATTGATTTTCCTAAAAATGAATTATATAGACATATCCAAAACCAAAGCGTATTATCATTCCATATCAGAGTTCTCAATGTGTAATTGTAATTACTGCCGCAGTTATAGATTGCAGATCAACGATTTCCAATTAAATTGCAGTATGTGATGTAACAGTCTGCTGAGGCTGGGGCATGATACTGTCATTTCCGGCAATCAGTCAAAAGCGGAATCCAGGGAGGAATTTATGAGTTTAAAATTGATAAAGGGAAGTTACCGGTATAAGGAGCCGATTATTGATATGCTCAAAGAATGGAAGGAATATAACGATACCCATGATGTGAATTGTTCGCCATGGGCTATCTTCAAAAACAGCTGTGATGATTTTGATTTTTATTTAAGCAATCTGGAAACAAGTGAGCCTAAAGACGGATGGGTTCCGGATTCTACTTTCTTTTGCTTCGATGAACAGCGAGATATCATGGTGGGAGCGGTAAATATCAGGCATTGTTTAAACGATCACCTTTTGTTATGCGGAGGCCATATTGGCGATGGAATCAGACCGTCTGAAAGAAGAAAAGGTTATGCCACTCAAATGATCGGACTTGCCTTAGAAGAATGCAGAAAAATCGGAATCAAAAAAGTATTGATGGTATGCGATAAAGATAATATTGGCTCTGCGAAATCTATTATAAGAAATGGCGGTATATTAGAAAATGAAGTGATAGAGAATGGAAAAATCAAACAGCGATACTGGATTGATTTAGAATGAATGATAACTCGGAAGTTGGATTTATTATGACAGGGGGTACGGAACACATGGATGAAAAAAGGAACTGGCAAACAAAAATTGCAGGGATATTTCTGATACTCCTGGGTTATTTTTTAGGCGGAAATGCCCCAAAAACGGGATATTGTTATGCGATAGGGTATTCGAATTTTTGGGCTTGCCTGCATGGTCAGAGGGAATGACAGGAACGCATTATCCCGGAATCATTGGCATTTTTATGATAATCATTGGAATCGGACTGATTTCTCCACAGAAAAAGAATATGCGCATTGCTATGTGGATTGCGGTGGTTCTGCTTCTGCTTTTGATAAGTCTTCTTTAGCCTGTTCGCTTTCGAAAAATAGAGAAATAAATCTTGATATATTTGGAAATGGAAAAGCAGGGGATGGGAATCCTGACAGAAGGGGGAAGTGTTTGTGACAAGAATCAAAGCTTTGAACCGTTCTCAAAAAGCTGTCCTGATCGTTATGGGAGTCATGATTTTGATTTTTACGGTTCTTTATTTCAGGACGATTTCAAGGGTTGGATTTGAATATCAGGATACAATTTTTATGCCATATCAGGAGAATGGAAGTATGGTATATTCCGGCAAGTTTCAGGGAAAACAGTCTCATTTTACTGTGTCAGAGAAGAAAACCGTTATGTTTCAGTGGGGGGATATGGTATATGGGCCTTATACAGCGAAGGGGGATCCCGCGGCGATTCCAAAGGATGATGAGTTTGCAGAGGGGATGACCGGCGTGGCGCTTTATCAGGGGGAGGATATTTTGTTTCGCGGCGGCGTTTTGAAAACAGAGGATATTTTCTGGCTGTATCATGAGGACGGCGGCCTGGAAAATATCGGCATTTCTTTTATTGACAGCGACGGGGTTGAGCGGGATGAATTCGGAAATGAGATTGACTTTGTGCAGCCGTCTGCGGAAATGATACTGAAATTGATGGACGGGCCGGAGCTGACCCATAAGGGGGATTGGCTTGTGTGGTTTGGCGCTGTCTGTGTCTGCATTCTCAATGGGCTTTCTATTTTGTTTGCAGATGAGCTGTTTCGTTGGAATCTTTCTTTCCAGATTCGCAATGCAGAACATGCGGAGCCGTCTGAAATGCAAATTGCAGGAAGATATATCAGCTGGACAATTTCGACGATTATGGCCCTGGTGCTTTTTATCATGGGGCTTCAGTAACAGGAATTTTAACAGGCTCAGGAATGATTGATTCAAAAAGGAGGAAGTACGGCAAATGAAAAAAGGAATGGGAATTATCAGCTGCATCATTGGTATTTTATTGGCTGTGGCCGGAATTGTGATGAAGGTGAAGGGAACCATGGCTGTTTCTGTTATTGGAGGGGCAGATGGTCCCACATCTGTTTTTGTCGCAGGAAAATTAAATGGAGATATGGCGAATGTTTTTATTATCGCGGGAGCAGTCATATTGGGAATTGTTTTGCTTGTGTATTGGAAGAAAAGATCTTAAAAGCCTGAAGAAAAGGAGCGGAAAATGAAATTAAAGAACGTGCTGATCGCTGTGAAAGATATAGAAAAATCCAGACAGTTTTACAATGAGGTGTTCGGTCTTGATTTGGTATTGGACAATGATGGAAATATGATTTTAACGGAAGGGCTTGTGCTTCAGGACGAAAAAATCTGGAAGGAGCTTTTGGGAAGGGAGATTTTTCCGGAAAGCAATTCCTGTGAGCTGTATTTTGAGGAACGAAATATAGAGGCATTTGCAGAGAGACTGGAGCGGCTTTATCCGGAGATCCGGTATGTAAACAGGCTTACAACCCACAGCTGGGGACAGAAGGTTATCCGTTTTTACGATTTGGACGGCAATCTGATTGAGGTGGGAACACCGATGTGATACTGCGCCGGGGACTGGTCAAGCTCCTGAGGTTTGTGGTATAATGCCTTTTATCAGTTTGATTTTGCCCTAAGCTGATGAGCGGCGAAAAATGCTGACAAAGCCGATAAAAAGGTTTTGCATGAAATCTGCGTAGAATGGAGGAATTCATATGAGTACGAGAGCAGAATTAAAAGGAAGGGCGAAGGATTGTCTGAGACGGTATTTTATGCCGGCGCTGTTGGTTTCTATTCTTCAGATGCTTCTGACAGGAACCCTGCCGCTTCCGAGAATGGGGGTTTCCCTGAATGTGAATACCGTAGGAAATGCGATTACAGGAGGCGGAGGCCTTGCAGAAACCCTGGGAGAGAGGGATCTGGCCTATATGCTGATGGTGCTGCCTGTTGTGTTAATGGGGATGCTGCTTTCTTTTGCAATAAGTACGCTGTATTCTGTATTTGTAGGAAATGTGATTTATGTAGGATCCAGCCGGTATTTTATGGAAAGCAGAGAGTTCGGTCAGGATCGCGGAATCGGAAAGCTGTTTTATGGATTTAAAAGCGGAGCGTATCTGAATACGGTTTTCACTATGTTTATGATGAATCTGTTTATTTTTCTCTGGTCTCTGCTTCTGATTGTGCCGGGGATTATCAAATCCTATCAGTACCGGATGGTTCCTTATATTATGGCGGAGAATCCCCAGATGAATTACCGGGATGCCCTGGCGCTCAGCAGCCGTATGACAGATGGTCATAAGATGGAGCTGTTTATTCTGGAGCTGTCCTTTATCGGATGGCTGATTCTGGGAAGTCTGTTATGCGGAATCGGAGTGATTTTCGTTCAGCCTTATATTAATGCAACCTTTGCAGAGGTTTATGCAGAGATGCGGAAGGCATCAGGAGCAGCAGGCCGGGAACTGCCTGGTTTTGGCCGTCCTGAGGACGATGCGCCGTATACCTACTACACGATGGAGTGATCCGGCCGGATCACTCCTTGCACCAATGCGGAAATGATGGTATACTGTCGTGGTGAATTTGATGTAAAGTGCCAATCAGGAAGGAAAAGTCATGACTGAAAACTGTGAATACGCCATCCAGGTACAGGATGTAAGCAAAATATACCGGTTGTATGAAAAGCCGATTGACCGCCTGAAGGAATCCCTGAGTCTGACACACAAAAGCTATCACAGGGATTTTTTTGCCCTCAGCAACATCTCTTTTCAGGTGAAAAAGGGAGAAACCGTGGGCATTATCGGAACCAATGGATCCGGAAAATCTACGATTTTGAAGATTATTACCGGAGTGCTGACTCCTACAACAGGAAATGTGCGGGTGAGCGGAGTGATTTCCGCGCTGCTGGAACTGGGTGCCGGATTCAATATGGACTATACCGGAATTGAAAATGTATATATGAACGGTACGATGATGGGATTTACCCGCAGCCAGATGGATGAAAAGCTGCCGGAGATTCTGGAGTTTGCCGATATCGGTGATTTTGTATATCAGCCGGTAAAAACCTATTCCAGCGGTATGTTTGTACGGCTGGCTTTTGCGCTGGCTATTAATGTAGACCCGGAAATCCTGATCGTAGATGAGGCTCTGTCTGTGGGAGATGTATTTTTCCAGTCCAAATGTTACCGGCGGATGGAAGAAATCCGAAAACAGGGAACGACCATCCTTATGGTTACCCACGATATGGGCAGTGTGATTAAATACTGCGACCGGGTAGTGCTTCTTAACAAGGGGCAGTATGTGGCAGATGGACCTGCCGGGAAGATGGTGGATCTATATAAAAAGATTCTGGCAAATCAGATGGATGCGCTGGAAGAGGAGCTGGAGGAGATGAATGATTTCTCCGGCGGAATGGACACAGGAGAAGGCGGAGGCGCCGAAACGGACGGAAAAGGAGAGGGCGGTTTCAAAGCTCTGTCCGGACAGGAAGGGCGTTCGGGAGATAAAAAGCCGGGGCTGATGAAGGACAAAATTGCTATAAATCCCAACCGCACAGAGTATGGAAACGGAAAAGCGGAGATTTACGATCTGGGCCTGTTTGATGAACGGGGCAATCTGACCAATCTGCTGCTGAAGGGCGAGTATTTTGAGATCAAGGAGCGGATTCGTTTCTTTGATACCATTCAGGCGCCGATTTTTACCTATACCATTAAGGATAAGAAGGGCGCGGATTTGACCGGAACCAATACCATGTTTGAAGGCGCGGATGTGAAGCCGGTAGGACAGGGAGATGAATATGAAGTAACCTTCCGTCAGAAGATGACGCTTCAGGGCGGAGAATATCTGCTGAGTATGAGCTGCACCGGTTTTGAACAGGGAGAGCACACCGTATATCACAGGCTTTATGACATTGCCAGCATTACCGTGATTTCCAATAAGAATACAGTGGGTGTCTATGATATGGAGTCTGAGGTGGAAACGGTTTTAAGAAAAGGACAGGAACATGAAAAAGATTGACGATGAGATACAGCTCCTTTTAAAAGAGCACAATGGAAATATCCGGGAGATTCTGGAGGAGAACAGCCGTCTGGATTATCTGTATGCCCTTTCTGAGCAGAGAGAGCTTTTGCTGGAGTGGTATGAGTTTCATCCCGAGGGAGAGCTTCTTCAGGTAGGAGCGGATTACGGAGCCATGACCGGGCTTTTCCGCACCAGTGTGGCTCAGGTTACGGTGGTGGACGAGGATGCCAATGCCCTCCGCACAGTGGAACTGCGTTATCCCGGCGCAGCAAATATCCGGTATGAGAACAGCTCGCTGTCTGATTTGAAGGAAAAGCGGTCTGCCGGAGGAGAGAAAACAGAGGGATTCGATTATGTGGTGTTTGCAGGAACTTTGCAGGCGCCTTATGAAGAACAGCTTCAGGCGGCAAAGGCTTTGTTAAAGCCGGGCGGAGTTCTGATTGCGGCAGTTCCCAATGCGCTTGGCATGAAGTATTTTGCAGGAACAGCAGAAGAGGCCAACGCCATGACAAAAACGCAGCTGGCTCAGCTGCTGCCGGGAGGACGGTTCTATTATCCCATGCCGGATTACCGCACACCGGTCAGCATTTATTCGGATCAGTATCCTCCTAAAAAGGGAGATATGACAAGAGTGACTCCGGCCTATGATTATCCCGGATATCATATGATGGATATGGGAGAGAAGTTTGATACAGCCTGTGAGGCAGGCCTGTTTGATCTCTATGCCAACTCCTATCTGGTATTCTGGAGCAGCAGTCCGGAACGTCTGGAAAAGGGCGAGGAGCCGGTTTATGTTAAATACAACAAAACCCGAAAGGAAATTTTCCAGATTAAGACCTGTATCTGCGAGGCCGGGAAAGAGGGCGGACGCAGCCGTTATGTAGAGAAGGCGGCCCTCAGTCTGGCAGGCTCGGCTCATATTGATTCCTTCCGGAAAAAGGAGGAGGAGCTGACGCAGCAGCACCGGGTTCTGAAGGTGGCCAGTCCGGAATACCGTCCGGATCGGAATTCCGCATTTTTCCCCTATCTGGAGGGGCAGACCTGGGCAGAAAAGCTGGGACAGCAGATTTCCGGCGGGCAGCTGCCTCTGGAGGCTCTGAGCCAGGCTCTGGATCAGGTTTATGATATCAGACCGGAATATCGCAGCAGCTTTGTGAGAACAGAGGAGTTTGACGAGGTATTCGGCCAGGATCTTTGTGAGGAGGAGCTGGCGCTTTTGGGTCAGGATACGTCCTGCCGGGTATCCAACATCGATGCCCTTTTTGAAAATATGCTTCTCACCGAGGATGGCATTTACTGTCTGGACTATGAGTGGGTATTCCTGTTTCCGGTTCCGGAGCATTTTGTAAAATACAGGATTCTGTATTATTTCTATGAACAGTACAGCAGTGTTATGAAGCAGCTTTCTCTGGAACAGATTCTGTCTGCCTTCGGCATTACGCCGGAGATGGCAGAGGTCTACCGGAAAATGGAAGTGAATTTCCAGAATTATGTCCACGGGGAAAACCAGCAGCTGTATCTGGGCAATTATATGGTGTATTCCAGAGGCGTTAAGGAAATCCGCCAGACAGAGAGTGATCTGGCCCGGGCAAGAGAGCGGATTGAGCAGATGAAGATCCACAGCCGGGAAAAGGATGTGACCATCCGGAAGATCACGGAGGTGCAGCGGCTTACCAACAACCATGTGACCAATCTGGAGGCGATTATCCGGGATCTGCGCCATGAAATTGATGAAATGAGCAAGACCCTGGCATATTTGGACAAGCACGAGGCTCTGCTGTTCCGACTTCGCAGGAAGCTGGGAGATGCCTTTAATAAAAAGTATCCCAAGGGGACGCCTCAGAGAAAACGTCTTGCCTACAAAAAAGAATATGTGTTTCACCCCATTCGTTCCATGAAGCTGTATTCCACTCCGGAGGGAAAGAACCTGCGGGACGGAGATTTCCATATTGGAGAAATCTATAAGCAGCATGGACGTCTGAAATTTGAACAGGTGGAGAATCCGGTGGTTTCTATTGTGATTCCTGTTTACAACCAGATTCATTATACCTATGCCTGCCTGGTTTCTATTCTGGAGCATACAAAGGATGTGCCTTATGAGGTGATTATTGCGGATGACGTATCTACAGATGCAACAGAGCATTTATCCCGGTATGCAGAGGGGCTTGTCATCTGCCGCAACACCACAAACCAGGGCTTTCTGCGCAACTGCAACAATGCAGCCCGCCATGCCCGCGGCAAATATATTATGTTCCTGAATAATGACACTCAGGTAACGGAAAACTGGCTGAGCTCTCTTGTTGATTTGATTGAGCGGGATCCTTCGATTGGAATGGTTGGCTCCAAGCTGGTATATCCGGACGGACGGCTTCAGGAGGCTGGCGGTATTATCTGGAGTGATGGTTCCGGATGGAATTACGGACGTCTGGATGATCCGGATAAACCGGAATACAACTATGTAAAGGATGTAGACTATATTTCCGGAGCGGCAATTCTGCTTTCCAATGATCTTTGGAAGCAGATTGGCGGCTTTGATACCCGGTTTGCTCCTGCCTACTGTGAGGATTCGGATCTGGCCTTTGAGGTGAGAAAAGCAGGCTACCGTGTTGTTTACCAGCCGCTTTCCAAGGTCATCCATTTTGAGGGTGTGTCCAACGGAACGGATGTGGAGGGAACCGGCCTGAAGCGTTATCAGGTGGCCAATTCCCGGAAGCTGAAGGAGAAATGGGCGGAGGAGTTTGCAAAGCAGTGCGAAAATGACGGCAATCCGGATCCCTTCCGGGCCAGAGAGCGCAGCATGGGCAAGCCCATTGTGCTGGTGGTGGATCACTATGTTCCGACCTATGACAAGGATGCAGGCTCCAAAACCACCTATCAGTATCTGAAAATGTTCCTGAAGAAGGGCTTTGTGGTGAAGTTCCTGGGTGACAATTTTATGCACGAGGAGCCGTATACAACAGAGCTGGAGCAGATGGGAATTGAGGTCTTATACGGACCGGAATACCAGGTTAAGATTTGGGACTGGCTGAGGGAGCACGGGGATGATATCGATGTGGCCTACTTAAACCGTCCTCATATTGCTTCTAAATATATTGACTATATTCTGGATAATACGGATATTAAGGTGATTTATTACGGACATGATCTGCATTTCCTCAGAGAAAGCAGAGAATATCAGATTACCGGGGATCCGAAGATTCGGGAGGATGCCGAGTATTGGAAATCTATTGAGCTGACGCTTATGAGCAAGGCTGCAGTTTCCTATTATCCGTCCTATATTGAGCGGGATGCCATCCGGGAAATTGATCCTACGATTTCCGTGAAGGATATTACGGCTTATGTGTTTGATCAGTTTAAGGAAACCATTCAGGAAGACTTTGCAAAGAGAGAAGGTCTGCTGTTTGTCGGAGGCTTTGCCCATCCGCCGAATGCAGATGCGGTTCTGTGGTTTGCCCGGGACATTTATCCGCTGATTCGCCGGAAAATGGAAGAGGCAGGAGCTGCAGCGCCGGACTTCTATGTGGTAGGCTCGAAGGTAACGGATGAAATCCGGGCTCTGGAGCAGCCGGGCAATGGAATTATTATTAAGGGCTTTGTATCTGAGGAGGAGCTGGAGCGTCTGTATGCAGAGTGCAGAATCGTGGTTGTTCCTCTCCGATACGGCGCAGGCGTAAAGGGAAAGGTTGTGGAGGCTATTTACAATGGCGCTCCGATTGTAACGACATCCATTGGAGCAGAAGGAATTCCTCAGGTAGAGGATGTGCTTGTGGTGGAGGATGAGCCGGAGCAGTTTGCTCAGGCGGTTGCAGACCTTTATCAGAATGAAGCTGCATGCAGAGAGCTGTGTGAAAGAACGCAGCGGTATATCAGGGAGCATTTCAGTATGGATGCCGCCTGGAGGGTCATTGAGGAGGATTTCTGCCGCAGATAAGGAGGCAGAAGGATTACTGTTTGCTGGCTTGCCAGTGAGCGGAAAATCGTAACAGTTCAGCCTTGCATCTTCTTGCCCGCTTACAGCGGACAAGAAGCTTTAGGCATCTGCCTTATGTGAATTCCGTCAGAAAAATTCTTATGAAAGCAAACTTTCAACGGGTTTTTCTGACGGAATCCCCGCAAGGCTGAACTGTTACCGGAAATTGTTATTTAATTATCGCTTGTTTTTCCTAATTATATGAAGTAAAATGAAAGCATCGGAGAGATTTCCGATGCTTTCTGATTTTCACAGAGAATTACAGCATGTGGAAGAAAATATGTTCCGGATACACACTTCTTATTTGTTTTTCTCAGATTTGTGAGAATATAGATGAGGGCAGAGGAAATGCGAAAATGAAGAAAGGAGAGTCTGCTCAAAAAACAGTTTGGGCGGCAGAAAAGATATGCAGGCAGTATTTGATGATTCCTTAATTACAGGCAATAAGATGATTGACACACAGCACAAAGAGCTGATTGAACGGATTAACAAGCTTCTGATTCTTTGTGAGAATGAAAAGCCGGCAAAGCGGGAGGCAATTGAGACTCTGGATTATCTGGCAGATTACACCGAGTTCCACTTTGGCGAGGAGGAGAAGCTTCAGGAGGAGATCGGTTATCCGGCTCTCGCAGAGCATAAAAAGAAACATGAAGAGCTGCGCCAGGTGGTTCGTGATCTGTATGCCATGCTGGAGGAGCAGGAAGGCCCGACCGATGCTTTTGTAGAGTCTGTGAATGAGAACGTGACCAAGTGGCTCTATAATCACATCCGCGGCTTTGATCGCTCTGTAGCCGAGTATCGTTTTATGAGAGACAACGAAAACAGAATTTAATAGTGACAGCTTAAGTTTCAGACAGGGAAATGCGTTGAAAGATTGTTTTCATAAGCGTTTTCCTGTCTGAATTTTTATAAGGCAGACGCCCGGCGCATCTTGGCCGCTGTAAGCGTGCAAGATGCGTCGAGCTGAGAAAATTATTTAGAAATATGAAGATGCTTTTCTTTTACTACTCAGGTGTATCTTGTGGCTTATGTGGGAAAGTACCCTAGTATTGTGCAGGAATCGTGATTTTCTTTTAAAAGTGCAAAAAGAGCGCCAGGTATTGTGCAGGAATCGCGATTTTCTTTCAAAAATGCAAAAAGAGCGCCAGGTATTGTGCAGGAATCGCGCTTTTCTTTTAAAAGTGCAAAAAGAGCGCCTGAAAATGTGCAGGAATCGCGATTTTCTTTCAAAAATGCAAAATCCACACCGGGCTTGTGCAAAAATCGCGGATATCCATTAAAAATGCAAAATTCCCCTATGATAAAATATTAAAAATCCCCCGCAGTGCAATTAGAAAATAATTATTAGAAAGAAAATAAAAAAGTATAAATTCTGTGAAAAAATTATGACCTCTATTGACATGGTGACAAGGTGTCATTATAATAAAAACTGTTTTTCGGAAAGTAGATGACAGCTTGTCACCTTTTGAAACAGGGCTGGAAAAGCTGGCAGAAAGGACTGGCGGAAGAAGCCGGAAACGGGGCTGGAAATCAGTGTCAGAATCAGCCATGAAAATGAAAGAGGATGAAGGGAGGGGGAACAATGCCTACAGAACGGTTTCACCGTTTGCCGGAGGAAAAAAGGCAGGCTATCCGAACGGCGGCTGTTTTGGAGTTTGCAAGAGTACCATACGAGAAGGTGTCAATCAACCAGATTATCCACAATGCGGAGATATCAAGAGGCAGTTTTTATACATATTTTGTGGATAAAAAAGATTTGCTGGAGTATATTCTTTCTGACGGATTTGAGAATATGCTTCAAATGTGTGAAGAGGAATTGGAGGCGAACGGCGGCGACTATTTTGCATTGCTGGAATGGCTGTTCCAGTGGCTGGTAGATGAGCTTCAGGAAACACGGATAATGATGGATGTGGTTCGCAATGTTTTTTCAAGCCAGGAGGGGGAAACTCTTTTTGACATGGATGGGGGGATGTTTCAGACCAGGCACTCAGGCAGGCTGAAAAATGTGAAGATGAATCAGTGGATATTTGAACGTCTGGATCGAAGCAGGTATCTTTATAAAAAACCGGAGGAATTTGATTCGCTTTTGCGGATGGGAATGATGACCATGTCGTTTTCTGTTAAATGGTATGTCCAGAATATGGAAAAGGCGGAAGAGGCAAAAAAGAACTTCCGGGATGATCTGGAGCTTTTGAAGTATGGTGCGTATCAAAATAAAAACTGAAAAATGAGGAGACAATCATGAAAAAGAAAATTGTAGTCGGAGGAATTGTAGTAGCAATAGCTGCGGTGGCTGCCATTGCGGTGCCAAGGGCGCTGAAAAAGAATGCACCTGTGGAAGAGGCGGCGCTTCCGGTGGTGGATGTGCAGACACCGGAGACAGGAACGATTGAGCTGTTCCGTGAACTGGTAGGAAGCGTAGAGCCGTCGGATGTAGTTTATATTTATCCGAAAATGGCCGGCGAAGTGACAGAAGTGTTTGTAAAAGCAGGAGATGTGGTAGAAGAGGGACAGCCGATTTGTACCATTGATACCAAACAGGTGGATGCAGCAAGACTGAGCCTGGAAAGCGCTGCTCAGGCGCTGCAGGATGCGCAGACCAATCTGGCCCGTCAGCAGGCTCTGTTCCAGGCCGGAGATATTGCCAGCGTCATGCTGGAGCAGGCCCAGACGGCTGCAAAGAATGCCCAGATTCAGTATGATTCTGCAAAGCTGAATTATGATCATCAGATGGAATATGCCAATATTACGGCAACCATCAGCGGAAAAGTGGAAATCTGCGACATTGAGGTTCATGATAATGTTTCTCAGCAGAATCTGATTACTGTAATTGCCGGAGAGGGAAGCAAATCTGTTTCCTTTGCAGTGCCGGAGAAAATCGCTGAGCAGCTGAGAGCAGGAGATCCTGTATTTATTGAGAAAAACGGTTCTGAATATACAGGAACCATCAATGAAATCAGCAGCATGATTGATGCTGCTACAGGACTGTTTCAGGTAAAGGCCTCTGTTGAAGACGGAGACGCCCTGGCAACCGGTTCTGCTGTTCAGCTGAAGGTTACTTCTGATAAACAGGAAAATGTTATGACTCTTCCGGTAGATACGGTTTACTATTCCGGCGGAGATGCATACCTGTATCTCTATGAGGATGGAACGGTTCATCAGGTTCCGGTAGAGGTTGGTATTTATGATTCTGAGCGGGTTCAGATTCTGTCCGGTATTGATATGACAGATGAGGTTATTACCACTTGGAGTTCAGAGCTGTATGAGGGCTCTCAGGTACAGAAGTCCCAGGCTGGAAGCGCAGAGGCTGAAGGCAGCGCAGCAGACCAGACAGATGCAGAAAATACCGGTGCAGCAGAAGCTGCCAAGGCGGAATAAGGATAGGAGGAAACAGCTATGGGATTAACAAAAACAGTCCTGAAACGCCCGGTTACAACAGTGCTGGCAGTGCTGTGCCTGATTGTATTCGGTCTTCAGTCTGTATTTTCTTCAAAACTGGAGCTGATGCCGTCCATGGATATGCCGATGCTGATTGTTGCAACCGTGTATCCCGGCGCCAGCCCGGAGGACGTCAATGACCTGGTAACAACGGAAATCGAGGATGAAATCGGTTCCCTAAGCGGTGTTGATACCATTCAGTCTCAGTCTATGGAAAATATTTCCTTTGTTATAATTCAGTATGATTACGGCAAAGACATTGACGAGGCTTATGATGATCTGAAAAAGAAAATGGACGTGGTAGAGGCAAAGCTTCCTGATGACTGTGAATCGCCGGTGATTGCGGAGATGAACATTGATGATATGCCGGCAGTGATGCTTGCTGTAAATCATAAAACGGAGACAAACCTTTATAACTACGTAGATAATGTAATTGTTCCGGAAATTGAAAAAATCACGGATGTTTCTGATGTCAGCGTCAGCGGCGGTCAGGAAGAGTACATTCAGATTCAGCTGATTCCGGAAAAACTGAAGCAGTACCATCTGGATATGAGCTCCATTGCCCAGTCTATCGGCAGTGCAGACTTTACCTATCCGGCAGGCGATACCATTGTAGGCGGACAGAAGCTTTCTGTCAGTGCCGGAACGGAATACAATACCGTGGATCTGCTGAAGCAGATTCCCATTACTCTGGGAAACGGCAACACCATTTACCTGGAGGATGTGGCTAACGTAGGTATGGCCTTGGAGGATACCACAGGCGTAGCCCGGTACAATGGACAGGATACGATTTCTATTGGTGTTAAAAAGCTGCAGAGTGCGGCGGCTATGGATGTATCAAAAGCAGTCAACGCAACCATTGAAAATCTGGAAGCTCAGGATGAGGATCTGGACATCGTTGTCGTATTCGACAGCAGTGATGATATTAAGGCATCTTTGAAGAGCGTAATGCAGGCCATGGTAATGGCCGTTATTATTTCCATGATCATCATTTTCCTGTTTTTTGGAGAGATTAAGGCATCCCTGATTGTTGGTACTTCAATCCCGATTTCTATTCTGGCGGCTCTGATTATGATGAAGGTCATGGGCTTTACCTTAAACGTGGTAACCCTGTCGTCCCTTGTTCTCGGCGTCGGAATGATGGTAGATAACTCGATTGTAGTTCTGGAAAGCTGTTTCCGTTCGACCGAAGGAAAGGGTATTGTGGGATACCGGGAAGCAGCCTTAAAGGGAAGTGGTATTGTACTTCAGTCTATCATCGGCGGTACGGCAACCACCTGCGTTGTATTTATTCCGCTGGCTCTTCTGGAGGGTATGACAGGACAGATGTTTAAGCCTCTGGGCTTTACCATTGTATTCTGTCTGGTAGCTTCTCTGATCAGTGCAATGACAATTGTTCCTCTGTGCTACTGTATGTTCAGGCCTCAGGAAAAAGAATATTCTCCGGTAGGAGGACTTCTGAAGGCAATGCAGGACGGATACCGCAATATTATGAGAGTTCTGCTGCCGAAGAAAAAGACCGTTATTTTAACCTCTGTGGCGCTGCTTGTGCTTTCCTTTGTTATGGCATCCAAGCTGCGTATGGAGCTGATGGTTTCCGATGATACAGGAACTATCAATGTAAGCATTGAAACCCGTCCCGGTCTGACCGTGGAGGAAAATGATAAGATTTATCAGAAGGTAGAGGCCCTGATTAAGGATGATCCGGATCTGGATTCCTATATGCTGACTTCAGGCGGAAGCGGAATGAGCTTAAGCACAGGAGGCGCAAGTCTGACAGCCTACTTAAAGGATGACCGTAAGAGAGAAACCGATCAGGTGGTAAAAGAGTGGAAGAAGATTTTGAACCAGGTGACAGGCGCAAATATTTCTGTAGACGCGTCCTCGTCCATGTCCATGATGTCTTCCTCTGCAGGAACCATTGAGTATATTCTTCAGAGCTCTCAGTATGATGAGCTGAAGGAGGCCTCGGATGAGATTGCCAATGCTCTGATGGCACAGCCGGATGTAAACAAGGTGCATACCACTCTGGAAAATGCGGCGCCGGTTGTTAAGCTGAACATTGATGCAGTAAAGGCAAATGCCGAAAATATTACACCGCTTCAGATTGCAGGAACAGTCAGCAGCATTCTGGGAGGAAAAGAGGCAACTACGCTGAAGATTGACGGCGAGGAGGTCAGCGTTAATGTAGAATACCCGCCGGAACAGTATGACACTATTGACGAGCTGCAGGGCATTGTTCTGACAACCAACAGCGGCACTTCTGTTGCTTTGACAGATGTGGCAGATATTGTATTTAAGGACAGCCCGGCTGCGATTGTAAGAAAGAACAGACAGTATCAGGTAACCATTACCGGAGAACTGGAAACAGAAGATCCCAGACAGGTAGATGCGATTGAGACTCGCCTGTATAAAGATGTAGTAGAGAAACATATGGGACCGAACATTACCCGTGCGGTAAATGCCATGGATGAGGCAATGATGGAAGAATTCGGAAACCTGGGCAGCGCGATTGCCACAGCTATTTTCCTGGTATTCGTTGTTATGGCGGCGCAGTTTGAGTCACCGAAATTCTCAACCATGGTTATGACTACGATTCCTTTCTCTCTGATTGGATCCTTTGGTCTTCTGTATCTGTGTGATGTGCCCATCAGTATGGTATCTCTTCTGGGATTCCTGATGCTGGTTGGTACGGTAGTAAACAACGGTATTCTGTATGTAGATACGGTAAACCAGTACCGGCAGACAATGGATAAGGAGACGGCCCTGATTGAAGCAGGCGCAACCCGTCTTCGTCCGATTCTGATGACAACACTGACAACGGTAGTATCCATGATTCCGATGGCCATGGCTTATGGCGACAGCGGAGAGAGTATGCAGGGTCTGGCACTGGTAGACGTAGGAGGTCTGATTGCCTCCACCATTCTGGCACTGTTAATGCTTCCGGTTTATTATTCTGTTATGAGCCGTAAGAGAAAACCGGAACCTCATTATGATTAAGGAAGCTTTGGAGGAATTTGAATGAAAAACTGGAAACGAGCACTGTCTTTAAGCATCACAGGAGTGATGCTTGCGGCAGCGCCCATGACCGCTCTGGCAGCCAGCCCGGAATTCGCCAGAACTTCAGAGGAGTGGGCGAAATTAAGAGACAATAAAATGGAGTATGATGAGCTGGAGGGTTTGATTGCGGAGTACAATACCACCGTTCAGACCAATCAGCTGGATTTGAACCAGTTCCGCAGGGATTACGGGGATACCAAGGATGATGTTTCTGACAAATACCGGGATATGGCAAATGAGATTTACGCCAATATTTCCTATCCGGATTCTGATGATCCTACCTATGGCTATGTGGTTGCTTCCATGCTTTCTGCTGAAATTCAGGCAAAAAATATGGAAAAGCAGGCAGATGACAATCTGGAGGACAGTGAAATCATCGGCTGGAACTACAAGCAGGCGGAAAAAACTCTGGTTACAGTGGCCCAGAGCAACATGGTGACTCTGGAGAAGAATCAGTTAAGCCTGAAGCAGGCGGAGATTGCAAAAGCCCAGGCAGAGATGGCTCTGACCAGCGCTGAAACAAGAGCGGCTATCGGAACGGCAACCCAGGTTGATGTTCTGAATGCTAGGGAAGCCCTTCAGACAGCAGAGAGGAATGTGGAATCTGCAAAATCAAATATTGAGAATGTACGGCAGAAGCTTCTGGTAATGACCGGCTGGACCTATGATGCCCAGCCGGAGATCTGCCAGGTGCCTGCGTCTGATGTGGCCCGGATTCAGGGGATGGATCCGGCGGCAGATCGGGAAAAGGCGCTGGAAAACAACTATACGCTTCTGGTCAATAAGAAAAAACTGAAAAATGCGGAAAGCACGACAACAAAGGAATCCCTGCAGAAGACGATTGCAGATAATGAGCAGAAAATCGGCTCAGCCCTGGTAACCAGCTATCAGAATGTACTGGCAGCGAAGCTGGCCTATGATCAGGCGGCAGCAGAGCTGGAGCTGGCACGCCGGGATCTGCAGAGCATGGAACTTCAGTTCCAGCAGGGAAGAGCCAGCCAGAATCAGCTGACCAGCCAGCAGTATGATCTTCAGAACAAGGAGCTGGCCATGAAGACAGCAGATTTGAATCTTTTCCAGACCATGGAAACTTATGACTGGGCAGTAAAGGGCCTGGCCAGCGTAGCCTGATAGGGAGGTGGCAGTATGAAGCGGAAACAGTGTGCCATTGCGGCAGTGACAGCGTGTATGCTGGCAGTGACGGCCGTGCCGGCTTTTGCATATTCCCCTACAGGCCCGGGCGCTTCGCCTGAAGCAGGAAGATACAGCGAAGAGGAACTGGCCCGTCTTCAGGATAATATTCTGGAATACAGCGAGATTGAAGGCCGGGTAAGAGAATACAACCCGACGATTTCCCAGGTGTGGAAAACCTACGAGGATACAAGACAGGATTATGCCAATATGGCAACGGAGCTGGAAAGCCAGTCCCAGGTGGTAAAGGATCTGGCAGACAGTTATGAAAGCGCTGGAGAAATGATGGGAAATCCTGTTCTGATTGCCACAGCAAAGCAGCTGAAAAAAGGCTATCAGTCAACGGTGAAGTCCATACAGGATACTGTAAGCCAGTGGAATGATACGTCATCAACAGGTTCCATTCGCAGCTATGAGCGGCAGATGACAGCAGGAGCACAGCAGGCCATGATTGGCTATGATACCATTCGCCAGAATATTGCAACTCTGGAGACCATGGTGCAGCTTTATGACAGACAGTATCAGATGTACACCCGTCAGAAGGAGCTGGGACTTGCAACAGATAAGGATGTTCTTTCTGCCTACACCAGCTTTTTGTCGGCGCAGTCTCAGCTGGCATCTCTCAATAATCAGGCGGACAGTGTAAGAAGAAGTCTTTGTCAGCTTCTGGGATATGATCCTGATACCAATCCGGAGATTCATTCTCTCCCGGCTTTTGATATGACAAGGCTGGAGGGCATGAATCTGGAAGAGGATACGAAAAAGGCGATTGGAAATAACTATACCTTAATCAGCCAGAGAACCTCAGCAGCAGGAAAGACCAATGCCCAGAGAGAAAACAGAAATAAAATTCTGGACGAAGGCGATCAGAAGCTGACGATTGAGATGCAGCGTCTGTATCAGGATGTGATGGACAAAAAGGCGGCTTACGATGCAGCGGCAACCGGATATCAGGCGGCAGAGGCCTCCTGGGGGAAGGCTCAGCGCCAGTATCAGAACGGGCTGATTTCTGAGATTCAGTATATTGGCCTTCAGCTTTCTTATTATCAGAAGAAGGCGGCATTTGACTCAGCCAATTTAAGCCTGTGGCAGGCTATGGAAAATTATGACTGGGGCGTAACCGGACTGGCAGCAGTTGAGTAATCCGGATTAGGGGATTTGGAAAAGGAAAAGGACGGAAATAAGCGAAAACGGAATTCAAAATCAGGACGATGATTCTCCAGGGCGAGATAGTCGTCCTGATTTATTTGGTTCCGCAGCTGGTTTCTGCTTTCCCGGGGGATTTCTTTGCAGGCGGCATCTACAAAGCAGAACCGGGGATACAGGACGCACCACCAGTTATGGCCGTCTCCTTTTCCCAGTGTAATCCGGGCGGCATCGTACTGGCCGCAGGGAATGACCATATTGTCGTATACTCTTGTGGGAAAATAACACCGGGTGATTTCCAGAGCCGCCTTGTAGGGATAGCCGCGCTGTGCCAGATACTGACTGGCGGTTTCTTCAATCGCGGCCTTCTGTTCTCTGAGGCAGCGGATGGTTTCTTCTTTCCCCTGTCTGTCAGGCAGAAGCTCCTGAATATAGTCCAGAATCAGACTGCGGACCTCCAGCTTGACCTGCTGGTCAGCCGGGCTGTCGCTGTTTGCCAGAATATGAAAACGGAGAAGAGAAGGAGCGATTCTCTCTGCCAGAGCCTCCCGCTGCTTCTGTACCTGATTCATGGACAGAAGAAGAGCCAGAAATAAAAATCCAAGTCCCAAAGCCAGCTGACGCCGGCAAATCTCATATGTTTTCATGAAAAACCTCCTTGCTTTATGGTTGCTTTTTAAGTATTGACAAATATGATATAATTAAACGTAACTATTCAGGACAGTAGAAAATCCGGCGGAAAAAGCCGGACAGGAAGAGGTCTGCTCCTGAATGGATGCGGATAATCCGAGGTTAAAACCAGGCGGGAGGAAAAAAGAAATGGATAAGAAAAAAATCGCAGTGCTGTTTGGCGGACAGTCTTCTGAACATGTAGTATCCTGCATGTCTGCTGCCAATGTGATTGAACAGATAGATACTTTAAAATACGATATGGTGCTGATTGGTATTACAGAGGAAGGCCACTGGCTGAAAACGGAGTCTGTAGAAGACATCCGCTCCGGCGCATGGAGAGACAGCAGGGTGGAAGCTGTAATTTCACCGGATGCCACAAAGCAGTGCATTATGTATACAGAAGGTGATCGCCGCTGGGAGGAAAAGGTGGATGTGGTATTCCCGGTGCTTCACGGCCTTTACGGAGAGGACGGCACAGTACAGGGACTGTTTTCTCTGGCAAAGCTGCCCTATGTAGGATGCGGCGTGCTTTCTTCTGCAGTGTCTATGGATAAGTTATATACGAAAATTATTGTAGATGATCTGGGGATCCGCCAGGCAGCCTATGTGCCGGTGATGGTCTGGAAAATGAGGCAGGATATGGATCGGGTGATTCGTCAGGTAGAGGATCGGTTTGCCTATCCGGTATTTATTAAGCCCTCCAATGCAGGATCCTCCCGGGGAGTTTCCAAGGCGGAAAACAGAGAGCAGCTGATTGCCGGACTGGAGGAAGCAGCCCGCCATGACCGGAAGATCCTGGTGGAAGAGACGATTGTCGGACATGAGGTAGAGTGTGCTGTGTTAGGCGGCGGAGAAAAGCCGGTGCAGTCCTCCGGTGTGGGAGAGATTCTGGCAGCGGCAGATTTCTATGACTTTGACGCCAAATACTACAACGAGGAATCCCGCACGGTAATCAATCCCCAGCTGCCGGGAAATGCCGCTGAGAAGGTGAAAAAGGCTGCTGAGAAGATTTTTAATGCAGTAGACGGCTATGGCCTTGCGCGGGTGGACTTTTTCGTAACAGACAGCGGAGAGGTGATCTTTAATGAGATCAACACCATGCCCGGATTTACGGCTATCAGCATGTATCCCATGCTGTGGGAGGCTGCCGGAATTCCGAAGAAGCAGCTGATTGACCGTCTGATTGACCTGGCCTTTGAGCGGTAAAAGAGAGGCTCGGGAAGAGGTGACCATGATTCAGACAGACAAAAATGCGCCGGTAGGCGTATTTGATTCCGGAGTGGGAGGACTGACTGTAGCAAGAGAGATTATGCGTCAGATTCCGGAGGAGAGAATTGTATATTTTGGGGATACAGCCCGGGTGCCTTATGGAAATAAATCCAGGGATACCATACTCCGCTATTCCCGCCAGATTATCCGCTTTTTGCGTACCAAAGAGGTGAAGGCTATTGTGATTGCCTGCAATACGGCCAGCGCCTATGCTCTGGATACGGTGGCGGCAGAGTCGGATATTCCCATTATCGGTGTGATTAATGCAGGCGCCAGAACGGCGGTCCGGACGACCAGGAACGGAAAAATCGGCGTAATCGGCACAGAGGGAACCATCGGAAGCGGAATTTACACCAGGGTGATGAAGCAGATGAAACCGGATATTCAGGTGACGGGAAAGCCCTGTCCCCTGTTTGTTCCTCTGGTGGAGGAGGGACTTCTCCATGATTCGGTGACAGATGAGATTGCCTCCCGGTATCTCAGCGTGCTGAAAGGCAAATATATAGATACCCTGGTGCTGGGATGCACCCATTATCCCCTTCTGCGTTCTACTTTGCGGAGACTGATGGGAGAGGATGTGACTCTGGTAAATCCGGCCTATGAGACAGCCGTTGAGCTGAAGCAGCTTTTAGAGGAACGCGGGCTTAAGAGGGACGGGGCAGAGCCCCTTCAGGGGGAAAAGTACCAGTTTTTTGTCAGTGACCTGGCAGAAAAGTTTACCAGCTTTGCCACTTCGATTCTGCCTAACGAGGTGAAGGAAACACGGAAAATCGATATTGAAAATTATTAAGGAAACCGGGGGATACAGATGACGAAGGACGTTCTTATAAAAATCAGCGGGCTTCAGGCCATGGACGGAGATAGTGATGATGTGGAAATCATTACGGCAGGCGATTATTTTCAGAAAAACGGAAAGCATTATATCGTATATGAAGAGGCCATGGAGGGATTTGAAGGGACTATCCGCAATGTAATCAAGGTGACGCCTACAAAAATGGACGTTTTAAAAAGCGGAGTAACCACGGCTCATATGGTGTTTGAACAGGATCAGAAGGCATTGACCAGATATGTAACGCCGATGGGCGAGATGGTGGTGGGCCTTTCCACGAACAGGATCCGTCTGGAGGAGCAGGAGGACAGCCTGAGGGTATCTGTGGACTATTCCCTGGATATTAATTACGACCATATTTCTGACTGCAGCATTGTGCTGGATGTATGTTCCAGAGAAGGGGCAAGTCTGGAGCTGCAGGAGCTGTAGAGCTGATACGCAATCAAAAAACGGATATCGGAGTTCTCATTTTGAGAATTCTGATATCCGTTTTGTGTTGTGTCCTGAAAGCCGGTAATTATTTGTCTGCTTTCTTTTCTTTTTTGAATCTTGCAAAGAAGCCCTTTTTCTTCGGCGGCTGAGCGGGAATTCCGCCGCGGACGCTTTTTACTTCAGTGATGTAGATGCCGCTTACAACCACTTTGGCCTCGGTCTTTACCGGGAGCATCTGGAAGGCGCGTTCATCGGCCATCAGAGTCATCACCTTGGGACCAACCTTGGCTTTTACTACGGGAACCTTTGCCCAGCGCATGTACTTGGGTGTCTGATCGTAGACCATCTTGGGAAGTCCGGCATCCTTGATCTTCATCTTCTTTTTGTCGATGACGAGCATGGATACTACCTGCTTGGATGCTTCCAGAAGCTGTTCCTGCTCTACCTGGCGCTTCTCAAGCTTTCGTCCCAGAAAATACAGTACAGCCAGTACAATGGCGGCAATTACAAGAATTACCAGTACAACATTGAGAAAAGTACTCACGGGGTATACCTCCATCGTGTTCAATATGTAACAGGACATACCTGTTTCAATAGTATAGCATTTTTTAGGGAAAATTGCAAGGAAAAAATACTTGACACCTTGACAGGCTTATGTTATTATGGAGTGTGCACTATTGTGGCATCATGGGCATTTTATGCCCAAAAATGCTGTGAAAATGATTAGAAAACAGGGGTGAAAATGTCAATGGAGAAAAGCAGAATGCGTCCGGTGACTTCCGGGAAAAGCGTTAGAATGAGCTACTCAAGACAGAAGGAAGTTCTTGAGATGCCAAACCTGATTGAGATTCAAAAAGACTCCTATCAGTGGTTCCTCGATGAAGGATTGAAGGAAGTGTTTGAAGATATCTCCCCAATCTCTGACTTTGCAGGTCATCTTAGCCTGGAATTTGTAGATTTTACATTATGTAAGGATGAAGTTAAGTATACGATTGAAGAATGTAAGGAGCGGGATGCTACTTATGCGGCTCCGCTGAAGGTTCGCGTAAGACTCTACAATAAGGATAAAGAAGAGATCAACGAGCATGAGATTTTCATGGGAGATCTTCCGCTGATGACGGATACCGGATCTTTTGTCATTAACGGAGCAGAGCGTGTTATTGTAAGCCAGCTGGTTCGTTCTCCCGGTATTTATTATGGAATCGGCCATGATAAGATCGGTAAAGAGCTCTATACCTGCACTGTGATTCCTAACAGGGGCGCATGGCTGGAGTATGAGACAGACTCCAATGACATTTTCTACGTGCGCGTGGACAGGACCCGTAAGGTGCCGGTGACGGTGCTGATTCGTGCCCTGGGCTATGGAACGAATGCGGAGATTACAGAGCTGTTCGGCGAGGAGCCCAAGCTTCTGGCCAGCTTCAGCAAGGATACCTCCGAGAATTACCAGGATGGTCTTCTGGAACTGTACCGCAAGATTCGTCCGGGCGAGCCTTTATCCGTTGATAGTGCAGAGAGCCTGTTAAACAGCATGTTCTTTGACCCGCGTCGTTATGACCTGGCCAAAGTCGGCAGATATAAATTTAATAAGAAGCTTCACTTTAAGAACCGTATCGTAGGTCACGTTCTGGCTGAGGATGTGGTTGATACAACTACCGGAGAGATTCTGGCGGAGCAGGGAACAAAGGTTACCAAGGAACTTGCTACTGACATCCAGAACGCAGGCGTTCCGTTTGTATGGATTCAGGGTGAGAAGAAGAATCACAAGGTTCTTTCTAACATGATGGTAGATCTGGGCGCTTATGTGAATTTCGATCCGGAAGAAGTAGGCGTCACAGAGTTAGTATTCTATCCGGTTCTCCAGGGTATTCTGGAAGAAAATGCCGGCGCTTCTGATGAGGAGTTAAAAGAGATTATCCGCAGAGATATCCATGACCTGATTCCGAAGCACATTACGAAGGAAGATATCATCGCTTCCATCAACTACAACATGCATCTGGAAGGCGGCATCGGCAATCCAGATGATATCGACCATCTGGGCAACCGTCGTATCCGTGCGGTCGG
>UQFC01000034.1 GCA_900540335.1 uncultured Clostridium sp. | reverse complement strand
GGCAAACGCAGGCGGCGCTGCTGCAAGACCGTTTGAGACCCATTACAACGCACTGGATGAGGATGTAAAGCTTCGTATTTCTCTGGAGCTTTACTTAAAGCGTCTGATCGTAGGCGGCATGGAGCGCGTATACGAGATTGGACGTGTATTCCGTAACGAGGGACTGGACACCCGCCACAATCCGGAGTTTACCCTGATGGAGCTGTATCAGGCCTACACCGATTATAATGGAATGATGGATCTGACAGAGAATATGTTCCGTCATGTGGCTCAGGAGGTATGCGGTACCACCCTGATTCCTTATGCAGAGGTAGAGATCGATCTGGGCAAGCCTTTCGAGCGTCTGACCATGATTGATGCAATTAAGAAATATACCGGTATTGACTTTAATGAGATTGCCACTACGGAAGAGGCTAAGAAGCTGGCTGATGAGAAGGAGATTCATTATGAAGACCGTCATGTGCGCGGCGACATCATCAACCTGTTCTTTGAGGAGTTCGTAGAGGAGCATCTGATTCAGCCGACTTTCATCATGGATCATCCGGTAGAGGTTTCTCCGCTGACCAAGAGAAAGCCGGATAAGCCAGAGCAGGTAGAGCGTTTTGAGCTGTTTATTTACGGCCGTGAAATGTGTAATGCCTACTCTGAGTTAAACGATCCGATCGACCAGAGAGAGCGCTTTAAGGCACAGGAGGCAGCTCTGGCTGCCGGTGACGAGGAAGCCAACACAACAGATGAGGACTTTATGAATGCTCTGGAGATTGGTATGCCTCCGACAGGCGGTATTGGATACGGTATTGACCGTCTGGTTATGCTTTTAACCAACAGTCCGGCTATCCGCGACGTTTTACTGTTCCCCACCATGAAGAGTCTGGATGCAAAGAAGAATGATAATAAGGCAGCGAAAGCTGCTGCAGCACCGGCAGCAAGTGTGTCCGCAGCAAGCGCACAGCTTGACCTTTCCAAGGTAAAGATTGAGCCGCTGTTTGAAGATTTCGTGGACTTTGATACTTTTGCAAAGTCTGATTTCAGAGTGGTTAAGATTGAAGCCTGCGAGGCAGTGCCCAAGTCCAAGAAGCTTCTGAAATTCACACTGAATGACGGAACAGACAAGAAGCGCACCATTTTAAGCGGAATTCACGAGTACTACGAGCCGGAAGAGCTGGTTGGCAAGACCTGTGTGGCTATTACAAACCTGCCTACCAGAATGATGATGGGTATTCCGTCTGAGGGTATGCTGATCAGTGCAGTGTATGAGTATGACGGACGGGAAGGCCTGAATCTTCTGATGCTGGATGACGTGATTCCGGCAGGAGCAAAGCTGTACTAAGAGACAAGAAAATTCATATAAAAGGACATTTTCCAATAAAACGGAGAGTGTCCTTTTTTGATTGTTCTCAAGAACAGGGATAAACTTATTTTTGAAGCTGCTGCAAAAATTTGCTGTAAGCATCGAAGGGCAGCTTAATCATAATCGGGAAAACGGCATTGGGGGCTTTGGAAATGTATATAGAAGTTACAGTTTGAAAGCAGCTGTCAACCTGCGAAGCAAGTCAAAAATGCTCCGCGAGGATCGACGTGCGGAAAAAGAGCGCTTACTGCAGAAATGGTCTGCCGCAGGCGGAGAAGTTCGCAGGCAGTTCCATTCTTATTCAAAAATAGAACCGGAAATCTCCAGCGGATGCCGGTCGATAAAGTCAAAGGCATCCCGTATATTTTCCTGAATGGTCAGTTCATCCAGCTTGCACAAAATCCCGATAAGATAAACGTGGTAATAGCAAAACTGACGCAGAGTCATAATGCCGGGATTTTCCTGGTAGGTCTGAAACAGTCTGGAACGGGCGGCCATGTCGATGCGGGCCTTCATCTGGAGATCCGCCAGATCATAGGATTTGTGGAAATCCTTTTCGATATCCTCATAAATGCCGGATACTATCGGCAGCTTATGCTCCTGCCATTGCTGCTGCTGATCCTTGTGGTAAAATAATTCGATATTTCTCGGTGTACTCATGATTTTTTCATAGGCATAAGTATAGATAACGCAGTGACGCCAGTAGCGGTTTTTGTATTCCTCCGGAAAAGAATCGATGTATTCCTTGATGCGAGAAAAAAGGTCATCAATAAAAATCTCCATAATCATAAATTTGTTTTTAAAATGATAGGTGATCGATCCCTTTGCAATATGCAGTTCATCTGCAACCTTTTGAAATGTGGTACCGCTGTATCCGTACTGGAGAAACATACGTCCGGTTACTTCTAAAATAGAGTCTTTCAGGTTTTTATTTTCTGTATCGTGTTCTTTCATAATCTCCCTCTTTTATGGAAAATGAGTTTGTATTTAATATTCAGATCTTAAACAATCCCTTAAAGTATACCATGTTCTGGTGTTTGGCGGAATAAAAAAAATAATTTTTATACTATACAAATGTATATTTGTACAATAGAAATAAAGGAAAAAACGGGCAATTAATTACAAAAAGCGATATAAAATAAAATTAATAACGAATAAATAGGAAGATTGTTGAGAAAATATGTTGACTATATACAAAATATGGGGTAAAATTCATACTGTACAAAACGCGTTTGTACAGTATGAGCTCAGCTGATTTATTTTTTTTAAAAAACTATGTTAAAAAATGAACGAAAAAAAGATAAGGAGAAGGAGATGGTATGAGTACAGATATGAAAACATTAAATAAATACATGTCTCTGGCTGCGATTACGTTAGCGTTTTCATTTACATTTTTAAGCAGATATATCTGGAGTCCGCTTATGGCAGATGTTTCGGGGGAGTTTGGAATTAATGCCACCCAGGCGGGACTTTATATGTCTGCGTTTTTTGCCGGTTATCTGGTCACCCAGATTCCGGGCGGAATTATGGCAGATCGGTATCAGCCTAAGTATATTCTGATTGCCTGTACGGTACTGGGCGGCGCTATGACTGCATTGATGTCAAGAATTACCAGCTATGAAATGGGACTGGTGATCCGTGTGATTACCGGTATCAGCAGCGGCTGCGTTATGGCACAGTGTTCGAAAGTGGTTGCACTTACCTTTGCTCCGCAGGAGCGCGCGTCAGCAATGGGAGTTGTACTGGCATCTCCGCCTTTCGGCATTACACTGGCACAGTCTCTGGGAGCTCCTTTAAACCAGGCTTTCGGATGGAGAACCACCTTCGTGATTGTAGGTGCTGTGGCAGTTGGCGTTGTTGCTTTACTGGCATTATTTGTAAAGCCTGTTGAAAAGAGTGTTCCTGCAGAAAAAACAGCAGGAGCAGCAGGAAAAGCTGTGGCTCAGACTGCAGCAGCAAAGCCCCAGGCACAGGCAGGAATGCTGGAGGGCCTGGTCGGATTCTTTACGAACAAACAGCAGCTGCTGTTAGGTATCAGCGGTTTTATGTTTATGTTTGTTAGTGTAGGTTTTGCCACCTGGACAAACAAGTACGCTCAGAGTCTGGGCTGTACTCCGGTACAGGGCGGCATGATTATTACCTGCTACAGCATTGCCGGAATTATTGCATCCTGTCTGTCAGGAGGTCTTGCAAAGAAGATACATATGAGTCATCGGAACTTCCTGATGCTGACCTTAACCGGTATGGGTGTAATGACAATTCTCTTCTCTATGCAGAGATCGTACATGGGATTACTTCTTGTGGGAATTATCTACGGCGCAGTTTCTTACCTGCCGTCAACCCATTACACCACCTCTGCAATGATGCTGGCAGGAGAGCGTTTTACAGCAACGGCTGCTTCTACTCAGAACCTGCTGTTCCAGATGGCAAGTCTGATTATGCCGATTGTGGTAGGACGTGTAATTGATGCAACAGGAAACTATTCTCTGATTTGGTATATTTTCCTGGGATGTTCCGTTATTGCTGTATTATTCAGCTTCCTTGTGAAGAACGATGAGCAGCCGTAAACATAACATCTCGTGAAAACCTGAACCAGTGAATGGCAAATTTGTCTAAGCTTAGGAAAGGAATGAGGGACAAGATGAAAGAAATTATTCAAAAAATCATTACTTTGAAAGTGAATGGAACCGAGTACGACGTTAAAGTCGGCACCGGAAGAGATGATATGCCGGAGAGCGAGACCCTGGCTCATACATTAAGAGATCGCCTGGGACTGACCGGATTAAAAATCGGATGCGATCAGGGTGCGTGTGGATGCTGTACCGTTATTATGGACGGAAAAGCAGTTACCTCTTGCCTGACCCTGACCATGGATTGTGACGGCGCAGAGATTACTACGATTGAAGGACTGGCTGATCGTGCAACCGGAGAGCTGGACGGACTTCAGCAGGCTTTCCTGGATAACTGCGGTTATCAGTGCGGCTTCTGTATCCCCGGCGTTATCATGACTGCAAAAGCACTTTTAAATGAGAATCCGGAGCCTACAGAGGAAGAAGTAAGAGAAGCTCTGTCTGGAAACTACTGTCGCTGCGGCACTCATTATACTGCTGTTGAGTCCATTATGGCTTATGTGGAAAGCAATAAGAATAAGAAGGAGGAGCAGGGATGAAAGAGTTAAAATACGTAGGCAAGGAAACAGTTCGTCTGTTAGGTCCGCAGATCGTAACAGGAAAAGCAAAATATACTGGTGACTTCAAGCTGCCGGGTATGCAGTACGGAAAAATTTTGAGAAGTCCACATCCATATGCAAAAATTCTTTCCATTGATGTGGAAAAGGCAAAAGCATATCCGGGAGTATCTGCAGTTGTAACATGGAAGGATGTTGACAGAAACATCTATATTACCAATGGATTTACACCGCCGAAGCATCATCATATTA
This sequence comes from uncultured Clostridium sp., assembly GCA_900540335.1. GTDB lineage: Bacteria > Bacillota > Clostridia > Lachnospirales > Lachnospiraceae > Brotaphodocola. The sequence continues at coordinate 21,690 of UQFC01000034.1, read as the reverse complement.
TGGACGAGTATGTGCGCTTTATTGGAGATGCGGTTGCTCTGATTGTAGCAGAGACAGAGGATATTGCTCTGGAGGCAATGAAGCTGATTGATGTAAAATATGAGGTTCTGAAGCCGGTATTTACCATTGAAGAGGCTATGGCCCCGGATGCTCCTCAGCTGTATCCGGAGTTCCCGGGAAACATTGCTCCCCATAAAAACAACCTGAACTTTGAGGTTGGTGATTTGGAAAAAGGCTTTGAAGAGTCTGATATTATTGTAGAAGTAGATTCTTCAATTGACAGCGGTCAGAACGCACTTCCCGTAGAGGCACCGGTTACCATTTGCTGGTATGAAAATGATACCTACAACTTTATCGCTTCTGCAGCAGCTCCGGCATACTGCCACCAGAACGTAGCTTCTTCCCTGAACGTTCCTTACGAGCAGGTTCGTCTGACTGCACCGGCAGTAGGCGGAAGCTTTGGTTCTAAACTGTACAGCGGTAATGTACAGCCTCTGGTATTTACAGCAATCATGGCCAAGGCAGCAAGATGTCCGGTTATGTTTAACTATACCAAGGAAGAGCATTTTGCAATTCATCAGAACCGTATGGTAACAAAGGCTCATATTAAGTTCGGTATGAAGAAGGACGGTCTGGCAAGCGCGATTGAGATGAGCCAGATTGCCGATGCAGGCGTATGTGCTTCTACCCAGGAGTTCATGCTGGCAGTAGGAACCAACACGCTTCCGATTCTGTGTAAGACAGACAATAAGAAATACGATGGAGAGGTAGTAGTAACCAACCACATGCCGTCCGGATCCTTCCGCGGATATGGATACATGGAGTCTACTGCTTTAGTCAGCCAGGCAATTATGGAGGCCTGCGAAAAGCTGAACATTGATCCGGTTGACTATCTGGTAAAGAATGCCATGAAGAAGGGCGATCGCTATCACAATGCCAATGCAGAGCCCCATCCGTGGCAGGAAAATAAAACAGCAGACTGGAGCGATCTGGTTGTTAAGACAGCAGAAGCCTTCCGCTGGAAAGATCGTTTCAAAGGCTGGGGTGTGCCGACCTGGGTATCTGAGGATGGAAAACGTGTACGCGGACTGGGCGTAGGCGCTGCCGGACATTCTGATACAGGCGGTAAGCCTTCCAATGCAAACGTAACTCTGACCGGTCTGGGCGCTGTTTATCTGTCTACCTGTATGGCTGAGTTCGGCGCAGGTACCAGAGACGTTATGTTAAAGGTTGTGGCAGAGGAGCTGGATATGCCGTTAGAGTCTATCCGCGTTTCTGATTCCGATACAGGAATGACACCTCCGGACTTTGGTTCTACCGGTTCCCGTTCCACTTACTGCGGCGGTATTGTAGCAAAGAGAGCATGTGAGGATGTGAAGAAGAAACTGTATCATCTTGCACATGAAAAATATGGTGTTCCGGAAGATGATCTGGAATTTAAGGGCGGCTGTGTTGTCCGTATTTCCAATCCGGAAGAGAAATATATGCTGTTCCCGCATCTGATGGGCAAGGTTGACAGCGTTACAGGATGCGGTCACTTTGACGGCGTTCACAACAGTACGATTTTCCATCTGCAGTTCGTGGAAGTGGAAGTGGATCTGGAAATGGGAACCTTTGAAATTGTTGACCATTTTGGCGGTTCTGACGCCGGCGTTATTGTAAACCCGCTGCCGGTTCGCAACCAGATGCAGTCCTTCTTTGCCGGAATTGATATTGCCTGCATGGAAGAAACCGTATGGGATCCGAACGATTACAGAGTTCTGAATCCGAGCAACATTGATTACAAGACAAGAACCTTCAATGATGCAGTGCCTCATGATCACCTTGTTCTGGAGTCTATGAAGAATGTTGATAACGATTACCCATTCGGCGCAGTTGGTGTAGGTGAGCCTCTGCTGGCTCCGGGCGGTCCTGCCATCCGTATGGCAATCTACAATGCCTGCGGAATTAAACTGAATTCCTATCCCTACTCACCAGCGAAGATTTTGAAAGCTTTGAAGGAAAAGGAGGCAAACTAATGAAAAATTTTACATATGTCAATCCATCTTCTGTTGAGGAAGCATCTGAACTTCTGAAACAGCCCGGCACTGTAGTTATGGGCGGAGGAACGGATCTTCTGGGTGTATTAAAGGACGGCCTGCTTCCGGAGTATCCGGAAAAGGTTGTAAGCTTAAAGAAGCTTCCGGGAATGGATCAGATCAGAGAAGAAGAAGACGGTCTTCACATTGGAGCAGAGGCAATTCTGCGTCAGATAGCAGATTCCGCAGTTGTAAAGGGCGGCTGGAATGCTCTGGCTGATGCTGCAAGAAGCGTTGCAACACCGAATATCCGCAATACTGCAACTATCGCAGGAAACCTGTGTCAGGATATTCGCTGCTGGTATTACCGTTATCCGGATATCCTGGGCGGAAAGATTAACTGTGCAAGAAAAACAGGACATCTTTGCTCTGCAATGATGGGAGAAAACCGTTATCATTCTATTTTTGGCGCAGCAAAGGTATGTGAGACACCGTGTACCGGAAACTGCCCGGCTCATACTGATATTTCTGCTTATATGGAAATGGTGCGCGCCGGCCAGTACGATGATGCAGCCAAGGTTATTCTGGAAGTGAACCCCATGCCGGCAATTACCAGCCGTGTCTGCGCTCACTTCTGTATGGAGGGCTGCAACAGAAATACTTATGACGAGAGCCTGAACGTAGGCGGCATTGAGCGTTTCCTGGGCGATATGGTTCTGGAGCGTCATGAGGAATTCATGAAAGGACCGGAGGCTGAAAACGGAAAGAGAATTTCCATCGTTGGTTCCGGCCCTGCAGGTCTGACTGCAGCTTATTATCTGCGCCAGAGCGGCTTTGCAGTAACGGTTTACGAGAAGCAGAAGGAAGCCGGCGGATGCTTATCCTACGCAATTCCGGCATATCGTCTGCCGAAGGAAATTGTTAGAAAATTCGTTTCTGTTCTGGAAGGAATCGGCGTTGAGTTCCATTGCGGCTGCCAGGTAGGAACGGATATTTCTCTGGATGAGATCTACAAAAACAGCGACAGCGTAATGTTGGATACAGGTACATGGAAACGTCCGCTGATCGGTCTGTCCGGCGAGGAGCTGACCAGATTCGGTCTGGAATTCCTGATTGATGTAAATAACTACATTTTAGAGAGACCGGGCTCTGACGTGGTTGTTGTCGGCGGCGGAAACGTTGCAATGGACGTTGCAATTACTGCGAAGAGACTGGGCGCTCCCAATGTAAGAATGGTTTGCCTTGAGCAGAGAGACGGAATGCCGGCTAACGAGGAAGAAGTAACAAGAGCGCTGGAAGAGGGCGTAGAGATTATCAACGGCTGGGGTCCGAAGGAAGTTCTTCACAAGGACGGCAAGGTCAGCGGAATCGTATTTAAAAACTGCCCGAAGGTTCTGGATGAAACAGGAAGATTCAATCCGGTATACGATGAGAACAACCTGATGACTCTGGATGCAGATATTATCATGATGGCAATCGGTCAGAAGGCAGATCTTGATTTCCTGGACGGCGCATATGCAGTTGAGACTGAAAGAGGCAGAATTAAGGCTCTTGACGGAAATCAGACCAGTGTAGCAGGCATTTTCGCCGGCGGTGATGTAACCACAGGACCGGCAACGGTTATTAAGGCTATTGCAGCAGGTAAAGAAACTGCAGTTGCAATCAGAAAATACTGTGGCACGAGCGAGCTGGAAGTAGAGAAGACAGCAGCAAAACGTCTGAAAGAAAAACTGGTTTCCTTCAGTACAGAATGCCGCAGCAGCCATGAGTCTGCAAAGGCTCCTCTCCTTGCTGTAGAAGACAGAGCAATGGATAAGGAGGATCTTGGCGGACTGGCTGAGGCAGTAGTGAAGAAAGAGGCTTCCAGATGCTTTAACTGCGGATGCCTTGCGGTAAATCCCAGTGATGTGGCAAATATGCTGTACGCATATGATGCAAAGATTAAAACAAACATGAGAGAGCTGGATGCAGAAACCTTCTTTGCCGGCTCTACCAGAGTGAAGGATACGCTGAAACCGGGTGAGATTGTAACGGAGATTATTGTTCCGAAGCAGGCGGCCGGAACAAAAGCTGAATACGATAAGTACCGCATCAGAAAAGCCATCGACTTTGCTGTTCTTGCAGTAGCAGGAACCTGTCTTGCAGAAGACGGCGTTGTAAAGGATATCAGCATGGTACTGGGCGCTGCAGCTCCGATTCCCATGAAGCTGAGAGAAGCAGAGCAGTATCTGATTGGAAAGAAACTGACAGAAGAGACAGCAGCAGAGGCAGCAGAAATCGCTTTGAAGGATGCGATTCCGCTGGAGATGAATGCCTATAAGATCGAAATGGCAAAGGTCATGATTCGGAGATTCTTAGGCTTCTAATATCTATAAGAAAGACAGTATGGTTTCAGGCGGCGGTTTTTTACTGCCGCCTGAAGTATGAAAGGCAGGAACAGCATGGACAGAGAAAAAATTCTGGCTTATAGTGAAAAAACAGAGAATCTGGGAGAGCCGGAGGTGTTTTTAGGAACCGGGGTGCGGTGATCAGCTGAATATGTATATCAATACAAAGCGGGAAATTATTACAGAATTTCACTATACCGTTACAGATTCTGCATGTCCGCCTCTGAAAGCCTGTGCGGCAAGAGTTGCAGAAGCAGCGCTGGGAAAACCGGTGATGGAGGCATATCTGATTCGGGCGGAGGATCTGTCTGAGTTTTTTGGCGGACTGGAAAAGGAAAGTATTCACTGTGCCCAGATGGCAGAGATTGGACTGAAAAAAACACTGCAGGATTATGCGGTGAAGAGGGCAGAACGGGTAAAACAGATGATGGAAGAAGCAAAAGCCCAGGGTACTGTATCAGAGTAGAGGAGGTAGAGAATCCATGGAACAGGTAGGCGCAGTAATTGCAGCAGCAGGACTGTCCTCCCGTATGGGGGATTTTAAACCATTGCTTCCATTTGGAAAAGCATGTATTGCTCACCATCTGGTAGAAATGTTAAAGCAGGCAGGAGTGGCTCCCGTTGTTATGGTGACGGGATACCGGGGAGAGGAGCTGGAGGAGTCCCTGAAGGATTCCGGAATTCTGTTTGTAAGAAACCGAAACTATACCTCAACGGAAATGCTTGATTCCGTGAAATTAGGATTTTCTGCAATTCGTGGAAAGTGTGATGCAGCACTGGTGATGCCGGTGGATGTTCCTGCGGTTACAGGAAAGACAGTCAGCAGGATTGTGGCGGCACAGGGGGCTATTGTGCGTACCAGATGCGGAAGCAGGAGAGGACATCCGGTGAAGCTGAATGCGGACATGATGGATGCAGTTCTGGCATATCAGGGCGAATGCGGGCTGAAGGGCTTTTTAAATGCAAGAGAAGATCAGATTCTGGACGTGGAGGTTTCTGACGAGGGAAGCTTCCTGGATGCCGATACAAAGGAAGAATACGGTCGTCTTCTGCAGCTGGAGGGAAGCCGCGGGCAGGGATATCCGGACGGGGAAGCGCTTCGCTGGCTGCTTGAGAACAGTAAAATGCCGGAACATCTTCGCAGACACAGTGAGGCCGTAAGCCGCAAGGCGTTGTCTATGGCAGTAGAGCTGCAAAGCACAGGACGGCTTCTGGATCTGAATCTGATTCGTTCCGCAGCGCTTTTGCATGATATTGGCAAGGGACAGCCGGATCACGCGGCAGTCGGAGCACGTTTTCTCCAGGAAAACGGCTACGGACGGGCGGCAGAAATTGTCAGACAGCATCACAGACTGGATCAGATACCAAAACAGGCAGATGAAACTCTGATTGTGTATCTGGCAGATAAAATGATTCAGGGAGACAGAGAGGTTTCCATTGAAGAACGTTTTGAAGGAAGCAGACAAAAATGCCGGTACAGCAGAGAAGCTATGGAAAATCATCAGGAAAAGTATCTGCAGGCGCAGAAGGCCTGGAGAATATGGGAAGAAAGCTTTGTTTCATAGAGACAGGGAAGATGAGATTTCTGCCGGACAACAGGAGGCATTTGTGACAGAAAGAAAAGAGAAGGTCATACAAACACGGAAAAATGATTCTGCGTCTGTATGGCCTTCTTTGTTATGCAAGCTGCAGGATATTGATCAGAATAATCCAGGATAATCCATAGTAGGAAATAACAGCAACCAGATCGTTTACCGTTGTAATCAGCGGACCGGATGCAACTGCAGGATCCACGCCGATTCTCTGGAAGAAAATCGGAATAATCGTTCCGGACAGGGAAGAAACAACCATGGCCAGCACCATAGCGGCGCCAAGACATCCGGAAACGGCAAAGGAAAAGGTCAGGGCATTTCCTTTTAAAACAAGATAACCGCCGATCACGAGGAAGGAAAGTGCGCCCAGAATCACACCGTTGGTCAGTCCTACACGGGATTCCTTCAGAATCAGCGCGATTTTTTGCTTTCCGGCAAGCTGCTTGTCCATAAGAACACGGATGGCAACGGCAAGAGACTGGGTTCCTACATTACCTGCCATATCCAGAATCAGAGACTGGAAGCACATAATAACCGGAAGCTGCGCCACAATGGATTCAAAGAGCCCGACCGTTGCTGATACGCCAAGTCCCATGCCAAGCAAAATGAAAAGCCATGGAAGCCTCTTTTTGACACTGAGGAAAATGGGCTCCTCCAGATCCTCCTCTGAGGAAAGACCGGCAAGCTTTGCATAGTCTTCATTTAATTCATCTCCAACAACCTCTACCAGGTCGCGGGCGGTAATGACTCCAATCAGCTTATTTTCATTATCCAGAACGGGAATGGAATCCTCTGAATAATCCATAAGCTGGGGAATACACTCCTCGATGGAGGACCGGGCATAAATATAGGGGTAGGAACAGGTCATAATACTTTTCAGATCCGTTCCCTCTCTTGCGATAATCAAGTCCTTTAAGTCAATGGCACCATAAAAGATTTCGTACTTGTCAACTACATAGATGGTGCTGATGTTATCGTTTTCAGCAGCCTGATGAACCAGCTCGGACATGGCTTCTTTGACTGAGGCATGATCCGGAACGACGATATAATTGGTGGACATAATGCTTCCAATCTCGTCTTCATCAAAGGAACTCAGCAGTTTTACATCAGAGCGAACCTCCGGATTAAGCAAATCTACCAGAGATTCCCGTTCCCCTTTTTCCAGCTGCCGCAATACATCGACTACGTCTGAGGTTTCCATCCGGGAAAAAACATCAATCTTCTTTCGAAGACTTAATTCCTGTACATAATCTGCAATGTGATCAGAATATTCAAAAATACCGGCCAGGGTATCGGAATCGAGAAGCTGATACAGCTTGAGCCGTTCGCTCTTTGCGAGAAGCTCCAGCGCAGATGCAATATCATTTTCGTGGTAGGAAGATAACTGTTCCTGCATGCGCTTCGGGGTAAGGTTGCTGCGAATCAATTCTGCGATTTCCAGGCTATATTCTGCCGGTACTGTATTAAAGGCTGCGTTTGCTGCCATTTCATTGTCCTCCTTTACATATTCTCAGGGGCAGAAACGGGCATAGCGCTTTTGTATACAGGAAAAAATGGGCATAAAAAATCCATTGTCAGCTGCAGACAGAAGGGCTACACTCGCTTTTGCATGTGCAGTACTGTGTTGGAACAGACAATGGTATTCACTCTTATATGCATCAAGACAAAATCAGACTAGGGACAGCCTGATGTCATCTGGAATCTGAAATTGCGGGAATACCATATCCGTACTTCGACTTTCACTGCCGTCCATAATCTCACCTCTCTTTGTTTTGTATTTTCAATTCACATACCTTCCTATTATAACCGATTTCCTGCAGAAGAACAATCCCTTTCCCCGGAGAAAACACATATAAGATCTGTAAAACTCATATGCAGAAAAATAATAGAAAAAAATCATGGCGGAGCCGCAGGAAAATAAAAGGAGAAATTGACAGCTTCTCTGCCCTTTTATATAATTGTAGCAAGCAGTAAAAACAGACAGAGGAAAGGGGAGATTTTGTTATGAAACTTGAAAATTACGAGGTACATCTTCCGAATTATTCTATCGGAGACAAAATTTATAAAAATATTGGTCCGGTCTGCGAATCTTATGGGACAAAGGTTCTTGTAATCGGCGGAAGAAAGGCATTGGGAGCCGCCTATGACAAAATTGAAGCTTATGTGAAAGAAACGAAGCTGGAGATTATTGGAAAAGTTATTTATGGTGAAAACTGTACCTACGATACAGTGGAGCATTTAAGGGCAATGCCTTTATACCAGCAGGCGGATATGGTATTCGGTGTTGGAGGAGGAAAAGCGCTGGATACGGTAAAGTGTCTGTGCATACCAGATGATAAGCCGGTTTTTTCTTTCCCGACGATAGCATCTAACTGTTCTGCCTGTACGTCTGTTTCTATTATGTATCATGAGGATGGCTCTTTCTTAAAGCCTCATTTCTTTGTCCGTCCGGTGATGCATGCTTTTATTGATACAGAGATTATTGTAAAAGCTCCAAGCCAGTATATGTGGGCTGGAATCGGAGATACCTATGCCAAGTATTATGAAGCAGCTATTTCTTCCAGGGGAGAACGTCTGGAGCATTTTACGGCGCTGGGAGTTGCAGTCAGTCAGATGTGCAGCAAGCCGCTGCTGGATTATGGACCCAAGGCTTATGAGGATCACAAAAAGGGACTGCTCACATATGATGTGGAGCAGGTTATCCTTGCTATTGTAGTAACAACGGGAATTGCATCTATTTTTCTTACAAAAGACTGCACACCGGATTATAACAGCGGCCTGGCCCATGCTGTCTTTTACGCCATGACTGCCTACCCTGTGATAGAAGAGCGCCATTTGCATGGAGAGGTTGTAGGCTTTGGTGTTCTTCTGGCTCTGCTGGCGGATCAGCAGGAGGAGGCATTTGAAGATATTTACCGGCTGAATAAGGCCATTCATCTGCCTACCTCTCTGGAGGAAATCGAGATAACCCGGGAGCAGTGGGAAGAGTGTATGACACGGATTCCCCACATGTCAGATGTGGCGCACTATCCCTATTCCGTGACAGAAGATATGCTGAAATCAGCCATGGAGAGGCTGGAAGAGAGAAATCAAAGATTTCTTCAGACGATTTAGAGAAATTTAATGCTTCGCTATATTGACAAAATCCGACATGTATTGCACACTATAATAAGTGGTTTTAAAAACTATATTATAGGGTGGAGGATATTATATTGGTACAGATTATAACAGATTCTTCTGTATTGTATACAGAGGAAGAGGCGAGGAAAGCAGGCTTTGAGGCAGTGCCTCTTTGTATCCATGTAGGAGATTTGGAAGGAAGAGATTTGCAGATTGATATGAAGGAGTTTTATCGCCGGATTGAAGAGGGACAGATACCGATGTCTTCTCAGCCGCCTATTGGCGAGGTGGTGGATCTGTATGAAAAATATCCGGATGCAGAAATTATTAATATTGCCATAGCAGACGGTCTTTCAGGAACCTACCATGGGGCATGCAGCGCCAGGGAGATGGTGGAAAACGGGAACAGGATTACGGTGTTCAACAGCAGAACCCTGTGCGGACCTCACCGCTATATGGTAGAGATGGCCCAAAAGATGAAGGAAGCAGGAAAAAGCGTTGCGGAGATTTTGGAATGGCTGGAGCAGGCCGCTCAAAAAACAGAATCCTTCTTAATTCCTCAGGATTTCTCATTTCTGAAGCGGGGAGGAAGACTGACACCTGTGGCAGCCGCCCTGGGTTCTGTTTTGAAATTAAAGCCGGTTATGCGCCTGACAGATGACGGAACCAGAATTGACCGGTTTTTTGTAAAGCGCACCATGTCGGCAGCGGTTCACGGAATTGTAGATTATCTGAAGGAAAAGGGCATTGGAACCGGCTATATTTTCTACATTGTTCATGCAGCAGCCCAGGAGGAAGCGGAGAATATCCGCAGTATGCTGGAAAAGGTATTTCCCGGCCTGGAAACCCATATCATGGATCTGAGTCCGGTGTTTGTGGCACAGGGCGGCCCCCGGTGCGTGGCGATTCAGTATATTGAGCGATAACCCCTTGACGAACAATAGAATACGTGTTATATTACATATATAACAAGTGTGAAAAACAGGAGATCATAAGACTCCTGTTTTTCCATATATGCTGAAAGACAGCGGTTTCATCGTCGGAGGTGACAGGAATATGAAAAAAGACTGTTATGAGGTGCTGGGCGTTGCGAGAAATGCAGATGCGGCAGCAATTAAAAAGGCATACAGAAAACTGGCAAAGAAGTACCATCCGGACAGCAATGAAGGCAATTCCCGGGCCGCAGAAAAATTTAAGGAAATCAATGAGGCTTACGGAATTCTCGGGGATGAGGAAAAAAGAAAACAGTATGATCAGCTGGGATGGGCGGCATTTGATGAGGAAGAGGCATGGCAGGCAGAACGCGCTTATGGAAACAGCGGCGCCTTTGGAAATGGTTATTCCGGCCAATGGCATCATGGCTTTCACGGCGACAGCACAGGAAGCGGAAGAGGGGCTCATTTTGAGACAGCCGGGAACATGGACGATATTTTAAAGAATCTGTTTGGAGCAGGGGCGGATTTTGGAGAGAATTACAGCGACTTTTTCGGAAGAAGAACAGATACTTACAATTCCCGCGGTTTTTCCGGTGAAGATCTGCATGGAGAGATTGAAGTGACTTTTGATGAAGCTGCCTTCGGCGGCCGCAAGGTAGTCCGTTTTCAGGACAGTAGCGGAAAACTTCAGTCTCTGGAGATACAGATTCCGGCAGGCATTTCATCGGGAAAAACCATACGGTTGAAGGAAAAAGGAATGGCTTCTGTCCATGGAGGAAAAGCAGGAGATTTGCTGTTAAAGGTTACGGTAAAGGAAAAAACGGGATTCCGGAGAGAAGGGCTGGACGTATATTCCACCATTTCCATTCCGTTTTCTACAGCAGTTCTGGGCGGTGAGGTACAGATTCCGACTATTTATGGAAATGTGCTCTGTAAGATTGCTCCGGGAACCCAGTCAGGAAGTAAAATCCGGCTGAAAGGCAAAGGAATTGTGTCTATGGGAAATCCTTCCGTACACGGAGATCAGTATGCGGCAGTGGAGATTCAGGTGCCCCGGAACTTAAGCGCGCAGTCGAAGGAAAAGCTCAGAGAATTTGAGAAAAGTTGTCGGAAAGCGGCAGGAAATGTAGCATAAGGAGGGATTTTTTTATTGAAATTTCCTTATTACATGTGAAAAAGGCTTGTGCGGCAGAGACAGAGAGGGTATACTGGAGATAAGCAAAAAACGCATAGAATAAAGGAGGGCAAAACCTGTGTATATTACAGATGATATTATTTATGCAGGCGTCAATGATCATCAGGTTGATTTGTTTGAGGGGCAGTATCCGGTTCCCAATGGGATGTGCTACAACTCCTATGTGATCCGGGATGAAAAAATAGCAGTTATGGATACGGTGGATCAGAATTTTACCCATGAGTGGCTGGATAACATACAGAAAGCCCTGGATGGAAGAAAGCCGGATTATCTGATCGTGCAGCATATGGAGCCGGATCATTCTGCCAATATTGAGAATTTCCTCAAGGTTTATCCGGAGGCTGTGATTGTGGCAAATGCCAAAACCTTTGTTATGATTTCCAATTTCTTCCGTTCCCTGAATCTGGAGGGAAGAATGCTGGAGGTGAAAAACGGAGATACCCTGGATCTGGGAAATCATGTACTCACCTTCGTATTTGCGCCCATGGTACACTGGCCGGAGGTTATGGTTACCTATGACAGCCGGGACAAGGTACTGTTTTCTGCAGACGGTTTCGGCAAATTTGGTGCTCTGGATGTGGAAGAGGACTGGGACGACGAGGCCAGACGTTACTATATCGGAATTGTAGGCAAATACGGAGTTCAGGTTCAGAATCTTCTGAAGGCAGCTTCAGCGCTGGATATCCAGACAATTTGTCCTCTCCACGGCCCTGTATTAAAAGAAAATCTGGGACATTATATTGAAAAATATCAAATCTGGTCCTCCTATGCAGCCGAGTCTGAGGGTGTGATGATTGCCTACACCTCGATTTACGGCAATACGAAAAAAGCAGTGGAGCTGCTGGCCGCCAAGCTGAGAGAGAAGGGCTGCCCTCAGGTGGTGGTATGTGATCTGGCCCGTACAGAGATGTCAAAGGCAGTGGAGGATGCATTCCGTTATGGAAAACTGGTTCTGGCATCTACAACCTACAATGCAGATATCTTCCCCTTCATGCGCACATTTATTGAGCATCTGACGGAGAGAGGATATCAGAAGCGTACCATTGGACTGATTGAAAACGGCTCCTGGGCTCCTATGGCAGCCAAGGTGATGAGCGGTATGTTTGAGAAGAGCAAAAATATTACCTGGCTGAATACAACCGTTAAGATTATGTCTTCTCTCAGCGAAGAGAATCTTCAGCAGTTAGAGGCCATGGCAGAGGAACTGAGCCGGGAGTATATTGCCCAGTCTGAAGAGAGAGCGAATAAAAATGACATGACAGCTCTGTTTAAGATTGGCTACGGTCTGTATGTGGTAACCTCCAATGACGGAACCAGAGACAATGGACTGATTGTAAATACCGTGACTCAGCTGACCGATCAGCCGTTTAGGGTAGCAGTCAATATCAATAAGGCAAATTATTCTCACCACATTATTAAGAAAACAGGAATTTTAAATGTAAACTGCCTGTCAGTAGACGCGCCTTTCCGGGTATTCCAGAATTTTGGATTCCAGAGCGGACGTCAGGCGGATAAGTTTGCAGGCTGGAAGACCTGCCGTTCTGACAACGGACTGGTATTTCTGCCCAAGTATATCAATGCGTTTATGTCTCTGAAGGTAGAGCAGTATGTGGATTTGGATACCCACGGCATGTTTATCTGTACAGTGACAGAGGCCCGTGTTATGAGTGATCGGGATACCATGACTTATACTTATTATCAGAAGAACGTAAAGCCGAAGCCGGAGACAGAGGGAAAGAAGGGCTTTGTCTGCAAGATCTGCGGATATATTTATGAGGGAGATACACTTCCGGATGATTATATCTGCCCGCTTTGCAAGCACGGGGCAGCAGATTTTGAACCGATTGGCTGATAAAACAAAATGATACAGAAACTTTTTCAGCATTGTCCTCGTCTAATACTATGAAAAGGGAAAATCCCGAAGAAAAAAGGAGCTTTTTGAAAAAGCTTCCATATGAGGAGGACAATTCAATGAAAAAGAAAAATCTGATGCTTGCAGTGTTTACCGTACTGATGCTGACAGCCGGCTGTGCTGCTCAGGGGAAGAAGCAGGCCGCACCGGCTGTGACAGCCGGTACAGAGACGACAGGAGCCGGAGCAGCGGGAGCGGAAGAGACAGGAGCGCCAGGACAGGCCCAGTCAGGAGAGAAATCTGTAATTACAGGGACAATCAGCGATATTAAGAGTTTTATGTTTGTTATTACAGATAAGGAGGGGCATGAATATGTGCTCACTTTTGAACAGGGAAAGGAGCCTGAGGGACTTTCTGCTGTAAAGGACGGAGATCAGGTGACGGTTACCTATACAGGAGAACTGAATGAAGCAGATGCTTTTACCGGAACGGTAATTTCTGTTGAAAAATAAGATTTCCTGGGCAATCGAGAGTTCTGAAATACAAAAGAGATTTTGTTTCAAAGAGGCAAAGGCCATTTTTTGAAACAAAATCTCTTTTTTTAAAATAGTAACTGTTCAAGACGGGGCATCTTCTTGTCCGGCAAAGCCGAACAAGAAGCATCGGAGAGTTCTCCCGCCGCCCTGAATAGTTACTCAAAATAAATTAATGGGATTCCCTCATCCGATCCTGATAAGCTTTTGGTGTGATTCCCACATATTTGTTAAATACGCGGATAAAGCTGTTGGAGGAGTTAAATCCTACCATTGCGCTTAAATCAACAATTTTTATAGAAGGATCCTGCTCCAGAATCTCCTTGGACCGGTCAATGCGGTAACGGTTCAGGAAATCCTTGAAATTATTATCGCTTAACTGCTTAAAGAGAATTCCGCAGTATTTGGGCGAAATGTTCAGGTAATCTGCCAAATCATTTAACATGATATCGTCGGAATAATTCTGGTAAATATAACCCAGCATTTTATCCAGAAGCTCCTGATCCCGGCTGTTTTCCTGTTTGCATACAGTCTGAATAATGGATTCCAGGATTTCTTTAATCTCAATGAATACGGCGGAATCATTCCAGTGGTTATAAAGATACCTGAAATCAATGTCTTTTCCAAGAAAATCCTGGGGAGTTGTTTTCATCTCCTGGAAAATTCTGGAAATTGTTCCAATCAATGCATAAATCAGATTCTGGAGGGTTTCTTTGGAAAGATCCTTATCCCGGATATTGTCTCGGATAATGGTTTCAAAGATTTCAATGGCCTCCTGCTTTCCCTCCAGAGCGCAGTGAATCAGCCGGTTTTCCATCTGAAGCGGATAGGAATAGGTAACAGCGTCAATGGAGGAAATTTCCTGATAGGTGATCAGCCGTGATTTTGCATGGAGGAACCGGTAATCCAGAATCCTCAGAGCTTCCTGATAGCAGATATGCAGCTGCTCCAGTCCTTTATGGATGTCAGAAAGTACAATCCGGTGATCAGAATCTAAAAGGGCATTATTGGCCTCCATTTTATGAAGCAGATCCCGGAGAATTTCTCCTGCCAGATTCAGCGAACTTGTTTTTAAAATCAGTGCATAGCGGTTATAATCCAGATTTATGTAGAACAGATCCGGATTGTGGGCGGCTGTATCATAGGCAGTTCCCTTCTGGAGAGAAATGGTCTGATAAGCCCGATCGTCTTCCTGATACAGGGTTTCTCCGATGGCCACACAGTAATCAGCATTTGGATTTTCAAACTGATTCAGGACTTCTCCGCTGACGTTTCCGGAAAACAGCAGTTCCTTATAGGACTGAATCGACATAAGAGAGTCGTTTTCAGCCATGGTTTCATGGAGACGGGCTCCGAGCTCGGTGATTTTCTCCATGTTGGTGCGGATGATTTGAAATTCATCCAGCTGTTTCCCGCTTTTTATGGGAAGCACAGAGGCCTCCAGCAGCTCTTTTACCGGGTGATACAGCCTTTCTACAAGATAGTAGCTGAGTGTCAGCGCCAGAGCTACACAGGCACAGACGACAACAAGGAAAAGCAGGAGTCCCTGTACATGGAGAGGAAGTGCCGGACCAGGTGCCATCCTACATAAGGAATCTCGGTCACCATCAGGTGCTGTCCGCGCAGAATCTGCAGCCGGGAAAAGTCCCTGTTATTTTCGTCTATCATCAGCTGCTCATAGATTTCCCGGGCTCTTTCCTGCTGCCGCTCACCTTGCTGAGAAAGAGCAAAAACTCCACTGTCATTATATAAGAAGAAACTCTCTGCCAGCGTGTCCTGAAGCAGGGAGTCTATGGGAATCGTAATAAAGAATAAATAAGGGTGAATCTTACCTGTATTTTTTACGATATACTGGATCTCTTCCAGTTTTCCTGTTTCAGAATGATAGCGGGGAAGAACAATGGGAGTCTCCTTTTCCTGAAAGTGATCAACAATCTGCAGATAGCTTTCACTGGAAAGGTTATGTTCCGCGCAGTAGTTCTCGATAGAAAGGGAGCGGTTTCCGGTAAGAACCATATTGGTAATAACACCGTGATAGGCTCTGGGATTGAGAGGGGTAACTGCCACCTGGTATTCTACCTGAAGAATATCTGTAGTAGCCGCCTGTATTTTCCTTGAGGCCGCAATGGCATTAAAATAAAATTCCGGCAGAGTAGAGGAATCTACCCAGCGGGTAATTTCTGTGCCTTTGGTGCAGGCTCCAATGGCATTGACAATTACATTCACAGAAAGAGAGGAAATGTTTTTCTGTGAAACAGCGGACTGCTCCAGATAATGGTAGTAGTCTGATCTGGACTGGCGGTTTAAAAACCAGCCGGTCAGGGTGCAAAGTATCAGGGCAATGGTCAGTGCAAGGGCAAAAAACAGGCGATACAGTGAAATTTTATAAGCTCCTTGGCAGTTTTTCCGGGTTCCATGGGGTCTCATAATAAGTTTAGTCCTTTTTCTAAGTTATGCTGTAACTGTTCAGGACGGGGCATCTTCCTGTCCGGCAAAGCCGAACAAGAAGCATCGGAGATTCCTCCGATGTGAGAACTGGAAGAAAGACCCGCTTACAAGCAAGCTTGACACGGATTTTTCTTCCAGTTCTCCCGCCGTCCAGAATAGTTACGTTGTGATTATGCTTTTTTCAGGCTCTGGGAATAGACTTCAACAGCGCTGAGTCCTTCGTGATGACCATATCCCAGAGGATGCTTTCTGTAGGCAGAGGCATCGGAGCAGGCAAGGCGGAAGAAATCATCCTTTGTCTCCTCCACATGTTTTTTGAGCTTTTCGCGGTACTGCTCCAGAACTTGTGCGTATTCAGGAAGGCGGGCAAGGTTTTTCTTCTCCAGCCGATCGTTTGTTAAATCAAACAGCTCTTCACTGTCCGGTTCCAGATAGCAGGTATATTTGTAATGCTCATCGCAGATCATTCGTCCGGGAATGGTATAATCCCGGAATTCATCATGCCATTCAGAAGCTGCATAGGCATTGTTTGTCCGATCGGATGCTCCGGACAGAGAGGCCAGCTGGCTCTTTCCGGCAAAGGAGCCGTTTAAAATGCCTGCATGATCCAACATGGTAGGAAGCAGATCCAGGAGAGAGAATACGCCTTCGATTCTTCTGCCTCCGGCAATGCGGGGACCGCAGGCGAAGAAAGGAACGCGGTTGCTTTCCTCATAGAATACACCGTATTTGGTAACCATCCGGTGGGAGGCCATTCCTTCTCCGTGGTCAGCAAAGAAGAGGATGGCAGTATTGTCGGCCTTTCCGCTTTCCTCCAGAGCCTTTAAGATTTCTCCAATCTGCTGGTCAACCATTTCCAGATAGTAATAGTAGGCATAGAGATAATACCGGTAATCTGTTTCATCCCAGTGGCTGGCATGGCGGAGTCTGCGGTGTGCGCAGCACAGATACTGGATAAATTCCGGACGGTTTTTCATATCGTCAAACTCGAAGTTTTCCGGAAGCGGAGGAAGTTCTCTGTCCAGAGGGAAGTTTTCCGGGTCCGCTCCGTGCTGCTTTTCTCCGATATAGGCACAGATGTTATGCGGGTTCTGAAGATCCGCTACAGCAAGGAAAGGCTGAGAGGTTTCAGCGCCTTCTGTTTTCAGCCAGCTGACGGTTTTCTCTGTGGTATCAATATCCAGGAAGGTTTCATAGTCAAACTTGATGGCAGGATTGGTGCGTTCCTTGGGAATCTCTCTGGAGGGAATAACCTCAAATCCTCTCAGCCGTAGTCGTGTGTTTTTCCAAAATGGATGCACCGGTAACCGGCCTGAGAAAACAGCTCTCCCATAGCGGGGATTGTTTCAGAAACAGACGGAAAGGTTTCCGGTGTTATTGTCTGGTCATCTCCCTGATAGAAAGGAAGGCGCTGCTTGGGCAGATTGGTGCGCACCATGGTTTCGTGAGGATAGCGGGATGTCCAGAAGGAAGCTCTGGCCGGCTGGCAAAGCGGGCATGGCGTATATGCATATTCATAGATTGCGGAGCGCTCTGCCAGGCGATCCAGGTTGGGAGTACGGGAATATGTGTTGCCGTAGGCACTCAGGGCAGTGGCAGATAACTGATCGCAAATCATAATCAAATAGTTTGTTGGATTCATAAGGACCTCTCTTTCTTTAGGTAAAATCAATAAAAATTAAATCATTTCTACTAATATAGTATAAAAAATGACGCAAATCAATAGAATCAATCTCTTTGGTGATGCAGTTGAAAAATGGTGATGCTTTTGTAAAGCAAAAAGAGTGCCTTTTGAAAAACGATGATTTACTTTTATAATGGGGGTGGGGTAAACTGTAGTCACAAAAGCGTGCACGCCAAAAAAATTAAGGGGGTTTCCTGATGCAAAAGCAGTCAAAAGAAAAAACAGCACTGGGGACACAGCTGAAGGTGGGGCTTAAAAGTATTGCAAAAAATTATCAGCTGTATCTGCTTCTTCTCCCGGGCCTGTTATGGTTCCTGGCCTTTGCTTACCGGCCGATGTCCGGTCTGCGGATCGCATTCTACGATTATAACATCTTCCGCGGCTTTGAGGGAAGTGAATTTGTGGGGTTAAAGAATTTTGTAGATTTCTTAACCGGAAGAGATTTTATCCGTGTATTTAAAAATACGTTGATGATTTCCTTCTGGCAGATTGTAGTCTGCTTCCCGGTTCCGATTCTTCTGGCCATTTGTGTTACAGAGATGAAGAACAAGTTCGTCAGCAAGCTGACACAGACAGCAACTCTGCTTCCGCACTTTGTATCTGTTGTAGTTGTATGTGGTATGGTTGTAAACTTCCTGTCTCCCAGTACCGGTATTATCAATATGATTCTTTCCAAGCTGGGCTTTGAGCCGACCTACTTCATGGTACAGCCGCAGTATTTCAGAGGCATCTATACAGCAATGACACTTTGGCAGAATGCCGGATTTAATGCACTTGTTTTCATCGCCGCTATCATGGGTATTGATCCTCAGCTTTATGAGGCAGCTACTGTGGATGGAGCAGGAAAATGGCAGAAAATCAAAAATATCACATTCCCGGCAATCATGCCTACCATTGTTACCATGTTCGTATTAAACATCGGTAAGATGGTAAAGGTTGGATACGAGGCAATCCTGCTTCTTTATCAGCCTTCTACTTATGCAACTGCAGACGTTATTGCAACCTACTCTTACCGCCTTGGATTTGAAAACGGTAACTACGGTCTGGCAACAGCTGTAGGTCTGTTCGAAGCACTGGTGGCTTTGATTCTGGTTTCCTTATCCAACTGGGTAAGCCGGAAGATTACAGACAACGCACTTTGGTAAGGAGGACGGCATGAAAAAGAAGAAACATCAGGGTCAGGTCATTGGAACCGGTGAGAAAATTTTCAACGTTTTCATGGTAATCATGGGAATTATTATCTCAATGGTTGTTTTGTACCCGATTTATTACGCGCTGATCGCATCATTAAGTAAACCGCTGTATGTGGAAAACGGCTCTGTTATGTTTTCCATTAAGCACTTCACCCTGGACAGCTACCGTCAGGCAGTTGCCAAACCGGGAATCTGGACAGCATACGGAAATACTCTGTTCTATACCGTTGCAGGTGTAGCAGTGAATATGGCATTTACCACATCCATGGCATATGCCCTGTCCAAGAAACGTCTGGCATTCCGGAAGTTCTTTACAATGGTTGCAATTTTCACCATGTGGTTCAATGCAGGTATTATTCCTACCTATTTGAACTTCAGAGATTTCGGTCTGTTAAATACCAGAACTGCAATTATTCTGGGATTTGCAATTAATACTTACAATATGGTTATTATGAAGAGCTTTTTCGAGCAGGTTCCCTACGAACTGGAAGAGGCGGCTTTCATTGACGGAGCAAACCACTTTACTATTTTCTACAAGATTTTCCTGCCTCTGTCAAAACCGGCTCTGGCTACTGTGGGCCTGTTCTACGCAGTAAACAGATGGAACAGCTACTTCTGGGCAATGCAGCTGTTAAACGATGACTCCAAGGCTCCGCTGCAGGTTATGTTAAAGAAAATGATCGTAGACCGTGTTGCAAACGCAGCCGATGCAGCCCTGGTTACTGCAGAGTCATTAAGCTCACCGACAACCATTATTTATGCGGTCATTATCATCGCTATCATCCCGATGCTGGTAGTGTTCCCGTTTGTTCAGAAATACTTTAAGACCGGTCTTACCGTAGGCGGTGTTAAGGGTTAAATTTATGAATCTGTTCAGAAGGTTTTCCCGGCCGGTTTATCCGGTTTGCGGAAAAACGGTCTGAATCGTAAAAAAACATTATATTTTAAAAGGAGAAGGGTTATGAGAAAACAGCAGGTAATTGCACTGGCACTGGCAGCTGCATCAACAGCATCTCTGGTAACCGGATGCGGCGGCAAGAAGGAAGAGGCTCCGGCAGGAAACGGACAGCCGGCAGCAACACAGGCAGCAGGAGCTGAGACAGAAAAACTGGAGGGAAGTCTGGTTTGTGCTGAACCGAAGGAATTTACAATTTTCCTGAACTTCAACAATATGCCATTTGATTCCACCTGGCAGGTATGGCAGGAAGCTGCAAAGAGAACCAATGTCAGCTTAAAAGGAACCATTTCCAAGACAAACTCCAACGAGGAGGAGGCATTTAACCTGATGCTCAGTTCCGGTCAGCTGGCTGATATTATCGGATATGTAGACGCATCTGAGCTGGAAAAGCTGGGAAGAGACGGCGGTCTGATTCCGTTAAATGATCTGATTGAAGAGCATGCACCGAATATTAAGAAGGTTATGGAAGAGGATGACAGATATCGTCAGTCCGCAACCTCTCTGGACGGCAATATTTATTATCTGCCGAAGAACCAGGAGCTTCTGTCTGCTGAGTACTGGTGGATTCGTGAAGACTGGCTGAACAATCTGGGTCTGGAAGTACCGACTACTGTAGACGAGCTTCATGACGTACTGTACGCATTCCGTAATGACGACCCCAACGGAAACGGCGTAAAGGATGAGATTCCGCTGTTTGACCGTGCAGGATGGAAAATGCCGGAAGAGTATCTGTATCTGTGGGATACCAGTACCACCTTCTATCCGAGAGATGGAAAGATTACCTTCGAGCCGCTGGAAGAGAACTTCAAGGACGGCGTAAGAGGTATGATTCAGTGGTATAAAGAAGGCATTATTGACCCGGAGATCTTCACCAGAGGCGCATCCAGCCGAGATACTCTTCTGAGCGGAAACCTGGGCGGATGTACTCATGACTGGGTAAGTGCAGGTAACTACAACACCTCTCTGGCAGAGGCAATTCCTGGATTCAAGATGGTTCCGATTGCACCGCCTGCAGACCAGCACGGAGTAGTAAAAGAGAGAGTAAGCCGTTATCCGGGCGCAGGCTGGGGAATTTCTTCTCAGTGTAAGGATCCGGTAACTGTTATCAAATTCATGGATTACTTCTTCTCTGAGGAAGGCGATGAGTTAATCAACTGGGGTATCGAAGGCGACACCTACACCAAGAATGCAGACGGAACCAAGCAGTTTACAGAAAAAGTTATGAAGTCTGAACTGACTCCTCTGGGATACCTGCGTTCCATCGGCGCTCAGTACCGTATCGGTATGTGCCAGGACGGCGAGTATGAGAAGGCTACCATGACTGAGATTGGTAAAGAGGCAAGCGAACTGTACAACGCCCATCCGGAATGGTTTGGCAAAGATATGCCTCCGTATGCAGATGGTGAGCTGGAGCTGAAATACAGCGCAGAAGTTGATACCGAGTACAAGAACCTGATGGCAAACATTCAGCCGTACGTAGAGGAGAAATTCCAGTCCTGGATTCTGGGCGTAAATGATTTCGAGGCTGAGTATGATGAGTTTATCAACGAGCTGAAGGCAAGAGGCATCGAGCGTGCTCTGGAAATCAACCAGGAAGCATACGAGACCTACTTAAACGGCTCTGCAAACTAATTATCTGATTTTTATAAAAAATTACGATCAATTACGGAGAACGCTATGAAACCAATGAATCTGCTTTATATCTTTGCAGATCAGTGGCGTGCTCACGGAATTGGGGCGGCAGGAGAGGATCCGGTGCTGACACCGAATATGGA
>UQFC01000033.1 GCA_900540335.1 uncultured Clostridium sp. | reverse complement strand
ATCTCATCTGTATCAAATTTACTGTCATATGCTTTATTAATACAATTCTTAAGTTCTTCCTCTGTAAAGTCAGTAATAAATAACTTCATTACTTCATAAGCTACTTCTCTGTAATCCATTCCTGCAAGTTCTTCAAGAGAAACGTCCAATGCCGGAATTGATTCAGGTACATACAACCCTCCATCAGCTGCAAGACCTTTCAAAATTGCCTGAGAGGCAGTTACTTTAACATCAGCACTTCTTGTACTCCTATATAACAGACTCATTACCATACCATCCTTTATATTTATCTTTAAACTTCATCATATTATACCATAACTAAAAATGGTCTTCAATCATTTTTTGAAGACCATTTCATTAACCGTTAAAATGTAAAATATACATGTCCGCCATACTCGAACAATCTTGTAAGTGCCGACACATGCCATGCTCCGGCATTAACACTGTAATTCGATGCAAAGAAAAGTGCTCCCATGGAGTAATCCTCACCGTACAATGCTCTCTGAACCGCCTCAACGGTTTCGTTTGTTACATAAACCGAATAGAATCTTCCGTCCGCCACAGGCTGGAACTGCTCACCGTTTCCCTGAAAAATAACTTCAGTAATAGTATTAGGGAATCTTGAACTTCTTACTCTGTTAATAATAACATCCGCAACCATTATCTTTGACATTATATCTCCTCCGGTTGCTTCTGCCTCTACTATTTTTAAAAAATTATTATAATCTTCATCCGTACACGGAATTACATAAGATGGTGCTGCTGCCTCCTGTGTCTCTTCTTCAACAGGTGTTTCTGTTTCCTCAACCGTCTGTTCTTCCGATACTGCTGTTTCTGTCTCTTCTTCCTGCGGTATTTCCACATCTGTAAATCTTACCGTATTAAAACTATCCATTACAAGATTAAGTCTATTGTCTTCAGTAATCATTACCGAAACAGGTGTTTCAGGAGTTGAATTATCGTTATCTGATTTCTTACCCGGTGCAAATGCCAGGGTTATTCCAGATATCATCAACATAGCAATGATAATAATATTTTTTTTCAAAAATTTAATCATACAATATCTCTTTCCTTTTTTATTTTTAACACACGGTGATTATAATTTGATTTTTTTCAGGGTGTCAACAAAACACCCTTTTTTTGGTAAAAAGTACCTCTGTAACAATTTTGTAATAATTTTTGCAAAACTAGCCTACCTAATACTATATTTGATTTCCAAAAAAATATCAACCTCTAATTTGTAGATTTTCACTGGTTTTTTGACGTTTCCTTTGTTTTTTCTCACGAACATAATCCCTCTGCCCTGCCGGTTCTCCCTACTGCCGCGGTTTAAAGGCATACATGGCATTGGTCGCTGTCTCGTCATAGGTGTCCAGATACAGCGTTCCCTTTCTTCCCTCCAGCTTGGGAAGCATGTCGCTGAGCTCTGCAATCTTTCCGTTCATTCCGGCATTGTTCCCCAGAATCACCTCCAAATCTCCCATATAAAGGGTTGCCTCTCCAAAGCTGTTGTACTGGATCCGGTCCACCTCCATCTGGTAAATCGAAAGGATCTGGGTCAGGTTTAATATTTCCTGAAATACCGTGTCACTCTCAACCGGAAGCTTCTGATACAGCACAATGTGTCCGAATTTCAGCCCGGTAATCTGAGGGATTCCGGGAAGAGTCTTGCTGGTACTCTCCACGACGATTCCGTCCTTGTCAAAATACATGCAGCTGCTCATATAAGAAACATATCCCACCACGCTTTTTTCATAAACAATGACTTCCGCCTGATTCAGCCCCTGAAATTCAATCTTGTAATCCTGGACAAAGGGAATCTCCACATGCTCCCGGAAATGATCCTTCAGGTAGCAGACCACCAGATTCCGGCTTACCTTATCCGGAAACAGCATTTCCGTAATCTGCTCCTGAGTATACCGCACATTTCCCGTCACTGTCACTGTCTTAATCTGCAGAGAAAAAAGGCCGATCAAAATCAGCAGCAGAACAATCACTGCTGCGGCAATCCCTGTTTTCTTCTTTTCTGTCCATCCGTATTCCATCTTCTGCCTGTTCCCCTGTCATTGTTCTTATCACACAGAATACGCCCTGATGTCTTCTTTCCGGCACAGCCGGAGCTGAGGCGCCTTTTCCTCTCACACCAGTGCGTATCTGTGTTTTGCTTCAGGCTGTAAGCCTGTTTTATCCGTCGTTTGTTTCCGTAATTCTGGCGCCTGCGCTCTTTAAATCCCGGCAGATATTCTCATATCCTCTGCTGATGTGACCGCAGCTGTCATCCACCGTCACCGGCTGCCAGGAAGCCAGAGCCGCAGCGATCAAAGCAGCCCCTCCTCTGAGATCTGCTGCACATACCCGGCCTCCGCTCAAAGGAAACCGCCCTTCTATCTGCGCATTTGTTCCCTCTATTATAATATGGGCTCCCAGTTTCCGCAATTCCTTTGCACAGGAAAAACGGTTTTCAAATACTGTTTCCCGGATCCGGCTTTTCCCCTCTGCAACAGAAGCTGCTGCCATCATCACCGGCTGAAGATCCGTAGGGAAGGCCGGATAAGGACCAGTGGCAAAGGAAACAGGGAGGGGACGCCGGTTCATTTCCACAAGAAGTCCCTCCGGACTGCCGGAAATCTGCGCCCCCATCCTGGCTGCCAGTTTCATATTGGATTCCATATGTTCCAGAGGAGCGCCGGAAAGGAAAAGTTTTCCGCCTGCAGTCATCACCGCTCCCAGATAAGTACCTGCTACAATCCTGTCTCCCGGAATGGAAAATTCCACATCGTGAAGAGGAGCTCCTCCGTATATCACAACCGTTTCCGTTCCTGCGCCTTCAATCCGCGCTCCTGCCTTCTTCAGAAAATCACAGAGAACCGCAATCTCCGGCTCTCTGGCCGCTCCTGACAAAACCGTGGTTCCCCCGGCCGCCGCTGCCGCCATAATCAGATTCTCGGTTGCTCCCACGCTTGGATAATCCAGGTGAAACGAAGCTCCCTCCAGGACAGCTGCCGACGCGGCAATCTGGTTTCCTTCCTCTCTGATATCCGCCCCCAGACGCCGCAGGCCGTCCAGATGAAGGTTGACCGGACGTTTTCCCAGACAGCAGCCGCCGGGCAGACTGGTCACTGCCTCCCGAAACCGCCCCAGCATTGGTCCTAAAAGCATAATGGAGGAACGCATTTTCCCTGCCATTTCCGCCGGAACAGGCATTCCGGATGCCTTCCCTGCATCAATGGTGAGACTGTGTCCCTCCAGCTTCAGCTCACAGCCCAGATACTCCAGAATCTCCATCATGGAATACACATCCTGTATCTTCGGCACGTTTCTAAGAACCGTAATTCCTCTGTGAAGTAAAGATGCTGCCATTACAGGCAGCACCGCGTTTTTTGAACCCTGAATTTCTATGGTTCCCTTCAGGCAGCCAGGTCCCTGGATATGAATCACAGACAAGCCAATTCCCTCCCGCTCTATCCGTCTCTATTCCATCCTATGTACTCTGCTCCCCAAAGGGTTCCTTAAAAAGAGTTATTTTTCCATTTTAATCTGGTTGGATACACTTAGTACCATCCCCATTTCCATCATCAGAAACAGAACCGACGTTCCTCCATAACTGATAAACGGAAGAGTAATTCCCGTATTGGGAATGGTATTGGTAACCACCGCAATATTTAAAATAACCTGAATGGCCACATGGGCCATAACGCCTACAACAATCAAAGCACCGAACAGATCCGGGGCATTGAAGGCAATTACCATAAACCGGTAAATCATAAACAGGAAAATCAGAATCACCGATACTGCTCCAAACAGCCCCAGCTCCTCGCAGATAATGGAAAAAATCATATCGTTCTGTGCCTCCGGCACAAATCCCATTTTCTGGATGCTTTCTCCCAGTCCTTTTCCCACCAGCCCGCCGGAGCCAATGGCATAAAGTCCCTGAAGCACCTGGAATCCGCCGTCCAGCTTATAGGCCTCCGGCTCCAGCCAGACATGGATACGTTCCAGCTGGTACGGCTTTAGAATCTGGGTTGCCTCCAGGAAAGAGGCAAGCGGTCCTGCCAGGAAGATAGTGCTGACTGCCCCAATCCCGCACAGGTAAAAGGGCCAGCTTTTTTTGCAGGCAACAAACAGCATGACAAAGGCAATTCCCACAATGATAATTCCGGAGCTCAGGTTATTGGCTGCCACAATTCCCGCAATCGGAATGGCAAGCCCCATCACCACAGCCATGGCCTTCCAGGAATTGATCTTCTTTCCCATCTGGGTAATCACGGTTGCCAAAAGAACAATCAATGCTATTTTAACAAACTCTGTAGGCTGAAAACTGATCGGCCCCAGCTGAAGCCAGCGCCTTTTTCCGTTTACCACCTTTCCAAACAGAGAAACTGCAATCATCAGCACATACGAAAGCGCGTAGGCAAAGAGGGCAAACCTGGCATACCAGTGATAATCCATCTTTGAAATCACCAGAGCTATCACCAGACCAGCCACTCCGATTTTCAACTGGCGCATCATAAAATAAGCCGCATCTCCATATTTCAGCTGGGCCATATAGGAGCTGGCGCTGTAAATCATCACCAGCCCGAAGGCCATAATAAAAATAATGGTAAACAGCAGGCTGTAATCATAAAAACGCCTGTTTTTGTTCTTTTTTGCCATAGGCTCCTCCTACAGGTTTCTTACACACTCCTTAAATATCTCGCCCCGCTGCTCGTAGTTGTCAAACATTCCCCAGCTGGCGCAGGCCGGAGACAGAAGCACATTGTCACCGGCATTGGCATATGCCGCGCAGACACGGACAGCCTCCGGCATATCCTCTGCATACATAATCTCCGTAAAGCCATGGCGTCTGGCGCACTCGGCAATCTTATCCCTGGTCTGGCCAATCAGAACCAGATATTTCACCTTATCCCCAAAGGCCTCAATCCACTCATCATACTCACTCTGCTTATCATAGCCGCCTGCAATCAGCACCGTCGGTCCCGGCATGGCGCGGATAGCCTGAATAGCTGCATCCGGATTGGTTCCCTTGGAATCGTTGTAATATTTCACGCCGCACCGCTCCAGAACAAATTCAATTCTGTGCTCCACAGCCTTAAATTCCTTAATCACCTTGCGAATCGTATCCAGAGGAACGTTCATTTTCAGGCTCATGGCTACAGCTGCCATCACATTTTCATAGTTATGTTTGCCCAGAAGCTTCAGATCGTGAACATTGACCACAGACTCTCTCCTGCCGTCCTTTGCCAGAATGATCTCATCCTGATCCAAAAACAGGCCGTCCTTTAACTCATGGGTGCTGGAGAAAAATACCACTCCCGGTTTTAAATCCTCCTTCTCTCCAAACTCCCGCAGAACCGGATCGTCATAGTTCAGCACAATCCAGTCATCCTCTGTCTGGTTTGCGCATACCCGTTCCTTGATATCGATATAGTTTTCCATGGTTCCGTGACGGTTTAAGTGATCCGGCGTAATATTTAAAATTGCGCTCACATCCGGGCGGAAATCCATAATGGTTTCCAGCTGGAAGCTGGAGACCTCAGCCACAGTCACCGCCTCATCCGTCGTATCCAGAGCCGTCTCTGTATAGGGGATTCCGATATTGCCCACCACATAGACCTCCTCAAAATGGGCCTTCATAATCTCTCCCGTAAGAGCCGTGGTGGTTGTCTTTCCATTGGTTCCCGTAATGGCAATCAGTTTGCCCTTAGACACATGATAGGCCAGCTGAATCTCGCTCCAGATAGGAATCTTTGCCTCATCCAGAACCGGAACAAAGGGCGCGTCCAGAGGAATGCCGGGGCTGATTACAGAAAGCTCCACTCCCAGCAGATCCGTCCGTGTCAGTTCTCCCAGAACAATGGTCAGACGCTCTCTGTCCTTTTCCTCAAACTTTTCCTTCAGCTCTTCCGCATCCAGTTTATCATTTCCGTCATACAGGACCACATCGCCGCCCATCTGCAGCATCAGCCTTGCTGCAGCGATACCGCTTTTTCCGGAGCCTGCTACTAATACCTTCTGACTGCTCATGTACCTTTCCTCCTTTTATCACAATCCCAGATAAGCCACCAGACAAAGAATGGCCGTGGTTATGGAAAATACTGCCACTACTCTTGTTTCCGACCATCCGCACAGTTCAAAATGGTGATGAATCGGAGCCATTTTAAAAATACGCTTTCCATGTGTTGCCTTAAAATAAGATACCTGCATAATTACGGACAGCACCTCAACCAGATAAATCAGTCCGATAATGGGAATGAAGAACGGCATCTGCATCATAAATGCGCTGGACGCCACAAAGCCGCCCAGAGCCAGAGAACCGGTATCTCCCATAAAAACTCTGGCAGGATAGACATTAAACAGGAGAAAGCCCAGAAGACTTCCTACCACAGCTCCGGTAATGGGACTGATCCCGCTGTTTTCCCCCAGAGCCACAATGGTCATAAAGGTTGCCACCAGAATGGTCACACTGGTACACAGGCCGTCAAGGCCATCCGTAAAGTTAACCCCGTTGTCTGTTCCCAGAACCACAAAAAACAGAAACGGCACAAACAAAATTCCGAGACTGATAAAAATACCATCGTCGAATCCGCCGGTAAAGGGAATCAGCATAGTGGTTTCCACCTGTCCGGAATGAAGCAGATACCAGGCAAAAATCCCGGTAATAATAAACTGTCCGATGAGCTTCTGAAGAGGATTGAGTCCCTCTGAACGCTTCATGACAATCTTGATATAATCATCCAGAAAACCGACAATACCGAAGCCGACGGTTACAAATAAAACAGGAATAATCTTCGGATAATCTCTGATATAAAACAGAGAAGTAATCACAATACTGGTTAAAATCACCAGACCGCCCATGGTCGGGGTTCCCTGCTTTTTCAAATGAGCCTGAGGGCCGTCATCCCGCACCTGCTGTCCGAATTTCAGCTTGTGAAGAAAGGGAATCACCACCGGGCAAAGCATGGCGCTGATGGCAAAAGCTATAATAATCGCTAGTATGGTTTCATTAATCATGATGCACTCCTAATTGGTTATGTATTCATTTGTGGCTGACATATTGTAACCGTTCAGCCATGCATCTTCTTGCCCGCTTACAGCGGACAAGAAGCATCGGGCATCCGCCCTATGAAGACTCAGGCAGGAAAACTCTTATGAAAACAAGCTTTCAACGCTTTTTCCTGTCTGAATTTTCGCATGGCTGAACAATTACGACATACTAAGTAGTATACGTCTTTTTATAGGAATAATCAACTACTGATTCCCATTGACCCGGCAGTTTCTTCCACCGCTTCCGGGATTCCCAGATACGGAAGAATATTCTTGAAAATATCTGCAATCACCGGCGCTGCAATGGTTCCGCCATAGTAGACTCCCTGAGGTTCATCAATGGTAATCAGGGCAATTACCCTGGGATTATCCGCCGGAGCAAAGCCGATAAAAGAAGAAATATATTTTTTCAGGCTTCTGGGAAGCTTCTCTGACGTAGCCGTTTTCCCTCCGATTCTGAACCCTTCCACCGCTGCCTTTTTTCCGCTTCCCTCTGCAACCACCTGTTCCAGAATATACCGCATGGAAGCGCTGGTTTCCTCTGAAACAATGTGCTCCTTTACCGGCCAGGAAAAACGGTGAACAGAAGTCCTGTCGCTGCTCACAGCCCGGACGGCAAAATGAGGCGTCACCCGGTTTCCTCCGTTTATAATCGATGCCGCTGTAGTAATCAGCTGAATCGGCGTAATCTGAAAGGACTGGCCAAAGGACACCGTAGCCAGCTCTACCAGTCCCATATTTTCTTTTTTATGCATAATGGTTCCGGCTTCTCCCGGCAGATCAATCCCGGTCTTTTCCTTCAGCCCGAACTGCTCAAAATAGTGATAATACCGGTCAACCCCCAGCCGCTGCCCTACATCAATAAATACAGGATTGCAGGAATTCATCACTCCCTGAAGAAAGGTTTCCCCTCCATGTCCCCCTGTTTTGTGGCATCGGATTTTCCTGTCCTCTACAATCCGGAATCCGGGACAGGAAAAATGATCCTCCAGCCCCACGGCTCCTGCCTCCAGACCGGCTGCCGCAGTTATGATTTTAAAGGTCGAGCCCGGTTCATATGTATCATTAATGGCCGGATTCCTCCACATCCTGTTTAAAAGCTCCTGCCTGTTTTCTCCCTCTGCAGCATAAGCCTCTGTCAGAGTAAAGGGATCGTTTAAATGAAACTCCGGAACATTGACCATCGCCATAATCTCCCCGTTCTGCGGATTCATCACAATAACGGAAACCTGCTTTGCCCCCTTGCGCTCCATGGTTTCATAGGCTGCCTGCTGGGCATACTGCTGAATATTAACATCAAGACTGATGTACAGATCATTTCCCGGAACCGGCTCAATCCGATCCTCAAAAGCATTCTCAATCTCTACTCCTGCCGCATCTGCCTGAGTCAGAATCGTGCCGTTCACCCCCTTCAGCCATTCCTCATAAACCACTTCCAGGCCGATAATTCCCTGATTGTCTCCACCGGTAAAGCCCAGAACTCTGGATGCAAGGCTGTCGTAGGGATAATATCTCCGGTAGTCCTCATCCACCTTCACTCCTGCCAGGTGAAAGTTCCGGATCCGATCCCCGATTTCCTTATCTACATTTGTGGAAATAATCTCTCTCGAGCTGCGTTTTTCCACACGTTTTCTCACTTTTTCTTCCTCTATCCCCAGTTCTCTGCTGAGAATGCGGATCACCTGCTCCCGATCCTCCACCTGATTGTATATGACAGAAATGGTGCAGACTGTCCTGTTGGTTGCGATCACAGTTCCTGTTGCATCAATAATTCTTCCTCTGGCCGCCTTTATGCTCCTCTCTCTCTGATGAAGCTCCTCTGCCATCTTACTGTAATAATCCGAGCGGTATACCATAAGATACACAAGCCGCCCTGTTAATCCTGCCATACATAGGCACAGCAGAAAAAACAGGACGGCTGTTTTTTTTCGATGTTGTGTATGATTCGAACTCATGGCCCGCTCCCGACAGGATCCTTGTTATCACTATATGAAGGGATGCCCGCTTTAGAACAGACTCTTTTCCGGCTGATTTCCGTTACGTGCCTTCGCCGCCGGTTTCTGCCCGGGTACTGTCTTCTGCGCTGCTCTCAGCTTCCGTTTCTGCCGGCGTTTTGCCGCCATCCGCCTGAGATGCCTCTCCTTCGGGTCCAGAAGCCGCTCCTCCCTCTGATGACTCCGCATCGGGAAGTCCCAGCTCCATGCCCGGATCTACATATTCTTCTGCATCATACACCTTGGATTCTTCCGGCACCTCTTCTGACTCTGAGCCGGTCATCTCCGTAATTCCCTCAGACTCGGGAAGCTTCTCTGCCGCCTCCTCATCGACCTGAACATCCGTTTCCGGGAAAATATTCAGATAGGGAAGAATATCACTCATAATCTTCTGGAAAATTACACTTGCATAGGTACTGTGGGGCTGATCCTCCACATGGGGAACATCTACAACCACATATACCAGAACCTGCGGATCATCTACCGGAGCAAAGCCGCAGAAGGACAGAAGGTAATTGCGGGCAGAACGTGGCAGTTTCTGTGCTGTTCCTGTCTTTCCGCCGATTTTATACCCCGGCACTGCTGCCGCCTTACCGGTTCCCTCTGAAACGGTGCGGTAAAGGGCATCCCGGATAAAGCTGCTGGTAGACTCGGAAACTGTTTCTCTGACCAGCTTGGGCTCAATCTTTTTCACAACAGCGCCCTGTTCATTTACAATCTGGCGTACCACATGGGGCTCATAATAAGAACCGCCGTTGATCACAGAGCTGAATCCTGCCGCCATCTGAACCATGGTACAGTTATAGGTCTGTCCGAAAGAGCTGGTTGCCAGATCCACCGGCTTCATCGTGTCTGCTGTATAAAGCAGACCGGAGGTATCCGGCTCACCGGGAAGATCAATTCCGCTTTTCGTTCCGAATCCGAACAGTCTCTGATATTTCGTAAATAAAGGCGTACCTGTTTTTGCTGCAATCTGCATCATCGCATCGTTGCAGGACACCATGAGAGATTCTGCAAGACTGATATTCTGATGACCGCCTTTTATATAAGCCGTACACTTAATGGGAAATCCTCCGACCTCCTGATATCCGTCGCAGTAAAAGCTGTCGTTTGGCGTAACAATTCCCTCTTCCAGCGCTGTCGCCACGGTAAAAATTTTGGAAGGAGAACCCGGCTCAAAGGTATCGCTGACACAGAAATTTCTCCACTCCTGGTTCCAGGCCACCTGAAGTCCCAGAGAACGGATTTCATCCTCTGTATAATGGGCCGTGACCTGATCCTCCGTAATTGTGGCCTGGTCAGTATTTCTGTGCTTTCTCTTGTAATCGCCAACCGCCTCTTTCACACCCAGCTGGCGGATTTCCGCATCCGTATACCGGCTGGATACCTCTCTGGGATTATTCAAATCAAAGGGACTTTCTCCTGCCATGGCAAGAATCTCACCGTTATTGGGATTCATAACCACAACGCCCACATGATCCGATCCTGTTTCCGTCATCCACTCCTGAATCCGCTTTTCCACCGCATTCTGCACATTCACATCCAGAGTGGACACTACGGTATTTCCGTTGACAGCAGGCTTAATCACCCGCTCCAGATTGGAGTCATCATTAAGGTATCCGTACTCTCTTCCGTTGGTTCCAATCAGGGCGCTGTTGTAGGACTGCTCGATTCCTCCGTTTCCGCCTCCGCCGTCACTGGTGGCAAAGCCAATCACACTGCTTGCAAGGGAATTGTAGGGGTAAACCCGTTTGTACTCCTCCTCAAACCAGACACCCTTTACCCGTGCTTTGGAATCCGCCTTGGAATTTGCCTTGTTTGTCTCTGTCTGATAGGTTTCAAAGGCTTCCTTCTGATCATAGGAAAGCTGCCTTGCATACCGCACATAGGCAGTATCCGGATTGCTGGTAATCAGCGTCCGAAGCTCCCCGGCATCATAGCCCAGAACTGTTGACAGAGCTGTAACCGACGCCTCCAGATAATCCTCCTCATCCGACATAATCTGTCTGGGATCCAGAATCAGATTGTAGACCTTTTCTGTTGTTGCCAGATAGGTTCCGTTCCGATCCACAATATCCCCCCGGCGGTATGCCAGAGGTCTGCTGTCATAATCCTGCTGTGTCAGAACGATCTGATTGTAGCTGTCTCTGTTATTTTCTACAATATCATAAAGTACATAAATTAAAGCAAACAAAGCCAGCGTAATCGCAATTACTGCGATCGCCAGCCTTTCCTGCATATATTTTACGAAAACCTGTCGTTTCACAGACTCCCTTTTTTTCTTCCGTTTCATATCAGGATTAGTTTTCTGGGATGTCCTCATACTGTCTCACATACTCGCTTTCCGTTTTGTCATAGAGAATTACCTGGTCTTTGTTGGCATAGACCATTCCTAACTCCTCTGTGGCAACCTTGTAAACGTGATCCAGATCAATTTGTGTATTGATTCTTGTCTGCAATGCATCATTATTGGATCTCAGCTGCTCAATCTCCCGCTCCAGTTCTTCAATATGATGAATTCTTCCCATAATGGAGGACTGCACATGAAGATAATTTACACAGATAGTAAGTGCACAGAAAGCCGCGATGGTAAGCATTACCACATAGGGCAGATCCATCTGCAGGGCTTTCTCCTGATTTCTTCTCACCCGGCGGTTCATCCGCTGGTATCTGGCTGTCTGGCGCTCCAGCTCGGCAGCTTTCTTCTGTCTCCGGCGGTAATCCGCCTCTGCCGGCTCTGCAGCCCGCACCGTGTTTCCATATATGTATTCCTGTCCGCTTCTTCCACGGTATCCTGCAGCCATGTCCATTCCCTCCCTGAAATTCCTATTCCAAAACTATATTATAACAAAACTCCTTTTCTCTGTTCCATCATCCGGCTTCTGCCGTCAGCTCCGCTCAAAAACACGAAGCTTGGAACTTTTTGACCGTTTGTTTGTTTCCAGTTCCTCTTCTGTAGGCACAATGGGCTTTCTTGTAACCACTCTGCCCTTACTCTTTTTTCCGCACATGCATACGGGAAACTCCGGCGGACAGGTACAGGGATTTTCATTGATCCGGAACCGGTTCTTTACAATCCGATCCTCCAGAGAGTGGAAGGTAATAATGCTTAACCGCCCGCCCGGATTCAAAAAATCAATCATCCTGTCAATAGAATTCTCCAGCACATCCAGTTCATGATTTAACTCAATTCTGATTGCCTGGAACGTTCTTTTTGCCGGATGACCTCCTGTTGCCCTTACTCTGGCCGGAATCGCCGCCCGAATGGTCTCCGCCAGTTCACCGGCTGTCTCAAAGGGCTTCTCCTGCCTTCTTTTCACAATATGCTTGGCTATATTCTTTGCAAACCGATCCTCGCCGTAATCCCGGATAATCCGGTACAGATCTGATTCGCTGTAGGTATTTACAATATCTGCCGCTGTCTCGCTTCCCCGCTGATCCATTCTCATATCCAGCGGTGCATCTTCTTCCCGGTAGGTAAAGCCCCTCTCTGCCGTATCCAGCTGATAGGAGGATACCCCCAGATCCAGATAAATACCGTCTACCTTCTCAATTCCCAGAGAAGCCAGAACCTCAGCAATATTCACGTAGTTGTTCCTTACCACCGTAACTCTGTCCCCGAATACTGACAGACGTTCTGACGCAGCGCGAATCGCGTCTGCATCCTGATCAATTCCGATCAGACGGCCCTTTTCTCCCAGACGGCTGCATACTTCAAAAGCATGTCCTCCCCCGCCCAGGGTTCCATCCACGTAGATCCCGTCCAGTTTTATATTCAGACTGTCTACGGTTTCTTCCAATAAAACGGATTTGTGTTCAAATGCCATATTAAATTCCAAGACCCTCCATATTTTCTGCGATTTCCTCCATGTCATCATAGGTATTGGACTGATTCCAGTTGTCCTTGCTCCATATCTCAATTCTGCTTCCCACACCTACTAAAACCGCATCCTTGTCAATTCCGGCAAAGTCTCTTAATACAGCCGGCAGAAGAATCCGTCCCTGTTTGTCTACCTCACAGGTGGTAGCTCCTGCCAGGAAAAAGCGGGAAAACTTACGGGCATTGGCATTGGTCAGAGGCAGGGCGTGAAGCTTTTCCTCCAGAGCTTTCCACTCTGTATTTTCATAGACAAATAAACAGCCGTCAAGGCCCTTTGTTACAACGAACTCTTCGCCCAGCTGTTCTCTGAATTTGGAAGGAACAATTACTCTACCCTTCGCGTCCACCGTATGATTATACTCGCCCATGAACATACGAATCACCTGTTACCCTGTTACGCCACTGTCGTACCCTTATCTACCACTTTACTCCACTTTCTACCACTCGTATGTTTATTTTATTACATTAGCAGAAAAATAGCAAGGAAATTTCACAAAAAATTAAGACGGCCGCAAGATATTGCAGCCGTCCTTAAAAGGTCTGTAAGATATGGCGATTACTGTCCTTCTGATGGAGCTTTCTGTCAGTATTCAGATGACAGATATAACTCTATCAGATGATCCAGTTCAACGCTGTACTGATATACAGCTTTGTACTCCTCACCGGTTTCCACACTTCTGTTCAGTTTTTCTCTGGCCGCCTCAATTTTCTGAACCAGTTCTTCCTTGGATATCCCCATCACTTGTTTTCTCCTTCTGTCTCTCAGACAGCCTGCGGTAATGATAAATCAAAACCCCAACTGAAGCCAGAACCAGTATCAAAGACAGCCCCTGTGAAACAGCAATTCCTGTTCCAAACAAAATCAGCTGATCGGTGCGCAATCCCTCGATCCAAAATCTTCCAAGGCCATAGCCCGCCAGATAAATCCAAAGCATCTCTCCATCAAATTTCTTCCGTTTTCTGTACCAGAGCATAAACATCAGCACACCCAGGTTCCACAGAGATTCATAGAGAAATGTGGGATGCACCTGTATATATTCCACGCCGTTTTCTACAATCAGATGATTCAGCACATCCGCATTCAGCATGTTTTCGTTGACAAGAGAGCGTTTGATCCGCATTGCAAGCAGACTGTCTGTATAGCCGCCAAATGCTTCGCAGTTAAAAAAGTTCCCCCATCTTCCAATAATCTGCCCGGTTATCAATCCCAGGACACCACTGTCGGCCATGGAAAAGAAAGACAGCTTTCTCTTCCGGGTAAATACAATTAAAGTAAGAACCGCTCCAATCACGCCTCCGTAAATTGCCAGTCCTCCGGCCCGCAGATTGAATATCTGAAGCAGATTATCCTTATACATATCCCACTCAAAAATCACATAGTACAATCTTGCCCCGATAATGGCAAAAATAATACCGTAAAGTGCAAAGTCCAGATAAATGTCCGGATCCTGCCCCCTTCTTTTTGCGTCATTCTGAGCCACCCAGATACCGGTCAGCATACCGATTCCGATAATGATCCCATAATACGCGATTGAAAAACCAAATACAGAAATCTGATTTTTCAAGTTTTCAATGGTAATTCCTAAATGAACGAAGCTGATATCCGCTTCCGCCATAGTGAAACTCTCCTTTCGACCTGATTCTTATTTTACCCCTGGCAAAACCGAAAATCAAACACAATCGAGCGACTAATTTCGCTATGCTTCGACAGGGTAATAAATTCTATGCTACAATACATTTATCTGAAAATCAAGTCTGAAAGCAGGATTATTTCTCACCGGATGCTGAAGCAGGGAGAAATCCCGTATGCGCTTCCTGTTCCCGTACCAATACTGTTTCCTCTGTTCTCACTGATAACATAACATTCATAGTTCTTCCCCAAAAGAATGGATCGAAGCCAGGTATAGGTGGTTCTCCCGTCCTCATCATAACGGCGGGCTCTTTCTGTACCATAATTAGCCTTCCTGAGAATCTGGCCCTCCAGAGGACCTCCTTCCAGCCTGTGATGATAAGGCGTCTTTTGACCGTCTATAAAGTATTCATCAAACGCGGGAAGCCACAGCTTGTCATGGCTGACTGCTGCATTTTCCGGCGTCTCTGCATAATGGACCGTATTTGACTTTACCGCCCGGAGACAAATCGCTTTCTGAAGCTCCGCAGGAAAGCATGACAGCAGACAGTTTGATTCATTCAGCCGGTTCTGCGCAAATTCAGCGCTCTGGTTGGTAATATTGATCATATTATCCGTAACTATTCCGTTCAGCGTGTTTCTTATTGCGCTGTCCGGCCATCCTCCCTTATTCGTTCCGTTTATATATTCTTTGGATTTTTCTTCAAAATAACCAGAGTATTTGCTGTTCCATCTTCTGTATCTGCTGTTAACAGACCAGAATAAACTTCCTGCCCCGTCTCCCTCATCCATTTTTCCGCTGTAGCTTTGTCCCTTCATGGGATTTTCATTTCCATCCTCATCTGTAAAAAGAATCAGTACAGAGTGCGTGCAGCCCTGCTCCATGCAAGTATGAAAAACCTCAGGATCCTGCCGTACCTGGGCAATGATTTCCTCCCATGTCAAATCATGAATACAACGTTCTCCCTCTTTCGGAACATGACTGACATAGGAACTGACAAGAGCTCCGACCGCAGGTCCGAAGGTTATAGGAATTACGGTTCCTTCTGCATCCGTATCATTGATTGCATAAATCGATACTGCATATTTTACATCATAGGCTTCCTCCCATTTTGCATAAATAAAGGTATCTTCTTCGACCGGAGCTGAAAAATCATATTCTGTCTGAAGCTCCGGCTCCCGGTACCATCCGGCAAAACGGAACCCCGTTTTTTTCGGCTTGTTTTCCGGTTCCGGCAGGAGACTTCCTTCCCTCACCAGACGCTCCCACAGCTCTACCGCTGTATCTGTGCTATCTCCGTCTCTTACAATGGTTCCTCCATTCATTTCCATAACAACCCTGTACTTCTTCCAGGGCTTCGGAAGCCTTATCCCGATAGTAAAGGAGGAGGTTTTCTCTGTCTGTCCTTCCCGGTAGCGGACAATGCCGGTATAGCTGTCAGAGCTTCCGTCTGCCAGCGGATTGTCAAGCCTCCAGCTTCCCAGGGGAAGTGTTTTTTCCGAACCGTCATCGTATAAAGCGGTAACCGTCAAATCGGTATCCTTTACCAGATACTGCCTCTCTTGCGCATCATAGCCTTCTGTATTTTCATCAACAGGATCCGGTCCATGGTATTCTGCCCGGATTCCCGTAAGCTTTATGCCTGCCTTGATAATATTTTCCACATTGGCTGTGTGAGACAGCTTTTCATACTGCTTCAATTCGTTTACAAAAGTAACCTCTCCGTAATCTGTCATGGTCAAATCTGCTTTTGCAGTGTTCTCGTCAGCCGATACCTGCTCTGTATCTGGAATTATCCGGCTGAGGCGGTATCTTCCCGTATTTAATTCCGTAATCTCGTACACATAGCCCTGATCCACCGGCAGCTGCACACTTCCCTCTGATTCTTCTTCTGAAAGGGTAATCGTCTTATACAGTGTTTGTACTGTCTTATCTGTCTCTCTGTCCTTTTTTTCAATCCGGAAAATAAACGTGGGATTTCCAAAGGGCTCATATACGGTATTTACTCTTTTGTTGATTTTCAGCTCTGCCCGATTTCTCTGATCCTCTGCCGTCAGTTCCTGAATAATATCCCCGTTCTCTCTGGTAATGGAAAATCTGATTTTTTCATCAGAAATACTGTATCCCTGCGGAGCCTTGATCTCTTGAAGATAGTAGCCGCCCTGGGGAATTTCTGTCAGGAGAATGGTACCGTCCTTTCCCGTTATAATTTTGTTCACACCTTCCGGCAGCACATAATCAGTACCCGGACGGCATTTTATTCCGCTTGTCCTGTACAGCTCATATTCCGCCCCCGGCAGGGTTCTGCCCGGCTCCTCTTTGTCGGTTTTCATCAGGCGAATGCTTCCCTTTTTTCTCCGATCAACCGCTGTTCTGTAAACAACCGACTGCACCGTTTCCCTGGTTATACAAAAACCGATTTTCTCTGATGACAGTTCAAAACCTCTGGGAGCCTTTGTCTCTATCCAGCAGTAATCTCCCCATTCCAGCTCAGATACATGAATTTCCCCGTTTTCGTCCGTACAATAGACGGAACCAACAGCCCCGTACTCCTCCTGTCCTGACTCTCTGTACATCAGCCTATATTCTGCCCCCTGCACAGGAAGTCCCGTTTCATCTGTTTTTGTCAGAACCGCCTTTCCCTTCATTCTTCGGTTAGTAAAAGTAAGCTCCAGAATCTGACCTGCTGTTGACCGATCCAGGGTAATGGTTTTTGCTGTCTCCGGATCGTGCTTTTCCAGTTCATAGCCCGCAGGATTTCTCGTTTCCACAAAGTAATACGTTCCGTACAGAAGACCGTCTGCCTGCAGTTCTCCGGTTCCATTGGTTTTTAAACCGCTTTGGATCAAAACATCATTCTTCTCTCCCTCTTTTGCTTTCCTGTACAGACTGAAGACCGCATTTTTTAATCCCTGTCCCGTTTTTTCATCCACCTTCCGCAGCCGCAGAGAGGCCGGTGTCTGTCCATTATAAACCCGTAAACGGACCGTAATTTCTTCGTTTTTTCCCGTTCCCTCTTCATAGGATATCTGTTCCTTTCCAATTGAAAAAGAAATCGGTGTATCCATCCTTTCATATCCGTCCGGTGCCTTCGTCTCTGTCAGGCTGTAATTTCCCCATGGAAGATTGGTGATCTTCAAAGTTCCGTCCGGTCCTGTAGATACGGCAGAAATCGTTCCTTTCTCCGAATAGCTTCCCTCCTCTGTCAGATACAGAATCTCTCCGCGGGAATCAGTAAGTTCAAATTCAGCGCCTTCAAGGGGACTGTTATTTCCATCATCCCGATCATATTTGGTGAGAATCACCTGGCCGCGAAGTCTTTCATTGGGAATGGAAATCCTTGTGGTAATGCCGTCTACCATAAAAGAATGACGCCCCTCTATTTTCCGGTAACCTTTCGGTGCAGCAATCTCCTCCCACTGATATACTCCAAACGGAAGGTTCGAAAGGATGATCTGTCCCAGCGCATTCACCTGAACTCCTTCTTTTCCAAACATAGGCTCTCCTGCCGGATTATAAACCTGAAAACAGGCCCCGGTCAAAGGCGCATACCGGACAGTTCCGTCCTGATACACACCGATTTGATGTTCACCATCTGTTTTCTGCAAAATCATGCTTCCTATTGTATCGAGAAGTCTGACTCTTGTTTCTGCAGAGGAAAGCCGGTAACGAGCCTCCAATGTATCAGGCGAACCGATTCCATAAGCATCAAACTCTACAAAATATTGATTCACTGCTGTTTTTTCCGTCAGTCCCTGTTCTTTTGGTGCTTCCATGTGAATTTCAACATAAGTCATCTGACGGGTCTGCAAAAGACCATATTCCAGCTGAGAGGTGTCTAGGTGAACCCATACGGCTTTTACATTTCCCGGATCCTCCGGCAGTTCCCTGCTCCATCCCCCTGCGTCTGCACGCAGTTCCTGCTTTTCATCTGTACTGTAATACACTGTGGGAATCAGTTTCATGCTTTCTGCATAAGAAGTATCCACAGACAGAAATCGTCCCTGCCACTGAGAAGGAATCCACTGCTCCCCCTGCCCCGGCTCATGAGAGGCAAGTCTGGCCCCCTGCTCCAATGCATCAAAAAAATCGATATTCTTTGCATGATTTGATCCCAGTCCGAAATCCAGTCGATAAGAATATCCGGATTGAGGGCTTCCGTCCCCGGGGCGGACAACCGCTTCTGTTCCATATCCTGCAGAGTATGCTGATTTTACATATTTTGATACATATTCTCTCCATTCTGCGGCAGAATCAAGAACCACCTCCCGATCACTGGAATAGGCAGCCCGTTCCAGAACAGAACCATTTTCGTTCATATCATAAACATCTGTCATAATGGAGGTTCCGGCAATTTTATCCATTCCATCATCGTGAACCATCAGATAAGATACTGTCCGGTACTGATTTCCGAAGGAAATAAAATCAGTATAGCTTAATCCAGCCTCAAAAGACAAAACTGCTTCCACTCCGTCGGATGCCTCTAAAGGAGCCCCTGTAAAATCAAAATCTGCCGCCAGCATCGTTTTTTCATTGTGGCTTCTTACCTGATAGCTGACATGATTCTGAAAATCTTCTTCTGACAGTTCTTCTCCTGACAGGTATTTGCCCCTTCCATTTACGCGGACAGCCTCCGGGTTCAGATTTACAGACAGTCCCTCCGGAAGCTCCGCATATAAGGAGAATCGCTCCAGGGGTGTCGAATCATCTGTCCTGATTTTTCCCGTGGTCCAAATCCTTGAGGTAAATCCGTTTTTTTGATTTCCTTCGAAGGTTCCCATCTCTGTCTTTGATTCCAGATTCGTAATCGGACTTCTGAGCCACAGATTGGAATACGCCCGCATAGTACATTCTCCATACACCGCTTTGTCCCGTTCTGCCAGTTCCCTTCCGTAGGTTCCTGTGTAGCTGTCTGTATCCACAGCACAGTCATTTACCTCATATCCCTCCTGATCCACATAAAGAGAACGGATATAGGAAAAATTGATCAGATGATTTTCAT
This sequence comes from uncultured Clostridium sp., assembly GCA_900540335.1. Taxonomy (GTDB): domain Bacteria; phylum Bacillota; class Clostridia; order Lachnospirales; family Lachnospiraceae; genus Brotaphodocola. Next base: position 7,215 of record UQFC01000033.1, on the reverse strand, counting down.
GATCCGGAACCGGTTCTCCTGCTGCTGCCTTTTCCTGCTCTTCATTCCAGTCCAGATGAAGCCTGACCCCCAGCTGCACAACGCTTTGAAAGCTGCCCTGAAGTCCATTGAACCGTACAAAAACCGCCTTCACGCCTTCCGGAAGAAACACAGTGCTTTTCTCTTCTGTTGTTCCCTCTCCCAGGCACAGATACTCTTCTGTCGGCGTATCCTGGGCAGGAGCCCCGTACACCTCATAGGTACAGACCTTTGGTGTTTTCTCTATCACCGCATAAACCATATCGTACTCATAATCCTCCAGACAGCGCACAGAACCGTCTGTCAAAAACACCGCCAGCTTATCATCTCCTGCAACCAGGCTGTAATCCTCCGAATTTCCATTCTGCCCAATCTGACTCATTCCGGACAGATTTCCTCCCGGACGTATGGGACGTCCGGCTGACGGCATGATTTCAGAGGCCGTAGCCGGAGTAGCTGCTTCTCCTTCTTTTATCCCGTCTTCCGCAATTACCACCTTCTCCTTTTCCGGAGACACTGCTGCCGCTTTCTGTCCCGGCATCAGCCACCGCCCTGCTTTCAGAAACATTCCTCCCAGCGCTGCCACTGCCCCGGTCAGACCTTCCTCCTCTTCTAAGATCCAGTCAGAGCCGGTAGCCTTTTCCGGATGGCGTTCTTTGTAGGTCAGGGCTTCCTCCCATATTTCGCCGTCTTCCCAGGCATTTTTTCCCAGACCGTGTTCCCTCCAATGGATATCTGCCCAGTCTTCCGTCCTGTTTTCTGACACCTCTAAAACCCTATTACCGGCAGCCGGACTGATGGAATTTTCCAATTCTGACGGTGTTGCCGGTTCCTGTATTTTCTGAAGCTCTCTGTCAGGCCCCGCTGCAGCTTTGGCAGACTTCTGGACATAATCGCGGTTCGCCGATGCCTCCAGACGGAACTGCACCAGCTTGCCGCTGTACATCTGTACCGCATTCATACGGTGGGAATCGTTTTCCGGCGCACTGTGGTTATAGGGATAATTTTCATAAGGAGGGCACCACTTTCTATGGCTGTAGAGATATCCTGCGTACTCAAAAGAATAATCAGCTACTGTAAAACTGACCTCATCCTCCACCTGTTCCATCTCTCCTGCATCCGTAGTCCACTGCTCTTCATCCTGGTACAGCCTGTCCAGATGTCCCCTCACTGTCACCATTCGATACGGTTCTTCCCCATCTGCAAAATGCTCTTTCAAAAATCCAATCTGAAAACGGTCAAAAAAAGTTTCGTATTCACTGCCCAGATCTCCCTCCCTGTTCCGGAAGGGATAAAAGCCCCAGACCACTTCCCCGGTTTCTGTCTCAATCTGTTCCAATGGAAACTGTTTTCCGTCTTTCTTTACCAGCACACTCTCATAATCCTTCCCCTCAGGAAGCTCCGCCGCAATATAATAGCTGGATCTGGAAAGACCTCTGGCCAGCCAGTCCTTATCAAATCTGGTTTCCATCTCATACCAGATATAATTTTGATCCGATGTTTCATAATCCTCAGCCGGAATCTTTTTCTTTTCCAGAGAAATCCTGTATCTGTCCCTCCGGGAGGAAAACCGGTAAGTGAGAGGTGTCAGCTCTCTCGCTTCCTCACCCCGTATCTGAAACACCGGCGTCCTCTCCTGAGTATATCCGTTTTCAGAAAGTCTGGACTCAATGGTCCAAAGCAGCTGAAAACCACCGGAAATCGACTGCCCCTTCTCCACCTGAAACTGATTGGAAAATGTATAAAGATCCTGTTCCTGATCCCAGCTGCAGCTCCACTCAGAGTCCTCCTTATCGCTGGAGAGCTTCGACGCTTTCAGAATAGAAGCCCGGTTCAGATTTCCGATTCCCGGAATTACAAACTGAATTTCTCCCGGAACATAAACTCTGGGAGCATGATCCATTCGATATGTTACAACCAGTTTCGGCTGCTTCATCCTGTCATTCTCTGCATCCCAGGAATCGTCATAAGATAAAACAGACCATGCACAGTCCACCTTCCATCCGTCCGGCGCCGTTTCCTGCCCTTTTCCGGCCCGTACAGGAAATGGAATTCCCGTCAGCACCAGCACTAATACCAGAAAAACAGAACATTCCCTGCGCATATCATGCTTTCTTCTCTTCAGCCAATCCTTCACCTGTTCCTCATCTCCTCTCCAGATATTCCGTCCATGCCTGTTTCCATCCCTCATCCTGCTGCGAAACATCTTCCGCCGTAAAGCTTCCATCCTCCTGTTCCTCAAAAATACTGGTCTGAACAGAATCTGCCGTCACCAGAATATCAAAATCCCGAATCTGACTGTCCTGTTCGTAACTCACCAGAATCTGTTCCGCCAGAGGAACGGTTCTTTCTCCCGGATTTACAGGAAGTGTATAATAATAAAATCCTCCCAGCAGCGGATCCTCCTCCCGGGAAATATAACACCAGTTTTGAGGAAAATTCTCAAAGTCCGGAGAACCGTACTCGCCAGCCGGATACCAGCTTCTTCCATCAGGACTGATCTGTGCCCGCTGTTTTATATCCGAATCGGAAAACTCCATAAAAACCCGGATAAAACAGGCCGTTTCATCCGTATTTTCAATCTGAACTCTTTTTTTGAAAACATTATCTCCAATTTCCTGTTTTTTCGGAGGCTCAAACTCTTCGGTAATGGAAATCGTATTTCCCCCTGCCTGAATGATGTTGACAATGGATTCCTGATAAATCAGATATGCAGCAGAAACTCCGGCTCCTGCCAGAAGCCCCATGGCTGCCGCCCATTTTCCCGCACTCTTATGAATCATCTGTCTCCTCCTTCCCCCACATTCCCGTCTTTTTTCCCAGCAAGGTCAGAATCAGCAGCGCAGCTCCTGCCAGAACACCGGCCGTAAAAAACTCCTGAAGCCAGCTTTCCTCTCCTGTTTGGGGAAGGAGACCGTTCAGAAATGAAACAAGGCCGCTGTCTGCCAGATGCTGATTTCTTATCCGCTTTCCTACAGAAACAGTGCCATAAGTAATCTCCTTTTCCTGCTGCGTCTCCTTTCTCTCTTCCACTCTCGTGTTATCTCCGCCTCCTCCCCCATGATCCCGGGAAGGGCTGTTATAATCCGCTGAAAAAATCCACTGTACCCTGGCCTTCAGCATAGCGCTCTGATTCTGAAGCCATTCCGGCATAGATACGCGAAACGCAATCGTTTCCTCCGCTCCTCTTCCCTGAAGAGAAGAAAGCAGCAGTCCATCCTCCAACGCCCTGCCATAAAGCGGGCCTTCATAAATTACCGTATTTTCCTTCTCAATCGTTAACATCATGGCTTCCAGTAATTTTATCCCCTCCTCCGGCTGACCGGGCACCCTGGTCTTAAAAAAAATATCAACCGGCTTTCCCGACCGGTTTCCCAAAACGAAAGAGGACGACTTGATATCCCCCGGCATCCATGTGGAAAATCCCCGGAAAAAGTCCTCTTCTGTTTTAAAAAAACCATCTGCTCCATTTTCAAAAATAATAGCCAGACTGGTGTCCTCCCAATCCCGCCGCCAGGTATGTTCACTGTGAATACATTGTTCCACCGGAATCCCGAACCAGGGATCCTCTGATTGAAAATCCGGAATAAAATTCACCTTCTGAACCGCCTGGGCCGTCACATCTATGGTAAATTGTTTTCCTTCGTCTTCTTCACTCCAGTCACCGGGAATCCTGACATGGTCAAAAAACAGAATCTCCTCTCCCGTTTCTGCCGGACGATTCCAATAGTAATACCCGCCGCATTTGATCCACCCATCCGGGATTTCTTCCGGCACTGCTTCCCTTCCTGCAAAGCCGGCAGAACCGGAAAACTCTGCTTTTGCCCGAATCCATGCAGCTTCTGCCTCATTGATAATTGTTACGATCTTCTCTGCCTTCTCATTGGGAACTACACACTTCCCATCCGTATAGGGAACCCGTTCTCCCGCTTCATTCCGCTGGTACTCCTGAATAGAAATGGAAACATCTCCTGTCGTAATTTCATTATCCACCTCTGTTGAAAAATGACGCACTGCCCCCAGTGCGGAGTTTCCCGAAGTCATCCACAGCACAAGGAATACTGCCGCTAATCTGCCTTTTTTCATTCATCACCGCTCCCTCCCGGCATTTTCCCCCTTCTGTCCCGTTATTTCCTGTTTTCAATTTCTGTACCCGGGGGCACAGTTTTTCATTCTGTACCCCGCTTCTGTTTTCACTTCCGTCTTTTTCTCTGCTCCTCTGTCCGTCCTTACTGCTGTCTGGGATTTCCCAGCAGATCCAGCTCATTTCCTGCTCCTGCCGTTTTTCCCTCTTCTCCATGGATACCCTTCCACGGGTTCAGAGCTCCTGTTTTGGGATCCTCTGTCTGATTCTGGGTTTTAAACACTGTAAAAATCTGAGACAGCACTGCCTCATCCATCATCCCCTCTGTATCAATATTATGGTTTCCTCCGCCATTGTCCGCGCTTTGCAGAAAATCTGCCTGAATCGCATAGGCCCGCACGGGAACTCTCAGTTTTTCCCGTTCCAGCTGCCCCTCTACCAGATTGGCCAGACGGATATAATCAAAGACCGGCGGCACCCGGGTCGCCTCTGCAGCCTCCACAGCTGCCTGATATCCATCCTCCCCCGGATTTCCCACTGCATCCTTTCCCTCTGCTGCCGCCTTTACAACCTGATGGTACCCATAAACATACGTTTTGTAATCAGAAACCCCATTATTATCCTCATCGATCTCTTCCGGTGTTCCCAAAAGAATCCAGCCATCGTTGACAGAGGAATACGTTCCGCTTTCTGTGCGAAAATCAAACAGTTCCTGATTCACTGCCTCCGCCTGAACCGTTCCGTCATATTCTGCTGTTTTTACAGTTTTCATGGGAATATCAAAGCTGACAAATACAATTTCATCATTATTTCCCGTATTAACTACTGTCGGATCCTTGGGAATTTCCTGATTCGGTACGCGGGGAATCTCATTTTCCGGTGTATATCCCGGTTCTGTCAAATCAATAGACACTTTTCCCACCGTAAAGGTATTGGTTACACTTTCCCCATCTGTAAGATAGGCCGCCGAAGCCCCGGCTCCCACTGCTGCAAGCATTCCGCAGGCTGCGGCTGCCGCCAGGTGTCTTCTGCTTTTCCCGGCAGCTGCCCCGGTGTTTCGTCTGTCTGCTCTTTCATTTTCTGTTTTGTTGTTCTTCATACACGTTTCCGACAGATCAAAGCCCGAACCTTTTATCTGTCTCTCCTTTTCTATTTATCTTCAATCCTTTCGGACTTCGGGCATATCCAGCATGATTCCAAATACATGCATGCCAAAAAGCACAGCCGCCGCCCATACGGCCCCTTTTCCATTCAAGGCAGCTGCCCCGTAACCTGCCCGCGGCAAAATCCCGATGCAGGTTCCGATTATGCGCTCCTGAGTCAAAAGGGCCGGATCTGCAACATCATTGTGATCCCCCTTCGTTATATAGCCCTCTTTTGTCACGCGATGAATCCTGTGAGTGACAACCGTCTCCCGTCCCTCTTCCCCAAGCAGAAAGGTCACAACATCACCTTCTTCTGCCTTTCGGTCTCTGGTATTGACAAAAATCAGGCTTCCTGCAGCAATGGCCGGCTCCATCGAAGACGATAAAATCACATACGGCCTGACACCAGCCAGTTTTGGAAAAAACAAAACCCCTGCGCCGGCGGCTGCCGCTATCGTAAGCAGCCAGAGCATCACTTCATAAACCATCACAGCGTGACGGTATCCCCATGGTTTCTTTTTCTGTTTTTTCATATTGATTCATTTTCCTTTCTCGTGAAATTTTTCAGATTAATTCAGAAAATATCAGAAATTTCATCAGACACAAACTATATGAATATTCAGAACTTATGAAAATTTAGAATCTATAAGAAATAACAATGATCAAAGAATGATAAAATAAAAAACAGCAAAACGAACAGAACGGCACACAAAAAACAGCCCTCATATCCTTACTCTTTTCTTGTTCTCTGGAAAATATAAGAAAATAAAAACTTTGAATAATAGAATAAAACACTTTCTGAAAAACAGAAACAGGACAGGAATCCGTCCTGAGACTGTTTCCAATATAACATATCCTGTTTGCTGTGTCAATCATTATTCCTTTATAAACCTCGATATAAGATTATTTATTCATAACGGTATGGCAGCATGATTATGGCAAATGAGATTTGTAAGAAAATATAAGAAAATCTTCATGGTATTCAGATAATGATTCTTTTATAATAATAACAGGAATGTTGTTTTGGAACAAAAAAAGCAGAAAGGCGGTACTATGATAAGCAAAAAAATATTTATGACTTTAGGTCTTTCCTGCTTGCTTCTGGTCGGCTGTCAGACTGTCCAAAAGACGGCGCCAGAATCAAGCGTTCTTACTCCTACAGGTTATGCTTCCGAAGAGGTACAACGGCTCTCTCTTTTTTATGACGGCACTCTGTATTGGTATAATGCCACTGGCTTTGACCTTCCAAAAGAGGAAAGCTGGGAGCTTTTAGGTCAGGTGGTTTTTGTGAATAATTTGGAATTTCCCACGGAAGATTTCTGTGGAACCCACTTAAACATAGGTCAAGAAATTTACTGGAAACCGTCAGAACCGCAAAAATTATATGTAAAATACAATTCCGGTTTCGCACTCTTTGAAGCAGAGGAAACGAAAAAGGAAGAAAGTACAGAATATCTTGATTATGTAACGGCAGGAATAAAATTATGGACTTCTGAAAGTCTTGAGCTTAATCTTACCAACGTCAGCAATGAAACGCTAAGCTATGGGGAAGCATTTGCTATAGAGCTTCTTCATGACGGTGTTTGGGAAAAGCTTCCGGTATTGCTGGAAAATTATGGTTTTAATGATATTTCCTATGAGTTAAAGCCTGGAGAATACAGATTTATAGATATAGATTTTGCATGGCTATACGGAGAACTCCACGAAGGCTGGTTTAGAATTATAAAAGAAATTTACCTTCAGGACGGAACGGTATATTCCGTACCGGCAGAGTTTGGGGATTTAAATTTCAGACAGACTGAGATAGTAAATGCAAAAGAATTTGGAAATCCAAAAGAAGTGTTGGATGAGATGTCAATTACATCAAATGTTATAGTAACGAAATCCAATTAACAATTAGAAGTTATGAGGTTAAAGTTTGAAACAAATAAGTAGAAGACAGCCAAGAAATAAAGGGCATAGCAAATA
>UQFC01000032.1 GCA_900540335.1 uncultured Clostridium sp. | reverse complement strand
CCCGCCGTGGATGATCATTCCGTCCTCTGTTTCTTCCACATCTGCGCCCATGGCGGAAAGATTGCGGACCATAACCTCGATCCGGTTGGATTCTTTGACCTTCAGTTCCGCAGCGTCACGGATGATGGTGTCCCCCTCTGCAAAGCAGGCCATGGCAGCAATCACGGGAAGCTCATCAATCAGCGTGGGGATGATGGCCCCTTCTATAACGGTTCCATGAAGGGAACCGGACTTTACAAGAATATCAGCTGCAGGTTCCCCCTCAGCAGTTTCGTTGAGCAGGGTAATATTGCCTCCCATGGCTTGGCACACACGGAGAATGCCGTCTCTTGTGGGGTTGATTCCCACATGCTTTAAAAGGATCTCAGAGCCGGGAACGATCAGTCCTGCCGCCAGGAAAAAGGCAGCAGAAGAGATATCGCCGGGAATCCGGATTTTCTGTCCGTAAAGCTCCTTTGCAGGGAGGATTCTTGCAGTAGTTTCCCGGTTTTCAACCTCCGCTCCGAAGCTTCGAAGCATCCGTTCCGTATGATCTCTGGAAAGAAAAGGCTCTGTCACCTTTGTTTCCCCGTCAGCATAAAGACCGGCCAGCAAAACGGCGGATTTCACTTGGGCGGAAGCTACTGGAGAAAGATAGTGAATTCCGTGGAGGCGGGTTCCCTCGATTTCCAGAGGAGCGCAGTCATTGCCGTTGACACTGCGGATTTTTGCTCCCATCTGGGAAAGGGGATGAATAATCCGCTTCATGGGGCGTTTCTGGATGGATGCGTCGCCGGTCAGGGTAACGCAAAAGTCCTGTGCAGACAGAATTCCGGAAATCAGACGGGTGGTTGTTCCGCTGTTGCCGCAGTCCAGAACAGAATCCGGTTTTTTCAGACCGTGAAGGCCATTGCCGTGTACGAGAACACAGTTTCCATTGTTTTCAATCTCCACCCCCATACTGCGGAAGCAGGAGATGGTTGAAAGGCAGTCTGCTCCCTGGAGAAAATCATGGATTTCCGTGGTTCCTCTGGCAAGGGAGCCAAACATGACGCTGCGGTGAGAGATGGATTTGTCGCCTGGAATCGTAAGTTCTCCCCGCAGACTGCCGCATTTTCTGAATTTCATAGTATTTATACCCCTTTAATCAATTCGTAATTGTATTTTTTCAGCTGCGCCCATGCCTGATTCATGGATGCCTCATCATAAAAGGTGATTCGAAGAGCGCCTTCCCCGTGTTCCCGGTTGTGATTAATGCCGATGTTGGACATGCTGATACCACGGGCGCTTAAAATGCAGGCCAGGGTGGAAATAGCACCTGGCTCATCCACAACGTCCACAGTAAAGGAATAATCGGGGATGACAGGGCCGCGGACTCCCTCGGATATGGAGTTGCGGTAGGTGCGGGAGGTATCAAACAGCTGGTGAACATAGGAACCATTCCTGTTTTCCAGGGCAGAAAGAATCTCCTGAAGAGAGGAGATGTAATCCTTCATCATCAGGATGATATTGTCTGTATTGGTCATGCAGATCTGTTCCCACATTTCCGGAGAGGAGGAGGCGATTCGGGTGATATCCTTAAAACCTCCGGCCGCCAGCCGCTTCATCAGTTCCTGCTGGTTGTCAGAATCCCGGACCAGGTTGACCAGGCTGGAAGCAATCAGGTGGGGGAGGTGGCTGATTGCCGCCACAATCCGGTCATGCTCCCTGTAGTCCATCACAATGGGAATGGCATCGGAAAGCTTGGCCACCTGAACCATCCGGTCAATATCCTCCTGTCGGGAAAGCGGCGTGGGCGTAATAATATAATAGGCATTTTCCAGAAGATGATCCGTGGAATGCTCATAGCCGGTTTTTTCTGAACCGGCCATGGGATGACCGCCGATAAAAACCTTTTCCATGCCAAGCTGGCTGGCAGCCTGGTGAATGCTGGTTTTGGTGCTGCCTACATCGGTAATCAGAGCCCCTTCTTTCAGGAAAGGACGAACGGCTTCCAGATAACCGGCATTGTACTCTACAGGCGTGCACAGAAAAATAATGTCGCACTGGCTTAACTGGCTTCCGGGCTCGTCAAGAATCAGGTCTACGATGCCGTCCTGCTTTGCCTGCTCCAGTTTGGAACGGCTGCGCATATAGGCCATAATACGGGCTTCGGGGCAGGAGAGGCGGATGCTTTTTGCAATGGAACCGCCGATCAGGCCGAAGCCGATAAAACCAAAGGTTGTATCTGCCATGGTAAAACCTCCCTATTAGATAAACGTGCAGTCAGATATTGTAATCAGATTAAAAGCTCCGTCCGGAAAGGGCTGCATACGGTCTTAATTCTTCTGTCAGAGACTCAAACTGATCGAAGGTAAGAGACTGGGGACCATCGGAAAGAGCGCAGGCAGGACAGGGATGAACTTCAATCATCAGTCCGTCAGCTCCTGCAGCAATAGCCGCCTTGGAAAGGGGAGCAACGTAGTCACGGACACCGGTAGCATGGCTGGGATCTACGATAATGGGCAGATGGGTCCGCTTGCGAAGAACCGGAACGGCGCTGATGTCCAGGGTGTTTCTTGTGGAGGTTTCGTAGGTGCGGATTCCCCGTTCGCAGAGGACAACATTGTGATTGCCTTCTGACATGATATATTCTGCCGCATTCAGCCATTCGTCAATGGTAGCGGAAAGTCCGCGCTTTAAAAGAATCGGAATTCCGGAACGGCCGGCAGCCTTTAAAAGTTCAAAATTCTGCATATTTCTGGCGCCAATCTGAAGCATATCTACATATTTGGAAGCGGCATCAATGGCATGTTCGCTTGTCACTTCACAGATCACACTCAGTCCTGTGGCTTCTCTGGCCTCTTTCATATAACGAAGACCTTCCTCCTCCAGTCCCTGGAAAGAGTAGGGAGAGGTTCTCGGCTTGTATGCGCCTCCGCGAAGCAGGGTAGCGCCGGCTTTTTTAACGGCAAAGGCGGTTTCCATCAGCTGTTCCCGGCTTTCAATGGCGCAGGGGCCTGCCATAATGGTCAGAGTGCCTGGTCCGATGGTGGTATTGCCGAGGGTAACCACCGTATCCTCCGGATGGAATTTCCTGTTTGCAAGCTTGTAGGATTCGGTTACGGACATAACCTTGTCCACTCCCTCGCTGACTTCAAAATTGACACCCTGAAGCTTTGATTTGTCGCCTACCACACCGATAATGGTTACCTGGTGGCCGTGGGAAAGATGAACCTGAAGTCCCTTATTTTCAATCTCATGAGCAACTTTCTGAATGGCCTCCTCCGGAGCGCCCGGTTTCATAATAATAATCATAGATATATGTCCTCGATTTCTTCTGGAATTGTGTCACGTTTTCTGACATAAGGGTATTCTACTCGATCTGAAAGTGATTGTCAACGCTTTATTACTTTAAACTTTTGAGCTTTAAAGTGATTTAAAAAATAATTTGTGCAACTCGTCGGTTTTACTTGAAAAATTCAAAATTTTTTAGTAAAATAGCATCATAGACAAAATTTGATGTACAGGAGGGAATTATATGAACGTTTATGGAACACAACAAATCCGAAACGTCGTGTTGCTTGGTCACGGCGGGGCCGGTAAGACGACGGTTGCAGAGGCACTGGCACTGGTAACCGGAGTCACGAAACGTATGGGCAAGGTAACCGATGGAAATACCATCAGCGATTACGATAAAGAGGAAATCAAACGTCAGTTTTCCATCTCCACATCTCTGATTCCGCTGGAGTATGAAGGGGACAACGGTATGATGAAGATCAACCTGTTGGATACTCCCGGATACTTTGATTTCGTAGGCGAGGTGGAAGAGGCTGTCAGCGTGGCTGACGCTGCAATCATTGTAGTAAACTGCAAGGCAGGCATTGAGGTTGGTACGGAAAAGGCATGGGAGCTGTGCGATAAGCTGAGACTGCCGAGAATCATTTTCGTAACCAATATGGACGACGATCATGCCAGCTTCCGTGAACTGGTTCTGAAGCTGGAGAGAAGATTCGGCAGAAGCGTGGCTCCGTTCCAGCTGCCGATTCGTGAAAATGAAAAATTTGTGGGTTATGTCAATGTTGTAAAGATGGCAGGACGCCGCTTTACCAATTTGAGCGATTACGAAGAATGCGAGATTCCTGATTACTCTCAGAAAAACCTGGGAATTGCAAGAGATGCTCTGTTAGAGGCTGTTGCGGAAACCAGTGAGGAGTATATGGAGCGGTATTTCTCCGGTGAAGAATTTACACTGGAAGAGATTCAGGGCGCTCTGCGGGAACATGTAATAGATGGATCAATTGTCCCGGTACTGATGGGATCCGGTGTTAACTGCCAGGGCTTTAAGACCCTTCTGCAGGTAATTGACCGTTATCTCCCGACTCCGGATAAGTTTGAGTGTATCGGCGTGGACGTATCTACCGGCGAACGTTTTACAGCCAAGTACAATGATCAGGTATCTCTGTCAGCCAGAGTATTTAAGACCATTGTTGATCCGTTTATCGGAAAATACTCTCTGATGAAGATCTGTACCGGTACTCTGAAACCGGACTGCACGATCTACAATGTAAACAAAGATACAGAGGAAAAAGTCGGAAAGCTGTATCTGCTGCGAGGCAAGGATACCATTGAGGTTCCGGAGTTAAAGGCAGGAGATATCGGCGCTGTTTCCAAACTGGGAGTTACCCAGACCGGAGATACCATTGCTCTTCGTTCCGCACCGATTGTATACCACAAGCCGCAGATTTCCACTCCTTATACCTATATGCGCTATAAGACAGTAACCAAGGGCGATGAGGATAAGGTATCCAGCGCTTTATCAAAACTGATGGACGAGGATCTGACCCTGAAATCTGTCAACGACAAAGAAAACCGTCAGCTCCTTCTGTACGGTATTGGCGATCAGCAGCTGGAGGTTGTTGTCAGCAAGCTGTTAAACCGCTATAAAGTTGAGATCGAATTAAGCAAGCCGAAATTTGCATTCCGTGAGACCATCCGCAAGAAAGTGGAGGTTCAGGGTAAATACAAAAAACAGTCCGGCGGACATGGACAGTACGGCGATGTTAAGATGGAGTTTGAACCCTCCGGCGATCTGGAAACACCGTATGTATTTGAAGAGCGTGTATTCGGCGGCGCAGTTCCGAAAAACTACTTCCCGGCAGTGGAAAAGGGTATTCAGGAAAGCTGCGTGAAGGGCCCCATGGCTGCTTACCCGGTAGTGGGAATCAAGGCAACCCTGGTAGACGGCTCCTACCATCCGGTAGACTCCTCCGAGCTTGCATTTAAGACTGCAGCATCCATGGCATTTAAGAAGGGCTTTATGGATGCCAATCCGGTACTCCTTGAGCCGATCGCATCCCTGAAGGTAACTGTTCCGGATAAATTCACCGGTGACGTTATGGGCGATTTGAACCGCAGAAGAGGACGTGTTCTGGGTATGAATTCCGATCATCACGGCAAACAGGTAATTGAAGCAGATATCCCCATGTCTGAGCTGTTTGGCTACAATACGGATCTGCGTTCCATGACCGGCGGAATCGGCGTATTTGAATATGAATTCAGCCGTTACGAGCAGGCTCCTGGCGATATTCAGAAGAAAGAAATCGAAGCCCGCGCATCCAAGGTAGACAACGGCAACGATTAAGGTTATACTTACATAAGGTATCCGCAGAAGAAGCAGGCGATATGCCTGCTTCTTTTAGTGGAGAAAACACAAATCAGGAGGAAGAGGATGAACGGAAGAAAAGTACTGTCCAGACTTGGCTGGGCATATACCGTGTTTTTTCTGGCATCAACGGCAGTGCAGTATCTGATTGCTCTGGCGGCAGCGGCTGCGCCGGAGCCGTGGCAGAATATTTTATGGAACGATAATGTATCAATGATTTTATCCCAGGCAAGCATGTATCTTGCGGGTTTCCCTCTCTGCTTTCTGGTTCTTCGCCGGATTCCGGCATGGCATCGTCCGGGAGAACGGAAAATACGGGGGCTGGAACTGTTTTTTCTGGCAGTTTTCTGTATGGGATTTGCATACATTGGAAATCTGATAGGAAGCCTGATGGCGTCAGTGTGGGATATGGCAAGAGGAGTTCAGAGCATCAATCCTGTCTCTGATGTGATTCAGACCATGAATCCGGTTGTTATGATTGCAGCAACGGTGATTGTTGCTCCTGTTATGGAGGAGCTGCTGTTTCGGAAGCTGCTGATTGACCGCCTCATTCCGTTTGGGCAGCCAATGGCAGTTGTTATTTCCGGAGTCAGCTTTGGCCTGTATCACGGAAACCTGTTTCAGTTTTTTTATGCCTGCATGCTGGGAATGATTTTTGCTTATCTGTACAGCAGTACCGGAAAGATGCGCTACAATGTGGTGCTTCACATGATAATCAATCTGACAGGAGGCGTGATTCCTCTTCTTCTGGTGAGGGGAGCAGGCGTGTTTCCGTGGATTTCCATTGCATCCACGCCCTTCCTCATATCCGGGATGGCAGTCAGCATCATAGGCGCTTTGGTAATGGCCTTTATGTGGATCCCAAAACTGCCCTGGACCAGAGCCTGGGGCTGGAGAGAGGGGGAGCACGGGCTTTCCGAGCTGTGCAAGGCGCCGGGAGTGTGGGCTTTTCTGGCTGTGTGTGCGGTTCAGTTTTTATTTTCCTAGGGCAGAGAAAACGGAAGATTTTTGTCTGCGACAGGAAAACATCATGCAGTCTGGAATGAGGCTGCAGCTGTCAGCACAATTCCGAATAACAACAGAATCCTGTTATCTCTTGACACATGCACTGGATTGTGATAAATTTAGAATCAGCAAAAATGCAGGGAAGGGAAGCAAGTAGGCTGTACAGATGTGCCCAGAGAACCGCCGGCTGGTGAAAGGCGGAGACAAAAAGACAGCTGAACTGGTCCTGGAGCAGCCATCCGAAGGGAGAGATCCTGGTAGGAGCGGACGGATTCTCACCGTTACAGGAGAAGCGATTTGCGGCAGATTGTCAGACAGGAATACCTGCTGATGAGAATTGTCTGCGGCAGATCCATAAGGTGCATGTACAAGCATGAAGCAGAGTGGTACCGCGCAGAGCATGGAAGAGATTAAGTGCCTGCGTCTCTGAGGCTGAAAGCCTGGAGACGCAGGTTTTTTTATGTCATAGGAAATTACGCCCTATGACATAAAAACGCTCCGCGGGGATTCTAAATTCTATAAACAGAAATTGTACCTTATTATTCCATCATGATTCAGGAGGAAAGATTATGGCAAGCTATAACCACAGCGCCATTGAGAAAAAATGGCGTGAAAACTGGGAGAAACATCCCATTAATGTGAATGACGGAAAAAAACCGAAATATTACTGTCTGGATATGTTCCCCTATCCATCCGGCAGCGGACTTCATGTAGGACACTGGAGAGGCTATGTAATTTCTGATGTGTGGAGCCGTTACCAGATGTTAAAGGGCCATTATGTGATTCATCCCATGGGATGGGACGCATTTGGACTTCCGGCAGAGAACTATGCAATTAAGATGGGCGTTCATCCGGCAAAATCAACTGCGGAGAATGTAAAAAATATTAAACGCCAGATCAATGAGATTGCGGCAATTTATGACTGGGATATGGAGGTTAACACAACCGATCCGGATTTCTATAAATGGACCCAGTGGATTTTTGTAAAAATGTTTAAGGCAGGTCTTGCTTATGAGAAGGAATTCCCCATTAACTGGTGTCCTTCCTGTAAGACAGGTCTGGCAAACGAGGAGGTTGTCAATGGCTGCTGCGAGCGCTGCGGATCTCCTGTTACCAAGAAAAACCTGCGTCAGTGGATGTTAAAGATTACGGCTTATGCAGACCGCCTGTTAAATGATCTGGACAAGCTTGACTGGCCGGAAAAGGTAAAGAAGATGCAGTCTGAGTGGATTGGAAAATCCTATGGAGCAGAGGTTGATTTCCAGGTAGACGGAATGGATGAGAAGATTACCGTTTATACCACCAGACCGGATACTCTTTACGGAGCAACCTTTATGGTTCTGGCGCCGGAGCACCGTCTGGCAAAGGAGCTGGCTACGGACGAGACAAGAGAGGCTGTGGAGAAATATATTTTCGATGCTTCCATGCGTTCCAACGTAGATCGTATGCAGGACAAGGAAAAAACAGGCGTATTTACCGGAAGCTATGCCATCAACCCCTTAAATGGAGCAAAGACACCGATCTGGCTGTCCGACTATGTACTGGCTGATTATGGTACCGGCGCAATCATGTGCGTACCGGCTCATGATGACCGTGACTTTGAATTTGCAAAGAAATTCAACATTCCGATCATTCAGGTTATTTCCAAAGACGGCAAGGAAATTGAAAATATGACGGAAGCCTATACCGAGGCAAGCGGCGTAATGATCAACTCCGGAGAATGGAATGGTATGGAGTCTGCAGTTCTGAAAAAAGAAGCTCCTGCCATGATCGAGGCAAGAGGTCTTGGTAAAAAGACTGTTAATTTCAAGCTTCGTGACTGGGTATTCTCCAGACAGCGTTACTGGGGCGAGCCGATTCCGATTGTACATTGTCCCAAGTGCGGAAACGTTGCAGTTCCGGAGGAGGAGCTGCCCTTACGTCTTCCGGAGGTAGAGAGCTATCAGCCTACCGGTACCGGCGAATCTCCGCTGGCAGCGATTGATGAGTGGGTAAACTGCACCTGTCCTCAGTGCGGCGGTCCGGCAAAGCGTGAGACCAATACTATGCCTCAGTGGGCTGGTTCCTCCTGGTATTTCCTGCGGTATGTAGACAGCCACAACGATAAGGAACTGGTTTCCAGAGAGAGAGCAGACAAGTATCTGCCGGTTGACATGTATATCGGCGGCGTAGAGCATGCAGTACTTCACCTGCTGTATTCCCGTTTCTACACCAAGTTCCTTCATGACATTGGCGTGATTGATTTTGACGAGCCCTTTAAAAAGCTGTTTAACCAGGGTATGATTACCGGCAAGAACGGCATCAAGATGAGTAAGTCCAAGGGCAATGTTGTTTCTCCGGATGCTCTGGTTCGTGATTACGGCTGCGACGCTCTGAGAATGTATGAGCTGTTTGTAGGACCGCCGGAGCTGGATGCAGAGTGGGATGAGAGAGGTATTGAGGGCGTTGCCCGTTTTCTCAGCCGTTTCTGGAATCTGGTTCAGGACAGCAAGGACAAGGATATCGCAGAAACAAGAGAAATGGTTCGCCTGCGTCATAAACTGGTATTTGATATTGAGCAGAGATTCAACCAGTTTAACCTGAATACGGTAATTTCCGGATTTATGGAGTACAATAACAAGCTGATCGATCTGGCAAAGAAGACCGGCGGCATTGATAAAGAAACTCTGAAGACTTTTGTTGTTCTTCTGGCACCTTTTGCACCTCATATCGGTGAGGAGCTGTGGGAGCAGCTTGGCGGCGGTACTGACAGCGTGTTCCATGCCCAGTGGCCGGAGTGTGATGAGGAAGCCATGAAGGATGATGAGATCGAGATTGGCGTTCAGGTAAACGGAAAGGCAAGAGGCGTGGTTTCTCTTCCCGCAGACGTATCCAAGGAAGATGCCATTGCAGCAGGAAAGGCAGCTGTGGCAGATAAGATTACAGGAACGATTGTAAAAGAGATTTATGTTCCTGGAAAAATTATTAATATTGTTTGCAAGTAAACCCTGGAAACAGAAAATGGCGCAGATAGGAAATTCATATCTGCGTCATTTTTAGAAAGGCGGATTACAGGATGAAAAAGAAATCTTGGAGACAGAAGGTTTTCGGAGCAGCATTGTTTGTCATGGGTGCTGTCGGACTGGGATGCATCTCGCAGACCGGCCTTCGGCTGCAGTCCTGGGCTGCTTCTCCTGTCGTGGCGGCGGGGCAGGCCGGACAGACAGAAGGAAGCGGAGGTGAAGGCCTGCTTTTAAGTCCCGGGCAGAAGGAGGAGCCGCAGATGGTGGAAAACGGACTGGGCATTGTGGTGGAGCAGCTGGATGCTGCCAGAGATCCCGCAGTGGATCAGCTTGTGGTTGTGACAGGAACCGGAATGGACAGCTCTCAGGTAAAGGTGGGCTATTATGTGCGGGAGAAGAAGGGGGAGGGACCGGAGACGGTTTCATCAGAAACCTTCTGGAAAGAAGAATTTTGCACAGAGGGCTACTGCGGCCATGACGGAATGTCCGCGGATAAGAAGGAGGGCGATCGGAGGACGCCTTTGGGAACCTATTCCTTTACCCGGGCCTTCGGCAGTCTGGAAAATCCGGGAAGCCGGCTTCCCTATAAGCAGCTGGATGAGGGGGATTACTGGGTAGATGACGGAAACAGCAGATACTATAATCAGATGGTAAATACCAGTCAGGTGCAGAAGGACTGGAACTCTGCAGAGCATCTGATCGGAGTGATGCCTCAGTACCGGTACAGTCTGGCTCTGAATTATAATACGGAGGAGAGAATTCCGGGAAAGGGCTCTGCTATTTTTCTTCACGGGCTTCATACCTGGAAAACCTGGACAGAAGGGTGCATTGCCATTCCGGAAGAATATGTAAAGCTTCTGGTACAGCAGCTGGGAGAAAATGCCAGAATTGTGATTCTGCCTCAGATTCCGGATGCGCAGATGGAATAGAGGTTTGCCACAGAAGCGGCCCGCTCCAGGCGGAGCAGCTTCCGGGAGATAGAACCTGCAAGTGGGCTTCTTTCCGGCAAAGCAGAATGATAAAATAGAAAACAGAAAATCAAACCGGCTGTCAGGAGGACCTGGCAGCCAGTTTTTTTGCAAAAAATCGCAGGGTTTCCAGCTTCTTTTTTTCCGCAGGATCCATGTCTGCGCTCAGGATAGAAACCAGAAGCTCTGTTTCCGGGTCGGAAAAGCGGATGTGGTTTCTGGCCGCATCGGCCTGAAGCTGGAGAAGCGCAGGAATCAGCTGATTTTTGGACATGGATGTAAGCCGTCCTGCAAAATCGGTTATGTACTGCAGCTTTTTCGGATCCATCTGCTTCAGCCGCGGATCCTCCTGCCAGTGTTCCATATCAATCATAATAACCTCCTTTTTACTGCATCTGCATGGCCTGAAGCATAACCTGCAGGTTTTCAATCATTTCAATCATGTCCTTTTCCCTGGGGCCGGCATAGGGCTTCATGGCCTGCAGCATTTCCATAGGGGAGTATCTGGCAGAGGGAGTGCGGGAAAGTCCCATGGCGGAGACTCCTTCCTCCGAAAATATGGCTCTGGCATGGTTCAGCTCCTGCATTTTAACAAGAAGACAAATGATTTTCTGCTGAGGAACCGGCATATAGGGAAGGGCGGCCTTAATCATCTGCAGCTTCGGATCTGCTGTCAGATAATCAAATTCAGTCAGGTGTATGTCTTTTTCCGCGTCATCGTTCATGAAAAGATCCTTCTTTGTTTTGAAACAATATATGCATTTTTCAAGGAATTCATAATGGTACAGGAGGCTGATGTTATGTCAATAAGACTTGTTATAGATGGAAATGCCGTTTACGAAATTGATGAAGACTGTGAGTCATGCCAGAGAACGGAAGGGAAAGAAGAAAGAACGATTTCCCGCAGACAGGAGGACGACAGAGAAAAGAAGACAACATAAAACGGCTGCCGGCAGAAAAACGCCCCCTGAATCCAGGGGGCGAAGCCGGTTTCCGGAATAAACCGTTTCAGCTGTATTTTATCAGCAGAAGGAATTGCCTCCGCAGCAGCACAGAAGAAGAATAATCCAGATCCAGTCACATCCGCTATGTTCACATCCTCCGCATCCGCATCCTCCGCCGTTTCCGAAATTACCGCCTCCGCAGCAGCAGAGAATCAGAATCAGCCAGATAAGATTGCATCCGTTTCCTCCTGTATTGCAGCTGCAGTTACAATCACATCCACAGTTTGTTGCCGCTAAATCACTCATATCAAAGCCTCCAAAACTTATTTACACTGAAATTATATGTCAGGCGGCCTGTCACTGTTTCCTTGTTTAGAAATAATTTAGAAAGTTTTACGTTGCAGACAGGAGTTTGTTGTGTATAATAGGAGGTAAATGTGAAAAAGGGAAGGGTTGTGGGGAATCGTATGAATTTTAATGAAGAAACAGTCCGCCGTCTCCGGGGGCTGATTGTATTTACCGTGGCAGTTGTTGTGGTTGGCGTCAATTACCAGAAGCTGCTTGCTGCAGCAGGGGCATTGCTTAAAATGCTGGCACCTTTTCTTCTGGGAGGAGCCATTGCGTTTGCTCTGAACGTGCCCATGCGTTTTCTGGAAAACCGCCTGTGGAGCCGTCTGAGCAGAAAAGAAAGCCGGTACAGGCGGCCGGTCTGCCTGATCCTTGCCATTGCCGGAGTGGTCGGCGCTTTGACTGTTGTGATGGTACTTGTGGTTCCGGAGCTGTTTCGCACTATTATGACGCTGGAGAGGAGCATTCCCCAGTTTTTTGCCAATGTGCAGCAGGCTCTGGAGGGAATTTTTGCAGATTATCCGGAGATAGAGACTTATATCAGCAGCATTGAGATTGACTGGAAAAGCACGCTGGAGCAGATCGTGTTTTTCCTGGGACATGGAGCAGGAACGGTGCTGTCTACCACCGTTTCGGCAGCAGTAGGGATTGTCAATGGAGTGGCGACCTTCTGTATCGGATTTGTGTTTGCCCTGTATATTCTTCTCCAGAAGGAAAATCTGGCCCGTCAGGCAGGACGGTTTTTACAGGCATTTCTTCCGGAAAAAGGGGCTGCGGAGACGATCCGCGTGGCAAAGCTGGTAGAAAAGACATTTTCCAGCTTTCTTACAGGACAGTGTCTGGAGGCTATGATTCTGGGCTCCATGTTTTTTGTGACGCTGACACTGCTTCAGATGCCTTATGCGCTGCTGATCGGAGTTCTGATTGCCTTTACGGCGCTGATTCCTATTTTCGGCGCTTTTGTAGGCTGTGCGGTGGGGGCCTTCCTGATCCTTCTGGTCAGTCCGGTACAGGCGCTTGTTTTTATTGTGGTATTCCAGGTTCTCCAGCAGATTGAGGGAAATCTGATTTATCCTCATGTGGTAGGCGGATCAGTAGGCCTTCCGTCCATCTGGGTTCTGGTAGCTGTGACTCTGGGCGGCAGTATGATGGGGGTTCTGGGAATGCTGATTTTTATACCGCTGACCTCTGTTTTGTATGCTCTTTTGCGGGAGACCGTTCACAATAGACTGAGGGCCAGACAGGCAGAAAAAAAGGACTGACAGAAAATCTATCCAAAATTGACAGAAAAAGATAGATAATTTTAAAGATTTTTGCTAGTTCTTTTTCTGAAATCTATGCTATACTGAGTAAGTGTATAATTACGAAAAATCTGTTTAACAGACTAAATTTACAGGTGAGAATATGAATCTGAATGAACATGAAAACAGCCGTGGAGCAGGACGTTCCAGGGCGAGAGGAAATTCCCGCAGCCGCAGCTCCTCTGCAGGCGGCAGAAAGACGGGACAGTACAGAGAGGAAAGAGGAAGCTACGGAGCTTCCCGCAGTACGAGAAGCAGCTCGGGCAGAAGCGCTTCTTCCAGACCCTCTTCGGCGAGAGGCAGTCAGGGAAACAGGAATAACCGGAGAAACAGAGGTTCTGATTCCGGATATATGAAGATAGCCGTAGGAGGCGTGGTTCTGATTCTGGCAATCGGATGCATCGTTTTTCTGATGAAGGGAATGGACGGAGCAAAGCAGCCGAAGGAGACAGAGACAGAAAGCGTGGTAGAGCTGACGACAGAGCCGGAGAAGACGGTATACGTGGAAGGCATTGACATTACCGGCATGACCATGGATGAGGCGCGGAGTGCGATTCTGGACAAGTTTGGCTGGTCGATGAAGGTGACCTGGCAGGATCAGACCTATGAGGTTGCGGATTTGATGGAGGATAAGGTATCAGTTCTTCTGGCGGAAATTTATTCCGGAACTCCGAAGGAGTCTTATACACTGGATACCAGCGGCCTGGAAGAAGCGGCAAAGGCCGAGGCGGCAAAGGCAGCTGCCCAGTGGGATAAAAAAGCGAAAAACGGCGCTATTTCCAGTTATGACGCTTCCTCCGGAAAGTTTGTATTTTCCGGAGAGGAGGCAGGCCATGCGGTAGATCAGGAAAAGCTGGCAGCAGATATTCTGGATGCCCTGAACCGGAAAGATTTCGGCGCAGCTCTGACCGCTGTGGTGAATCCCGTAGAACCGGAGATTTCCGAGGCGGCAGCCCGGGAAAAATATAAGACCATTGGAAGCTTTACAACAAAGACAACGTCCAACAGTAAGCGAAACAATAACATTAAGCTTTCCTGTCAGGCGATCAACGGCATCGTTCTTCAGCCCGGAGAGGAATTCTCCTTCAATGACCGGGTTGGCCAGAGAACAGAGGCCAAGGGATATCAGGGTGCAGCCGCATACAACAATGGCGAGGTGGTACAGGAGATTGGAGGCGGCGTATGCCAGACCTCTTCTACCTTATATAATGCGGTTGTCAAGGCAGGTCTGAAAACCACAAGCCGCCGTTCCCATACTTTTGAGCCGTCTTATGTAACGCCGGGAACAGACGCTACCGTCAGCTGGGGCGGCCCGGATTACGCCTTTGTCAACAATTCCTCTTCTGCAGTGGGCATTCGTGCCAGCTATGCAAACCAGGAGGTGACTATTTCCATATACGGAATTCCCGTACTGGAAGAGGGCGTAAAGTATTCCTTAAAATCTACAAAGCTGAAGGATATTGATCCGCCGGCTCCTGTTTATGAGGAGGATGGAACGGTAGAGCCGGGGGCTGAGAAGGTGAAGAGCTCCGGCAGCAAGGGAAGTCAGTGGGAAACCAGACTTGTGATTACAAAGAACGGAGAAGTGGTCAGCCAGGAGGTGGATCACACCGTTACCTATAAGGGACATGCTCCAGTGATTCTGCGGAATACCTCCGGAACCATGGCTCCGACAGAGTCCTCCAGTGACGGCCAGCTGATTGAGAGTATTACCGATCCTTCCAATCCGTCAGCAGGCGGCCCGCAGGAGGGAAGCTCCTCCGGCGTTGTATCTCCGGATGGAAACGACGGCCCGGGGAGCGCGCCGGGTACGGAAACAAGCGCTTCTTCCGGAGAAGCTCCGGGAGGAAACGGCGGTTCCTCTGTACCGGGAGGAAGCAGCCCGCAGGTTTCTCCGACACCGGGGGCAGTACCGGGCGGTTCAAACGGTCCGGGAAGTGCACCGGGCAGCGGGGATGGATCAGGCGCACCGGGCGGAGAGGGCGCGCAGCTGATTGCCCCAAATCCGGGAGCGTAAAATATTGCACGACAGATAATGGCAGCAGGGCCGGGAAAAACAGGCAGATGTTTTTCCCGGCCCCTTTTTCATGTTACGGGAAATTGCTGTCTGCTCCCTGCTTTTGTAAGCTTTTTCATAAAGATGGAGATTGTATGCAAAATAATACGTTATTTTGTTGTTTTCCGGTTTGCAAAATGATAAAAAGTTGCTATAATGTTAACAGGTCGGTCTCTCACTTTTTGAGGGACTTAAAGTCCGGCTCATTTTTCCGGACAGACGCTGTTTCCGGAAATTCTTTTCGGGGACAGGCACATTCACATTTGTAGGAGGAAAATCAAATGGCAAGAAAAATGAAAACCATGGATGGTAATCAGGCTGCCGCTCATGCATCATATGCGTTTACTGAAGTAGCAGCTATGTACCCCATCACCCCTTCTTCTGTAATGCCTGAGCATACAGATGAGTGGGCAACAGAAGGCAGAAAGAATATTTTTGGCCGTACCGTTCAGATTACAGAGATGCAGTCCGAGGCTGGTGCAGCAGGTGCAGTTCACGGTGCTCTGGCAGCAGGCGCTCTGACCACAACCTATACCGCTTCCCAGGGTCTGTTACTGATGATCCCGAACCTGTACAAAATTGCAGGTGAGCAGCTTCCGGGCGTTATCAACGTATCCGCTCGTGCTCTGGCAAGCCATGCACTTTCCATTTTTGGCGATCACTCCGACGTATACGCATGCCGTCAGACCGGATGCGCTATGCTGTGTGAATCCAGCGTTCAGGAAGTTATGGATCTGACTCCGGTTGCACATCTGGCTGCAATCAAGGGCAAAGTTCCGTTCATCAACTTCTTCGACGGTTTCCGTACCTCCCACGAGATTCAGAAGATTGAGACCTGGGATTACGATGATCTGGCTGAGATGGCTGACTGGGATGCAATTGCCGAGTTCCGTAACCACGCTCTGAACCCGAATCATCCGTGCCAGAGAGGTTCTGCTCAGAACCCGGATATCTTCTTCCAGGCAAGAGAGGCATGTAACCCCTACTACGATGCTCTTCCGGCAGTAGTTCAGGATTACATGGACAAAGTAAATGCAAAACTGGGAACCGACTACAAGCTGTTTAACTACTACGGCGCAGAGGATGCCGAGCAGGTTATCGTAGCTATGGGTTCTGTAAATGATACCATCGAAGAGACCATCGATTACATGGCAAAGACCACCGGCGCAAAGGTTGGTGTTGTTAAGGTTCGTCTGTACAGACCATTCTGCGCACAGGCTCTGATCGATGCTATTCCGGATACCGTTAAGAAGATCACCGTTCTTGATAGAACCAAAGAGCCGGGCGCTCTGGGCGATCCGCTGTACCTGGATGTAGTTGCTGCATTAAAGGGAAGCAAGTTTGACGCTGTTGAGATTTACGCAGGCCGTTATGGTCTTGGTTCCAAGGATACCACTCCGGCACAGATCGTTGCTGTATACAACAACACCGAGAAGAAGAAATTCACCATCGGTATCGTTGATGATGTAACCAATCTGTCTCTGGAAACCGGTGCTCCCATCGTTACCACTCCGGAAGGAACTACCAACTGTAAGTTCTGGGGTCTGGGTGCTGACGGTACCGTAGGTGCTAACAAGAACTCCATCAAGATCATTGGTGATAATACAGATATGTATGCTCAGGCATACTTTGATTATGACTCCAAGAAGTCCGGCGGTGTTACAATGTCTCACCTTCGTTTCGGTAAGAAACCGATCAAATCCACATACCTGATTCGTCAGGCAAACTTCGTAGCATGCCACAACCCGGCATACGTACGTAAGTACAACATGGTTCAGGAGCTGGTTGACGGCGGTACCTTCCTGTTAAACTGCCCGTGGAGCGCTGAAGAGTTAGAGCAGCATCTGCCGGGTCAGATGAAGAAGTTCATCGCTGATCACAACATCAACCTCTACACCATTGACGGTGTTAAGATCGGTATCGAGACCGGCATGGGCCCGACCCGTATCAATACCATCCTTCAGTCCGCATTCTTCAAGCTGACCGGCATTATCCCGGAGGAGAAGGCAATTCAGCTGATGAAGGACGCAGCTCAGAAGACCTACGGTCGTAAGGGTGAGGACGTTGTTAAGAAGAACTGGGCAGCTATCGATGCTGGTGCTACCGGCGTTGTTAAGGTAGATGTTCCGGAGAGCTGGAAGAACTGCGAAGACGAAGGTCTTGACTACAAGGTAGTAACCGATGGCAGAAAAGACGTTGTTGACTTCGTAAACAACATCCAGACCAAGGTAAGCGCTCAGGAAGGTAACTCCCTGCCTGTATCTGCATTCAAGGATTACGTTGATGGTTCTACACCATCCGGTTCTTCTGCATACGAGAAGCGTGGTATCGCTGTTAAGGTTCCTGTATGGAACGTTGATAACTGTATCCAGTGTAACTTCTGTTCTTATGTCTGCCCGCACGCAGTAATCCGTCCGGTTGCTATGACCGCTGAGGAAGCTGCAAATGCACCGGCTGGCATGAAGATGCTGGATATGACCGGTATGCCTGGCTACAAGTTTGCTATCACCATCTCCGCACTTGACTGTACCGGATGTGGTTCCTGTGCAAACGTATGTCCTGGTAAGAAGGGCGAGAAGGCTCTGACCATGGACAAGCTGGCTGACCATATGGACGAGCAGCCGGTATTCGATTTCGGTACCACTGTTTCCGAGAAGGAAGACGTTGTTGCTAAATTCAAAGCCAACACCGTTAAGGGCAGCCAGTTCAAGAAACCGCTGCTTGAGTTCTCCGGCGCATGCGCAGGCTGTGGCGAGACTCCGTACGCTAAGCTGATCACCCAGCTGTTTGGTGACAGAATGTACATTGCAAACGCAACCGGATGTTCCTCTATCTGGGGTAACTCCTCACCGTCCACTCCTTACACTGTAAACGCTAAGGGTCAGGGTCCTGCATGGGATAACTCCCTGTTCGAGGATAACGCTGAGTTCGGTTATGGTATGCTGCTGGCTCAGAACGCAATCCGCGATGAGTTAAAGGAGAAGGTAGAAAACGTTGCTGCAAGCGAAGAGGCTTCTGAGGAAGTTAAGGCTGCATGTGCAGAGTGGCTGGATACCTTCGGAAGCGGCGCATTAAACGGCGTTGCTACTGACAAGCTGGTTGCAGCTCTGGAAGGCATTGACTGCCCGACCTGCAAGTACATTGTTGCTAACAAGGCATTCCTGGCTAAGAAGTCCCAGTGGATCTTCGGTGGTGACGGATGGGCTTACGATATCGGCTTCGGCGGCGTAGACCACGTTCTGGCATCCGGCAAGGATATCAACATCATGGTATTCGATACCGAGGTTTACTCCAACACCGGCGGTCAGTCTTCCAAGTCCACAAAGACCGGTGCAGTTGCTCAGTTCGCAGCTGGCGGTAAAGAGACCAAGAAGAAAGACCTTGCAAGCATTGCAATGTCCTACGGCTATGTATATGTAGCTCAGATTTCCATGGGTGCTGACTATGCTCAGACCGTTAAGGCAATCGCAGAGGCTGAGGCTTATCCGGGTCCGTCCCTGATTCTGGCTTACGCTCCGTGTATCAACCATGGTATCAAGAAGGGCATGAGCAAGGCTCAGACTGAGGAGAAGCTGGCTGTTGAGACCGGTTACTGGAACAACTTCCGCTTCAACCCGGCTGCAGAGAAGAAGTTCACTCTGGACAGCAAGGCTCCGAACATGGAAGGATATCAGGACTTCCTGAAGGGCGAGGTTCGTTACGCATCTCTGGCTATGAAGAATCCGGAGAGAGCAGCAAAACTGTTTGCTAAGAATGAGGCTGAGGCTAAGGAAAGATACGAGTATCTGACCAAGCTGGTTACCCTGTACGGAAACGAATAATCTGATTGTTTCGAGCATGAATAGATAATAAAATCCCCTGTCTTCATTGAATGGAAGGCAGGGGATTTTTCTGTGCCGGGGCAAAAAAAGCACCGTATGACGGAAAGATCATACGATGCTGTGAAACGCGGTTATCCGAAAAGGACTCCTAAAAGCCCATAGGAAAGCAGGGACATAATAATAGTTGCCATTGCGATTCCAACAAGAATAGCAGCGATAGCCTTGCCAAATTTCATATGGAGCAGAGCGGCAACCAGGGAACCGGTCCATGCACCTGTTCCGGGAAGCGGAATTCCTACAAACAATGCCAGACCCCAGAAACCGAATTTTTCAATCTGTCCTTTATTTTTGTCAGCCTTCTGGCGAACCCAGCGGGCGATTTTACAGAGGCCGGGGATGTTTTCCATTAAATCCAGTACCTTTTCAATCAAAAGCAGGATAAAGGGAATGGGGAGCAGGTTTCCGATGATGCAGATGGGAATTGCTCTTAAAATCGGCACATTCAGAAGAGCAGGTGAGGCAGCAAGTAAACCGCCGCGCAGTTCCAGAATGGGAATCATGGAAATGATAAAAATAATGAACTCTCCGGACACTTTGCCGCCTAAAGCCGCGGTAAGTCCCTGTACCAGTGAATCTGTCATAATAATCTCCTTTACAAATACTTTTGCTGCCGGCTTCAGCAGGCAGTCAAACCCCATTATATGCGATTCTCTGAAAAATTTCAATTATTATCGGAAAAACCGCAGATGGCCTCTCTTTGTTTTGTGTAAAAAGACTATGTTGTTTTGCAGGAAAATATGTTAGACTA
Source organism: uncultured Clostridium sp. (assembly GCA_900540335.1). Classification (GTDB taxonomy): domain Bacteria; phylum Bacillota; class Clostridia; order Lachnospirales; family Lachnospiraceae; genus Brotaphodocola. Next base: position 6,939 of record UQFC01000032.1, on the reverse strand, counting down.
AAGCCTGATTTAAAATGTCGGATAAAAAGTGAGGTAAGAAGGAATGAAGCGACTGTGGATATTGTTGGGAAAGCTGTTTTTTCTTTCTATGGCGGTCAATGCGGCTGTAGAATTGTTTTCCAGAAAATCCCTGTCTGGTCTGGGCGGATATATTTTCGGCAGCCCGCTGGTATTTCTGTTAAACGTACTTCTGACACTGATTCCCTTTCTTCTTGTGTTTTTTATAAAAAGAAAAATCTTTTACATTGTGCTGGTGGTTCTGGTGGAACTGGGCATGGGGATTGTTAACGGCGTTCTTCTGATGTTTCGGACTACCCCCTTTACTGCTGCGGATCTGCGGCTGCTCAAATACGGGGCGGCGCTTCTTACAACTTATTTGTCCTGGCCTCAGATTGTTCTGGGGGCATGCGCCCTGGGGGCTGCGGTTCTTGCCTGTGTTCTGCTCTGGAAAAAGGCGCCGGTGGATTTCGCTCCCATCAATCTGACAGAATCTGTCTGTGTGGCGGCAGTTGCCTCTACGGTAATCTGGGCGGGATTAAATCTTGCAGTTTTTACCCAGGTGGTTGCCATGCATTTTGGCAATATCGGTCAGGCCTTCCAGGATTACGGATTTGCCTACTGTTTTGGAAACTCTGCCTTTAATACAGGAATTTCCAGGCCGGATGAATACGGACAGAAGGAGCTGGAACGTTTGAAGGAGAAGGAGCTGGTTCCGGAAAATACATATTCGATTGAAGAATACACGACGCCCAACATTATTATGGTACAGCTGGAATCCTTTTTTGATCCGACTCTCTGGGAAAACAATCCGGTAAAGCAGGATCCCATTCCTCTGTTTCGTTTTCTGACAAAGCATTTTCCTTCCGGATATCTGAACGTTCCCTCGGTGGGAGCGGGAACGGCCAATACGGAGTTTGAGTGTATTACAGGGATGAATCTGGACTTTTTCGGACCTGGTGAATATCCCTATAAAACGGTTCTGCAGAAAAAGACCTGTGAAAGCATTGCATTCAATCTGAAGGATCTGGGATATCGGACCCATGCCATTCACAACAATGAGGCAACCTTCTACGATCGGTATAAAGTATTTCCCCGTCTGGGCTTTGATACCTTTACTCCGATTGAATATATGTATCATGTTGAAAAAAATCCTACAGGGTGGTGCAGGGATCAGATACTGACAGAGGAGATTGAGAAGGCTCTCGACTCCTCTGTAGGACAGGACTTTATCTATACGATTTCTGTTCAGGGACATGGAAAATACCCGTCCTTTTCCTATTACTGCGAACAGATTGGAGAGATGGATCTGTTTATCAGCCAGCTGATTACCATGCTGAATCAGCGGAAAGAGCCGTCTGTTCTGGTGCTGTACGGAGATCATCTTCCCGGCTTTGAATGGTCGGAAAAGGAAATGAAAAACCGTTCCCTGTTCCAGACTCCCTATGTTATCTGGAACAATCTGGATCTTCCAAGGGAAAAGCGGGATATTGAATCCTACCAGCTTACCTCCCATGTGCTGAATCTGATCAACATTCACGAGGGAACCATGATTCGTTTTCATCAGCGCCACCTGGAACGGGGAGATTCCAAAACCCAGGCATGTCTGGAGGATATGAAAATCCTGGAGTATGATATTCTCTATGGAAAGCAGAATGTGTATGGAGGAAAATCTCCTTATGAGGAGACGAAAATGGAATACGGAACCAGGCCGATTATCCAGAAATCCGCGGTGCGATCGGGAAATCAGATCATTGTATCCGGAGAGGGCTTTAATGAGTGGTCGAGAATTTGTGTAGACGGGAAACCGGTGGATACCTATTTTCATGATAACCGGCTGATTTCCATGGACGTTCCTCCCAGGGAAGGGGAGGTGATTACGGTTCAGCAGATCGGCAGGGATAAAATCGGCCTGGGAGTGGCAAGAAAGGCGGCCGAGCCTGTGGGGGAGAAGGCGAAAAAATAAAAAGAGAGGATATTGAAAAATGAAAATGCGCATTATGACATGGCTCAGGAAGGAGACCGTTCTTGTGGTTTCTGCACTTCTGGCGGCAGGCTCCTGCTTTCTGGTAAAGCCGGATGAGGAATATCTGTCTTATTTTTCCGGAAATACAGACACGATTCTGATTCTGTTTTGTCTGATGACTGTGGTGGCTGGACTGGGAAGTCTGGGAGTATTTCGTTATGTGGGACAGAGCCTTTTGAAAAAAATCCGCTCAGAGCGGGGAATTGTGCTGCTTCTTGTATTTTTATGCTTTTTTGGCAGTATGGCAATCACCAATGATGTGGCGCTGATTACCTTTGTACCCTTCGGGCTTCTTGTTCTGGAAATGGCAGGTATGACAAACCAGGTCTGCTTTGTGATTACCCTGATGACAATCGGCGCCAACCTGGGGAGCATGATGACTCCTATGGGAAATCCTCAGAATCTGTATCTTTACAGTGTGTCAGGAATGAGCCTTTCAGAATTTGTGACACTGATGCTTCCTTACACGGCGGCAGCGGCGCTGGGGCTGTTTCTCTGCAGCTTTTTTGGTTTCCGTGGAACAAAAATTACTGTAGAAACCGGAAAGAAGGAAGACAGGCCGGAAATTCCTTCTGTCATATACTACAGCCTTCTGTTTCTGATCTGTCTGCAGACAGTGAGCGGGGGAATTCCGGCATCAGCTCTTTTTCTGATTATTACAGGAGCGGTGATCGTCCGGGATAAGAGCCTGTTTCGCAGGGTGGACTATTCACTTTTGCTGACCTTTCTGTTTTTCTTTCTTTTCATTGGAAATATGAACCGGTACGCTCCGTTTCGTGATTTTGCAGTTTCTATGATCTCCGGTCATGAAACCCAGGCGTCAATTTTAATGAGCCAGGTAATCAGCAATGTTCCGGCGGCTTTGCTTCTGTCTAATTTTACAGGAGAGTGGGAGAGCCTGATTGTAGGAACCAACCTGGGAGGTCTGGGAACTCTGATTGCATCTATGGCAAGTCTGATTTCCTACAAGCAGGCTGTTTCCTTCTGTCCGGAAAAGAAAAACCGTTATCTGGCCGTATTTACCGGATGGAATCTGGTTTTTCTTGCAGGGCTGTGGGTACTGCACCTTTGTTTGTAAAAAGGAAAACTTGTGAATTTGACCGGGATGTGGTAGACTATGCTTAATCTTTTTTTAAAGATATTTGAAGGATACAGGAGGAGAGGACAATGGATAAAAAACAGTCTAGGGACACTATCTGCATTCAGGGCGGATGGCAGCCGAAAAACGGAGAGCCGCGGGTGCTTCCTATTTATCAGAGTACTACGTTCAAATATGAAACCAGTGAACAGATGGGACGTCTGTTTGATCTGGAGGAGAACGGATATTTTTATACCCGTCTGGCAAACCCCACCAATGATGCAGTGGCGGAGAAAATCTGCGCCTTAGAGGGCGGTGTGGCAGCGATGCTGACCTCTTCCGGACAGGCAGCCAATATGTATGCTGTTCTGAATATCTGTTCCGCAGGAGATCACATTGTCAGTGCGGCAACCATATACGGAGGTACCTCCAATCTGTTTACCGTTACTTTAAAGCGGTTTGGGATTGAATGTACTCTGGTTGATCCGGATGCACCGGAGGAGGAACTGGAAAAGGCCTTCCGTCCCAACACAAAGGCAGTGTTTGGAGAATCAATTGCCAATCCGGCTCTGGTTGTGCTGGATCTGGAGAAATTTGCCGGTCTGGCTCACAGACACGGGGTTCCCTTTATTGTGGACAATACCTTTGCAACTCCGATTAACTGCCGTCCCTTTGAGTGGGGGGCAGATATTGTCACCCATTCTACGACCAAGTACATGGACGGTCATGCCATGTGCGTAGGCGGATGTATTGTAGACAGCGGCAACTTTGACTGGGAAGCCCATGCAGATAAGTTTCCGGGGCTGACTACTCCGGATGAATCTTATCACGGCGTGGTTTATACAAAGAAATTCGGTAAGGGGGCATATATTACCAAGGCAACGGCGCAGCTGATGCGTGATATGGGTTCCATTCAGTCTCCGCAGAATGCATTTCTGCTGAATATCGGTCTGGAAACCCTTCATTTAAGAATGCCCCGTCACTGTGAAAATGCCCTGAAGGTGGCTCAGTATCTTCAGAGCAGAGAGGATGTGGCCTGGGTGAAATATCCGGGACTGAAAGGGGATCGCTATTACGAGCTGGCTCAGAAGTATATGCCAAACGGAACCTGCGGTGTGATTTCCTTTGGATTAAAGGGAGGAAGAGCTGCAGCAGCAGAATTTATGGATAAGCTGAAGCTGGCAGCCATTGTCACTCATGTGGCAGATGCCAGAACCTCTGTGCTTCATCCTGCCAGCCATACTCACAGACAGTTAAATGATGAGCAGCTGGTAGAGGCAGGGGTGGATCCGTCTCTGATCCGTTTCAGTGTGGGAATTGAGGCGGCAGAGGATATTATTGCAGATCTGGAGCAGGCTCTGGCATAATAATACACTTTCGGAGAAGGTAAATGGGGAGAGCGGAGAGAAAAGGCGGCCAAACAAAAAATTCAGGAGGTACAGAGCATGAGTACTGGAGATAAGACCAGAGGAAAGCTGAACAAGAAAACTCTGGGAAAACCGCTTCGGATTATATTCGGACGGACATCCTTTGTCGTTTTGTCGCTGCTGCTTCAAATAATTGTGCTGTTGGGGGCGTTTCAATGGCTCAGCGATCATTTCTTCTATGTATATGGAGGATTTACCCTGCTGAGTACAGTTATTGTTATTTATATCATCAATAAAAGACAGAATCCGTCTTATCAGATGGCCTGGATTATTCCGGTTCTGGTATTTCCGGTATTCGGAGCGCTGTTCTATCTGTTTGTAGAATCACAGGTAGGCGTGCGGATCATTGACCGGCGGCTTCGCAGTCTGGTGAAGGAGACAGAACCGTATTTAAAGCAGGATGAGGATGTGATGAACCGCCTGCGTCTGGCCAGCAGAGGCAATGCCCAGCTGGCGGTTTACATGAAAAATCACGGGGGCTTTCCGATTTATGACAAGACCTATGCGGAATATTTCCCCCTGGGTGATGATATGTACCCGAAGCTTTTAGAGGAGCTGAAGAAGGCAGAGCGGTACATTTTTATGGAGTACTTTATTGTTGAAGAAGGCGAGATGTGGGACAGTGTCCTGGAGATTCTGAAAGAAAAAGCATCACAGGGCGTGGAGGTTCGCTTTATGTATGACGGAACCTGCAGCCTGACGCTGCTTCCTTACGGATATCCCAAACAGCTGGAAAAATATGGAATCCGGTGCCGGATGTTTTCTCCGGTCCGCCCCATGCTCTCCTCCTATCAGAATAACCGGGATCACAGAAAGATTACTGTGATTGACGGACATACAGCCTTTACCGGCGGAATCAATCTGGCAGATGAGTATATCAATCAGAAGGAGAGATTCGGTCACTGGAAGGATACGGCGATTATGCTGAAGGGAGATGCTGTCAACAGCTTCCTGATGATGTTTCTCCAGATGTGGAATATCACCGAGCAGAAGCCGGAGGATTATGGAAAGTATCAGCTGGATCCCGGATATCAGTTTCCGCCGGAGCTGGATCGGAAGGGCTATATCATGCCTTACGGAGACAGCCCTCTGGACGAGGAGACCGTGGGACAGCATGTGTATATGGATATCCTGAATGAATCACGATACTATGTACATATTATGACGCCTTATCTGATTCTTGACAGCGATATGATTACGGCGCTGACCTTTGCGGCTAAGAGAGGAATTGAGGTAATTATTATTATGCCTCATATTCCCGATAAAATTTACGCCTATGTACTGGCAAGATCCTATTATGAGGAGCTTTTGCTGGCTGGTGTCCGGATTTTTGAGTATACCCCCGGATTTATTCACGCAAAGGTATTTACCAGTGATGATACGAAGGCCGTGGTCGGTTCAATCAATCTGGATTACCGAAGTCTCCACCTTCATTTCGAGTGTGCGGCTTATCTGTTCCGAAATCAGGCTGTGGCACAGGCTGAGGCGGATTTCCAGGACACTCTGAAAAAGAGTCAGGAGATTACGGTGGAGGATTGCCGGAATTATCCGCTGGGACGGAGAATGGCTGGAAAAATGCTGCGGCTGATTGCTCCGCTGATGTAAAGACAGAGCTTAAAATGATACAGGAATCTTTTGCTTTAAACAGCAGGAGGTTCCTTTTTTGTTCCATGGGAAATTACGTCCTGTGAAACGATAAAAAACACAGCCTGGATTACGGGAAAAGCTTCTTGACACCTTCTGATTCTCTGCTATAATAGTTTGCAGGCAAACAAAAGGAGAAAGGGATATGAGCGGAAAATTTGCAGGAAACATGGATGTGTACTTTTTGCTGAAAAAACTGGATAATCACATTCAAAAGTACCTTCCTGTTTTGTATAAGAAGATGGACATCCAGGAGTATTCTCTGATGAATCTGTGGGTATGTGATTTCCTGTATGATAACAGGAACGGAGCAATTTATCAGAAGGATGTGGAGGCGGAGTTTTCGATTAACCGGGCAACGGCCTCAAAAATGCTTCTTCTGATGGAAGAAAAGCAGCTGATATGCCGGAAACCTTCTGAGGAGGATGGAAGATTAAAAAAGCTGGAGCTGCTTCCCCGGGGGCTCTGGCTTCATGGGCTTTGCTGCCGGCTTCGCGAGGAAATGGAAGAAAAGCTGACAGCAGGATTGTCACTGGAGGAGACCGTTCTGTTTAAGGAGCTGTGCAGGAAGATGCTCTCTTCAATGGAGGGGTAGAAAGCTTCCTGCTTCAGAGACCTGTTTCTTCACCAAATAGTTTGCTGGCATACAAATAAAAACAGGAGGTTTTTTATATGGATGAAAAAGAGGAATTATTTCGCTATGCGCCGGTGAAAACGGCAGTGGCCCAGATGGCGGTGCCGTCCGTGATTTCTTCTCTGGTTCTGGT
>UQFC01000031.1 GCA_900540335.1 uncultured Clostridium sp. | reverse complement strand
TCGGTCTGGTATCTGTGGTATAGGTAAGCTTGATCCCTTTTCTTGGCTGACCAAGCACCATATCCGGTGTGTAGACCGCTCCGTCCATCTCCACCGTTTCCCCCTTCTGCAGACGGCTCCACGCCTTCATGGGTACGTTCTGTGCCTTTGCCCGCTCCAGATCAAACTTTCCCGCCCGGGGAATAGAAACAGCATATCCATAGCATGCCACATTGTGGTTCACCCGGTAGGCATCAATCACATACGGTCCCAGTTTCAGCTGCTGCCGGTTCTCCTGAAGCTCCACAAACCGCAGGGGAAAGGGAAGCTCCGGCGCAATGGTTCTCAGCGCTGTCACCACCCGCTCCAGGCCCTTAGGGCCGACCAGAGTCAACGGCTCTGTCCGTTCCGCATTCCCCATGGTTAAAAGAAGCCCCGGAAGGCCGCTGATGTGATCCGCATGATAATGCGTAAAACAAATCACATCAATGGGCTTCGGGCTCCATCCTTTTTCCTTTAAAGCAACCTGGGTTCCTTCTCCGCAGTCAATCAGCAGGCTGCTTCCGTCACATCTGGCCATCATAGCCGTAAGCCAGCGATAAGGAAGCGGCATCATTCCTCCGGTTCCCAGTAAACAAATATCTAACATAAATGTGTGTTCCTCACTTCTTTTAAGCGTAAGCTAACTATAACACACCCATCAGATGAATTCAACCAGTTCCTCTACATCCGGGCGGATCCGGAACTGTCCTGTCATCCTGTCATAACACTCCTCACAAAGATCCCAGCGGTGAATTTCTCCGTCCTTTTCAGAAAAATAATCCCAGGAATACTCTGCTGAAAAGGCCCCCTCCCTGAGAATCCCGTCCTCCACCACCAGTTTTCTGCCGCAGCCATTGCAAATTACCCGATCCAGCGTTTGATCACTCTTGTATTTTCTCATTCTTATCCTTACCTTTCTTATATCAGCCGTTTTCTCTTTCCCTTCCGCCCCGTGGCAATCCCCGCAGAGCATTTTTGTTTCATGGGTGTGAAACAAAAAGAGGCATCCGCCAAGGCGGATACCCCTACATTATAATCGGAAACAGTTGAAGTTTTAAGTGGTAAATCCTGTATATACCGTCTCACAGATTCCTCTTCCACATGATGACCGCATCCTCAGAAGGATTTCTGTAATACCCCTTCCGGACTGCCTCTGCCGCAAAACCGTAGGATTCATACAGATTTCTGGCCGGACGGTTGCTTTCTCTTACCTCCAGACTGACAGCGGAAACTTTGTTTTCCGCTGCAAAATCTGCCATGGCATCCATCAGTTTCCTTGCCACGCCAAGGCGGCGGAAAGAAGGCAGAACAGCAATCCGCTGAATCTCTCCCTCTCCGGCCAGAACCCGGAGATTGCAGTAGCCGAGAATTTTTTCATCCTGCTCAAAAACGTAATAAACATCATAAGGACTGTGAATCCCCGCTTCCAGAAGCTTCCAGGACCAGGCTTCTGAAAAACAGACCTTTTCCAGCTCTGCCACCTGCTCCAAATCCCTGGATTCCATTTTGCGGATCATCGCTTTTCCTCCTCCGGCAGGCCTTCCTTCCCGGTATCCGCTCCGTTTCCGGTCTTCCGGCTTTCCGATGCGGTATCCGGCTCACCGGTTCCTACACTGTGTCCCGCTGCCAGCTCCTTTACCTTGCCCTGACGCTTTGCTTCCTCTAACTCTCTCTCTGCCTGGGCCTTTTTCAAATAATCCGGTCTGTGTTCTGCCGCGCTCTCCACTTTTCCTTCTTCCAGATAGCGGGCTCCCAAAGCCGCTACGCTGGCTGCCCGCTGGCGGCTGCACTGGGCCGGCGCAGAGTCCCAGGGCACTGTCATTTCTTCTTCCAGAAACTTCCGGCACACCGGCATTCCGTCTCCCAGGAAAATCACCCGTTCTCCCATCCCGTTCAGCTTCTGAATCAGATCATGAATGTCCATGGCACTGGATTCCATAACAATCTGAAACTCCTTTTCAAACCGGTAGATTCCCGTATAAACCTGATTTCTCCGCGCATCCATAACAGGACAGATCAGCCCGGAGGCCCCGTAAAGATTCCAGGCCATCGCATCCAGCGTGGGAACATGAATCAGAGGCTTTTTCAGAGCCAGTCCCAATCCCTTGGCTGTTGCCGATCCGATTCTCAGTCCGGTAAAGGAGCCCGGTCCTCCCGAAACAGCAATCGCATCCACAGAATCCATGTCCAGCTCAGTCATGGCTGCAATCTGATCAATCATGGGCAGAAGCGTCTGGGAATGTGTCTTTTTAAAATTCACCGTATACTCTGCTACTGTTACGTCATCCTCTGTGACCGCTGCCGACGCCACCAGAGAAGAGCTTTCTATTGCCAGTATTTTCATTTTTCCAGTCCCTCCACTGTAATCTTCCTGTAATCAAAGCCCTGTTCCAAATCCTTCTCAATCCGGATTCGGATTACATGCTCCGGCAGAATTTCCGGAATCAGCTGCGACCACTCAATCAGGCAGACGCCCTCTCCGTAAAAGCAGTCCTCATAGCCAATCTCATCCATCTCGCTGATATCGCCAATCCGGTACACATCAAAATGATACAAAGGCAGCCGTCCCTCTTCATACTGCTGCACAATCGTAAATGTAGGGCTGTTTACCGGCTCCTGAATCCCAAGTCCTTCTGCAAAGCCCTGGGTAAAAACGGTTTTCCCCGTTCCCAGATCCCCATCCAGGCAGTAAACCTGACCGGGGCATGCCTGTCTGCCCAGGCTAAGTCCCAGAGCGCGTGTTTCCTCCGGGCTGTTGGTTATAACTTCCATTCTTTCTTTTTCCTCCAATTGCTCGATTGCATCCCTTCAGCCATGCATCTTCCTGTCCGGATCCTTGCATGGCTGAAGTGTCACATCAGATTCTCCTGCGCCGCTCTTTCGGCAAATGCTTGCGAACCATTTCATAAAATGCTTCTGCATCTTCCCCTAACACACGATTCGGGAGAAGATATGCATGAACCCGATCCATATAGAGAACAGTCAGTCCCCAGGCCTTATCCATTCGTCCCATCTGATCCCAGAGAAAACCTGCCTCCTGTCCATTCTGGCTTACCCAGAGTCCTTCTTCACCAAAAGAAAGAATCATGGGGTTCTTTACCGACGGACTTTTCGCCTGCTTTCTGGCTTTGTTATAAAGAAGCAGCGGCTGCCACACAGTAAACAGCAGCACACATACAATCAGCAGAACACGATACATGGTCGTCACACTGCCCCATTTTGTTATCAGAAGAAACAGAGCCGCCGCCGTGAACAGAAGATTAAAAATCCCCAACAAACCCCCGTTTGCATGGTAAAGGGAAAACATCCACAGCTCTCTGGCGGAAAGCTGCACAGTAAACTCCATGCGCTTTCCTCCCGGTTTCTTTTTCCCGGTTTCCTCTTTCTTTTCCGGTATTTCTGTTTTTTCTTCGTTGATCTTATCTGCAGTTCCAGTTTCCATCATTTTCCTCCGTTTCCGTTACAGCTTCATGGTCAAAGCAATCCGTTTCTTTGCCATGTCCACACTGAGAACCTTTACCTCCACAATATCGCCCACGCTGACCGCTTCCATGGGATGCTTAATGTACCGGTCTGTCATCTGGGAAATATGCACCAGTCCGTCCTGGTGAACGCCAATATCCACAAATGCTCCGAAATCAATAACATTGCGGACCGTTCCCTTTAAAATCATCCCCGGCGTCAGATCCTTCATCTCCAGCACATCGGTTCTGAGCACAGGCCTTGGCATTTCCTCTCTGGGATCTCTTGCCGGCTTTTCAAATTCTTTCACAATATCTCTCAGAGTCAGTTCACCAACCTCCAGTTCCTCTGCCAGCTTTTTATAATCTGAAATCTTCCGGCCAAGGTCACGCAGTCCGCCTCCTGTAATATCCTCCGGACGGTATCCCAGCCTGGAAAGAAGAGCCTGGGCGGCATGGTAGCTTTCCGGATGAACCGAGGTAGTATCCAGGGGATTCTTTCCCCCTGTAATTCTCATAAAACCGGCGCACTGTTCAAATGCCTTCGGCCCCAGCTTGGCAACCTTCAGCAGCTGTTTTCTGTCGGTAAATGCTCCGTTCTCCTCCCGGTAGGCCACAATATTTCTGGCAATGGTTTTCGTAATGCCTGCAATGTATTCCAGGAGAGAGGCAGAAGCTGTATTCAGATCCACACCGACCCGGTTCACACAGTCTTCCACTACCCCCTGAAGAGCCTCGCTTAAATTCTTCTGGTTCATATCGTGCTGATACTGGCCGACTCCGATAGATTTGGGATCAATCTTTACCAGCTCTGCCAGAGGATCCTGAAGACGTCTTGCAATAGAAGCCGCGCTTCTCTGTCCCACATCAAATTCCGGGAATTCCTCTGTAGCCAGCTTGCTGGCCGAATAAACAGATGCCCCTGCCTCATTGACAATCACGTACTGCACACGCTCCGGAATCTCCTTCAGCAAATCCACAATAATCCTCTCCGATTCTCTGGAAGCCGTTCCGTTTCCTACAGAAATCAGAGAAATATGGTATTTTTTGATCATCTGCTTTAAAACCCGCTTCGACTCCTCCACCTTATTTTGGGGAGCCGTGGGATAAATCACTGCCGTATCCAGCACCTTTCCCGTAGGATCCACCACAGCCAGCTTGCATCCTGTCCGGAATGCCGGATCCCATCCAAGCACCACCTGACCGGCAATGGGCGGCTGCATCAGAAGCTGCTGCAGATTCTTTCCGAAAACCTTAATGGCTCCCGCCTCTGCATTCTCTGTCAGTGCGCTGCGCACCTCCCGCTCAATAGCCGGCCCGATAAGACGGTCATAGCTGTCCCGGATCGTCTCCTGCAGAATCGGAACAGTAAAGGGATTGTTCCTGGTAATCACCTGTTTTTCCAGATACCGGATAATATCCTCCTCCGGCGCCTGGATTTTTACCGTCAGAACCTTCTCCTTTTCTCCCCGGTTTAAAGCCAGAACCCGGTGTCCTGCACACCGTTTGATCAGCTCCTCATACTGGTAATACATCTCATATACAGACTGGGCTTCCCCATCCTTTGCAGACGAGGCTATCATTCCCCGATCCATGGTAATCTTCCGGATATAGCTGCGGTAATCTGCCTGATCGGAAATCCGCTCTGCAAGAATATCCCTTGCCCCTGCAACGGCCTCCTCTGCCGAGGGAACCTGTTTTTCCTCCGAAACATACGCCCGGGCCAGCTCTTCTGCCGGCTCCTTAATCTGCTGCAGCCAGATCAGATTGGCCAGCGGCTCCAGTCCTTTCTCCTTTGCAATCATGGCTCTGGTCCGCCGTTTCGGCCGGTAGGGACGATACAGATCCTCTACCGCCACCATGGTCATAGCCTCCAGAATCTGTTTTTCCAGCTCCGGAGTCAGCTTTTCCTGCTCCCGGATTGAAGAAATCACCTGTTCCTTTTTCTCCTCCAGATTCCGCAGATACTTCAGACGTTCATCCAGATTACGCAGTACCTCATCATTCAGAGAGCCTGTGGCCTCTTTCCGGTAACGGGCAATAAAAGGAATGGTATTTCCCTCATCAATCAGGCCCACTGCCGCCTCCGCCTGTTTATATCCAATCTGCAGTTCCTCCTGCAGAACCTTAATAATGTCCATTCTGTCTCCATCCTTGTCTGTTTTTTTCTGCCGGCTCTCTGCAGCCGTCAGGACATGCTACCATTATAATTCATATTGTCCTTATCGGCAAGTTCCTCCTTGTCCCTCACAGAATTTCATGGTATTATCTTCTTTAGTCCGCTGATTCTGCGAAGCCCTGCCATCCGGCAGAAAGCGCCGCTGTCAGACATTTTATATACACCGGAGGATGATTTATGAATCAACAGCCATCTCAGGAGCGGTCCATTTATGACCGGCTGCCCTTTTTCAGTATTCTTGCAGGTATTCTGGGCTTTTTATCCTGCTGCAATCCGCCTTTACAGCTGATCTGCGGTTCCACAGCCCTGATTCTGGCCTGGCTTTCCAAAAAAGAACAGCCCTTAAAGCCTCAGGCCATTGTGGGTATTGTTCTGGGCAGTATCTGTATCCTGTTCAGCTTTTTTATTTTCTTTCAGTATATGTGGGCGATGAATGTAATGGAGGATCCGGCCAATGCCGGCCTGATCAAAGAAATTTACAGACAAACTCAGGAAATGCTGGAAAGCATGGCGCCTGCTGCCCAGTAAACCGGAGAAAACCAGATTTCCCCTGTGGAACTGCTTTCCCGGACAGCACCTGGCTTTCGCCGGAAATAACTGTCCCGGACAGCAGCCTTCTTCCGGCATCTTCTCTAAAGAGGAACCGCCAGAAGATCGATTCCCCAGCATACAAGCAGCAGATTTTTCACAATCCAGTTAATCAGGATAATTGCTGTCCCTATGATCAAAAACAGAGACTCTCTCTTTTTCGAAGCGCGCCTTCTTCGCCCGGAACACACTTTCCCATAAATGGCATCAGCGGCCCACAGGGCCGCTGCAATTACACAATAAAGCACAAAGGGATGATAAATCAGACTGTTTTTCCAATCACCCTGCAGCAGATATTTCACCGCTCTCGTTCCTCCGCATCCGGGACAATAGAGTCCTGTCAGCAGGTGAAAGATACACGGCATATGAAACAGACTGACAAGCAGAGACTTTATGCTCATATCATTCTCCTTCTACAGTTCTGCACGGATCATCTGAAGGATGCCCTTCTTTCCCGAAGCCCGGCATGCCTGATCAAGCTCCGCCGCTTTCTCTTTAAAAGCAGCCTCCGTCATCTTCTCCGTTACAAATGCAAACTCATCCAGATCGTCAAGAACCGTAAACTCCGCCTTTCCAAAGACTGATTCTGCCTTGTTCCGGTTTTCCTCGCAGTTTCCGTCTACACGGACAAAATAACGATAACTGAAAGTATCCATAGGCGCAATGGTCTGACGCTCCCCGCTCCAGCCAATGGCAACATTTCTGTCCTTATGGCGGACTGCAGCAATAATATCAGCAACAACAGCGCTGGCTGTCGGAAGCTTTCCTGCTCCGCTTCCATAAAACATCGTCGTGCCCACCATGTTGCCCTTTACCATAACTCCGTTAAACACATCGCTTACAGAATAAAGCACATGATCCCGTCCGATCATAACAGGAGCAACCCAGGCATGTACCTGATCCCCGTCTATCCGGCTGGAACCAAACAGCTTAACCGAGGTTCCCAGCTTTTCTGCATACCGGAAATCCACATCAGTAATTTTTGTAATTCCCTCTGTATAAATATCCTCGTAACAAACCTCTCTGCCGGTTGCCATTGCTGTCAGAATCGCAATCTTGCGGCAGGTATCATGCCCCTCAACATCAGCCTCCGGATTGCGCTCCGCATAGCCCATATCCTGGGCTTCCTTTAAAGCAGCTTCAAAAGAAACTCCCGCCCGATCCATTCTGGTAAGAATATAGTTGGTGGTTCCGTTTAAAATACCGGTAATCTCCTCGATGACCTCTCCCTTCAGGCAGCGATAGAGAGGACGGATAATGGGAATTCCGCCGCCTACACTGGCTTCAAACAGAAAATTCACCTGATGCTCTCTGGCAATTGCCAGAAGCTCCGTGCCATGAGCCGCTACCAAAGCCTTATTAGAGGTGATTACATGCTTTCCCGCCATCAGGCAGGCCTTAACAAACGGATAGGCCGGATTTAAGCCGCCCATAGTCTCTACTACCACGGAAACCTCCGCATCCTGCTCAATCACAGAAAAATCGTGAACGATCTTATCCTCCACAGGACTTCCCGGAAAATCTCTCAAATCCAGCACATATTTTAAAACAACCTCCTCTCCGGCTGCCTCTGTAATCTGGACACTGTTTCTGTCCAGAATCTCGGCTACGCCGGAACCGATTGTGCCATATCCCATTACTGCTGCATGTACCATATCCATTCCCTCACTTTATGCTTTATTTATAACTCCTCTTACTCCCTTGCCAGGATCTTCACATAGTGAATTCCCTGATGTTCCTCAATTTCCTCTACCATCCGCGACACATTTCCCGTATTGGATTTTACCTCCACAGAAAGAGTCAGGGTTGCCACTCCGTTTACCGGAATACTCTGGTGGATCGTCAGGATATTGGCCTTGTACACTGCCACCACATGAAGCAGATCCGACAAAAGCCCCTGTTCATCATCCATCTGTACCACAAAGGTTACTGTTTTTCCCTTGGTATTATCATAAAACGGGAAAATATCGTCCTTATACTTATAAAAAGAACTGCGGCTGATTCCCACACGATCCGTTGCGTCCTGTACTGTCAGAGCCCGCTCTGACTCCAGCAGCTTTTTTGCTTCCACTACCTTCAGAAGCACCTCCGGAACCGCTTTCTTTTTCACCACAAAATACTTACTTTTTTCCTCTGCCATACCCGGTCCTTCACTTCCTGTTTATACTGTAACACCGCATATGTTCGTACAGCAAAAACATTTGTATTTACTTCGAAGATATTATCACAAAAAATAACAGGATGCAAGCATTTTTTCTGTTTGCATCCTGTTTTCCTCTCTTTTTCACGCTTTCACGCGTTTTTCAGACCTCATAGTCTGCCTTTACCGCATTCTCTGCTGTCTGCCCTAGTCCTCCGCACTGGCCTTTCGATCCGGACATCCCAGACTCAGCCACCGCAGATAAGCGCTGATGAAGGGATCCAGTCCTCCGTCCAGCACATTGGCCACATTTCCCGTTTCCTCGCCGGTACGAAGATCCTTTACCATCGTATAAGGCTGCAGCACATAGGAACGGATCTGGTTGCCCCATCCGATTTCCTTTACATCGCCGCGAATGTCAGAAAGCTTCTCTGCATTTTCCTGCTGCTTTAACATATACAGCTTTGCTTTCAGCATCTGCATTGCCTTATCCTTGTTCTGGAACTGTGAACGTTCATTCTGGCACTGTACCACAATTCCTGTAGGAATATGGGTAATCCGGATAGCCGAAGAGGTCTTGTTAATATGCTGACCGCCGGCTCCGCTGGAACGATAGGTATCAATCCGCAGATCATCCTGATTGATCTCCACATCCAGATCTTCCTCAATATCCGGCATAACATCGCAGGACACAAAGGAGGTCTGCCGTTTTCCTGCCGCATTAAAGGGGGAAATCCGGACCAGACGGTGTACGCCGCGCTCTGACTTCAGATAGCCAAAGGCATTCTCCCCGTTAATCTGAATTGTAACGGATTTGATTCCCGCCTCATCTCCATCCAGATAATCCAGAACCTCTGTTTTAAAGCCCATCTTGTCTGCCCACCGGCAGTACATCCGGTACAGCATACTGC
Source organism: uncultured Clostridium sp. (assembly GCA_900540335.1). Classification (GTDB taxonomy): domain Bacteria; phylum Bacillota; class Clostridia; order Lachnospirales; family Lachnospiraceae; genus Brotaphodocola. The sequence goes on along the minus strand of UQFC01000031.1, from coordinate 18,025 downwards.
ACCAGTCACAGGACTCCGTTCCTCCGGCTCCGGCATTCAGGCGGAGAATGGCATTGTACTTGTCATATTCTCCGGACAGCAGCGTTTCCAGGCGCAGCTTCTCCAGATTCTTCTCAAACTCCTGAAGCATTTCCTCAATTTCCGGAATCAGAGAGGGATCATTTTCTTCATATCCCATCTCAATCATCACCTGGATATCCTCGTACTCCTGCTCCAGACCACGATAGAGCTCAACCGTATCCTTCAGATGCTTCGCCTCCTGCACCAGCTTGGTGGACTTCTCCGCATCGTCCCAGAATCCCGGCTCCTCCATGGATTTGTCTAATTCATCGATTCGTCTGACCTTGTTATCCAGGTCAAAGTGAATCCCTCACTTCCACTAATGGTTTTTCAAAGGTCGATAACGTATACTTGAACTGATCTAATTCTACCACTGTGTCACCCTCTTTCATATGATAATCGCCATTTTCAACTGCTTTGACGCAATTATCATACCATCTTCTCCGACTTCCGTCAATCCGGCGCCTGTTCCTCTTAAAATCGGATTTTCCAGCTTACCCGAATCTCCTGCCTTCCATCTTCATCCATAACTCCGGTCCACCTTGCCTGACTTTTATTTGCACCGTGAGGTGTTCCAAATGAATCCTCCGGCTTCTGATAATCCTTCATTCCGGCCAGACTCAGATCAACTGCCTGCTCCATCTGACCGGCTCCAGAACCGGTTTCCACGCGGAAGGCCTCACAGCAGTCATAGCCCTCTGCCTCTGCCTCATATACAGGACCTTTTTTAAAGCTTACCCGGCATCCGTTTACAGACGGTTCTTCCGAAAACGTATCAAAACACAGGCTGATTTTCTCTATCCGCTTCGCGCTGTCCTCTATCAAAAATACATCTTCCCTCTCAATTTCCTGTTTACCGAACCGATACGTCGTCACAGCACGGATTCCCTCCCAGGGTACCGGACTGTTCTCTCCAATCCGGCACAAATGATCCAAATAAACGCGAACCGTATTTTCCTCCTCCAATTCAATAGAACGATAGAAGCAAACAGGCATAATCTCCGTTCCATCCTCTAATGTCAGGCATGGAACCAGCGCGCCATGAGTCACATCAGGAACAGCCTCCAAAACACCATTTTCTCTGGGTACCGGAAGGTATGCATCTTTATTGTAATAAGGCGTACCTCCGCTGATGAAAGGCAGAGACCATACATGACCATTGCTTCTGAAAATCACCAGTCCTCTGTCATATTCATTTTTTGCAAATCTGGTAAAATAAAGACCATCCCTTTTCCTGTCTGCCAAATCCATTTCCTCAAATTCCTGACAAACATCATATCCCCGGCCTTTCCACTGTTCAATCACATCAATCACCTGCATAGACAGGCTTAAATTTTCTCCCAGAATTCTGTTTTTATTTCGATATCCATCTGTTCTTCTGCCCTTTTCCCACATATTAATTGACTGCATTTGTTCATCATACCAGAACAGAATCATAGAGCGAATACAACGAAGGCTGTAGCTGTAAGCCAGATGTTCCTCCTCCGGACTCAAAATTCCGCCCAGAGAAACTGCTGTTCCCAGAATCTGAAGAACTGCAGTCTCTCCATATGCGCCGATACTTCTTCCATAGGAAATTCCCCACCCTTTCTGGTTCGCCATCTGAAGAATAATCCGCGCACTCTCTCTCAGCATATTACGGATCAATTCCGGTTCCTTCCACCCCGTCTTTAAAACCAGTTCTGTAATTTCTGCCGGAATCAGAAGGCTGTACCGGTCAAACCTTCCCTCTCCCTGTGTTTCATCCATAAATCCGTATTCCCCGGAGTATCTGGAAATATGTTCTAAAAGGTGTTCCAGAAGAATCTCGCTTTTTCCAACCGGATCCCATCCCATAAGTTCCCGGAATCGTGCAATGCCAAAAGCCACCCCATAATAATTCGTTGGCTTGTGAATCAGCGCATAATCCTTCTCCTCATCCACAAAAGTATGCCAGTCCATAATTCGTTTCAGTATTTCATCTGTCTGTCTGCTTACGACGCTGCCGTAGACACCTGCTTCCTTCATCCGGTACAGACCTGTCAATCCATTTAAGATTCCCCAGGTTTCCATTTTCATCCCGGCACACATATCCAGAATCCCGCCCAGTTCTCCCAGCATCTTATTCCGTTCATCCTCATCCCCTGCAAAATTCAGAGCCACATAGGTGCACAGATTGATTACCTTACCGCCTGCAAACTGAGCTTTTTCGTTGTATCCCGGCACACCGTCCACAGTAACCGCTTCTCTTTCTTCTGCGATTTTCCAGAACAGGCTGCACATTCTCTGTCTTAGCAGATCCATACATTCTCTGTTTGTCACCATATATTCGTCCATATTTTCCTTTTCCTCACCAGATCAAAAAACTTTTGTTTAAAAGCCGAAGTACTGCCTCCGTATAAAAATAATCTCCGTAGATAATGGATGCATGCATATCTTCTTTCCTTCCATATGCAGCCGTACTCATCTGCAGAATTCCATCAGATTCCGGATCAAAATCACAATGCTCTGTCAGGGCCTGCAGCATACGCTCTGCATGACGGTAATAAAGCTTTTTCTCCCCTTCTGCTACACATTCTGCTATTTCCAGCAGACCACAGACCGCACAGGCTGCTGCACTCATATCCCAGCAAACCGGCTCCTCCGGCGCACGAAAATCGCTCAGGGAGCAGTCCCCGCTTAAAGTTGTATTGGCAATAAAATAATGAGCTGTCCGCTTCGCAGCATTTAAGTACTCTGTCTTTCCTGTATGAGCAAAAGCAAGCGCAAATCCATAGATTGCCCATGCCTGCCCTCTGGACCAGGATGATCCCTCTGCATATCCCTGGCCTGCCGGAAGCTTTTCCACTTCTCCGGTCATCGGATTTAAAATTGCAATATGATTGCAGGATCCATCCGGCCGCTGAAGCACCTTCATAGCAATATCTGCATGGCGGTTTGCAATCTCAGAGAATCTCGGATCAGAAAGCTCCTCTGCCGCAAAATACAGAAGAGGCAGATTCATCAGACAGTCAATGATAATCCATCCCGTCATATCATTCCCGTTCTTTTTGTTCCAGGCCCGTATAAAGCCTCCCGCCGGATTAAATCTTCCCGCCAGCAATGCAGCCGCATGAAGCGCCTGGATTCTGGCTTTCTCATTTCCTGTCATCCTGTAATTTGCCGCAGAAGTCAATAAAAACTGAAATCCCACATCGTGATGCAGTCCCGTAAATCCTTCCAGCGCCCTGGCCATAACCTCCTCTGACTGCTCAGCGCACTCCCGAAATACAGAATTTTCCCCTGCATGGTACATCTGCCACAGCATCCCTGCCCAGAAACCATTGGTCCACCAGAATGGATCTTCCTCCACCATGTTATGATAACTTCCGTTTTTTACAATATAGGGGATTTTATTTCCCATCCGCCTGCATTCCGCCTCCAGCTTTTTTTCTAATTTCTCATAAATCTCTTCCCAGTTCATCTGTCCCTCCTTCTTTCAATCACCTTTTCTGTTCTCTCATCCGCTGTCTCTGCAATTCCATTATTCCTTCACCGCGCCGACCATAGTTCCCTTTGTAAAATATTTCTGTACAAACGGGTATACACAAAGAATCGGAACCGTAGCCACCATAATGGTTGCATACTTAATAGACATGGCAATGGATTCTGCATCTGTTGCAGCTGCGCCGGAGCTCATGGCTGATACGTCATTCTGAAGCAGAATTTCCCTGAGGATTACCTGCAGCGGGTACAGCTCTCTTTCCCTTAAAATTGCAGATGCCCAGAACCATGAATTCCAGGTACTTACTCCGTAATACAGAACCATAACTGCAATAATGGCCTTAGAAAGAGGAAGTACAATAGACACCAGAATTTTCCAGTGACTTGCTCCGTCAATCTGCGCTGCTTCAATCAGACTGTCCGGAATAGACTCAAAGGAGGTCTTCATAATTACCATGTTATAGGTATTAATCATAAAAGGAATAATCAAGCCCCACAGAGTATTTGTCAGATGCAGATCCTTTAAGTTCAAATAAAACGGAATCATTCCTCCTGAGAAAAACATGGTAAACATAATTGCTATCATAATAGGCTTCTGAAACATCACTCGTTTTCTGGAGAGGAAATAAGCTCCCAGGGATGTCATAATAATATTAATCGGTACCCCCACAAACAGCAGAAACAGTGTATTTAAATATCCCCTCGGAATCATGGGATTATCAAAAACCTTCGAATAAGCACTCAGATTAAATCCCTCGGGCAAAATCAAAAGCCCGCTGTGCTGCATCAGCTCATTGGAATCCGATACAGAGGCCATTGCCACATACCATACCGGATAAATACATAAAATAATCACAAAAGTCAGAAAGATATAATTAAAAACTGTAAAAATCCGTTCCCCTTTCGAACGCTTTACCTTCATTGCTTTTTTTGTCTTCGCCATAGTATCTCTTCCCTCTTTTCCGTCATTACCAAAGACTTGTTTCGCTAAACTTCTTAGACAGCTTGTTTGCCAGAATCAGCAGAACAAAATTGATTACAGAGTTAAACAGACCGATTGCCGTAGAATAACTCCAGTCCTGTTCCAGAAGACCGATTCGGTAAACATATGAAGAAATAATATCTGCTGTCTCAAATGTTGACGGATTATATAACAGAATTGTCTTCTCATATCCCATACTCATCAGCTTGCCGATTTTCAGAATAAACATGGTAATGATAGTAGGAGCAATTCCCGGAAGCGTTACATGCAGAGTCTGTTTCCATTTTGTCGCTCCGTCAATCTCCGCTGCCTCATACAGCTGGCTGTCCACTCCTGCCAGAGCAGAAAGATAAATAATGGTTCCCCATCCTACCTGCTGCCAGATACCGGACGCAATATAAATAGTCCTATACAGTTTCGGATCCTGCAAAAGAGGATGACGTTCCCCGCCGAAAAATTCAATAATATCATTGAACAGTCCTGTAGAAAGGCTGAAATCTGTCAGCATGCCGCACACAACGATCATGGAAATGAAGTGAGGCAGATAGGTAATTGTCTGAGTCACATTTTTGAAAAACTTATTGTGAATCTCGTTTAAAAGCAAAGCCAGAATAATCGGTGCCGGAAAACCGAACAAAATATCATAAACACTCAAAAGCAGCGTGTTCTTCATCAGTCTTCCAAAATAAATATCAGAAAAGAATCTCTTAAAATTAGCCAGCCCTACCCATTCGCTTCCGGAAATTCCCAGCCTGGGCACATAGTCCTGAAATGCGATAATCGCGCCATAGATCGGCTTGTAATTGAATAAAATATAAAATATAACAACCGGAAGAACCAGAACATATAATGAGCGGTTTCTTACCCAGTCCGCTCTGAGTTTTTTCTTAAAATCCTTCATACCTTTATTCTCCTGTAAGATAAATGAAGCAGGGCTGCTATTCCCACAGCCCCGCCTCTTAAATACACTCAAAAACTATCTTGCTTTATATCTGTCATAAGCAGCGTTCTGAATCTCCAGTGCGCGGGCAAGTCCCATTTTTTCAATATTGCCGACATATTCATCAAACTGAGCCAGGTCTGCATCACCAAATATAAACTTCAGAGTCATTTCATCACGATACGTATTGATCTGGTTGATAATCGTGGAAAATTCCTTACTTTCATCTGAGGTAGGAGTAATCGGAGGCATTACATGAGCAGCTCCGTTACTGCTTCCGGCACCCCATACCTTCGGGGTCTCCTTCTGCTGATCCATGGTATAGTACTGTTCCAGATACCGGGAATCCTGTACAAACGGTCCATTGTAGCAGCCGCGGATATATGCGCTCATTGCCTGAGATACCGGCCATCCTTCCGGATTCTTTAAAATTTCATCCGTATAAACCGGTTTGTCCCCATCCATAGTATAGCTGACGCCCTCTGTACCAAAGTTATAGTACATATGTCCTTCGTCACTGTAAGCCCAGTCCAGAAGGCGGGCAGCCCGCTCTACATCCTCACAGCTTGTGGTAATACATGCACTGGATCTTCCGGAATAAGCCACCTCAACATGACCAAATTCTGCTTTTTTACCTTTTTCTGTAGATGGCTGAGGTGCTGCTACCAGATCATATTCCGGATTCGTTTTCTGCGCTGCAGCCAGCCAGGTTCCCATTCTGGAACCGGCCTGTCCCATAGATGCGCCTGCTGCTCCATTGGTAATCTTAGCTGCTACCTGATCGTTTTTCATAGTTGCAATATCTGCATCAATCAGACCTTCCTCATACCACTGATGCATCGTTTCCAGATATTTCTTATAACCCTCTTCTGTTGCTCCGAAATGAACCTTGTCATCGCTTCCAATATAGAAGGAATAGCTGGTATCAAATGCTGCTACAAAGGGATTTGCTCCCAGATACTGGTTATTGGTATACTCAAAGGTATATGGTGCGGAAGCACCCTTCTTCTCTTTGAATTCTGTCAGAACAGTATGCCACTCATCCACCGTCTCCGGAACCTCTAAATTAAGCTCCTTCAGCCAGTCAGCCCGAAGCATCAGACCAATGGTATTTCTCAGTTCTGCCTCTCCTCTTACAAACGGGAAGCAGTAATAGTTTCCGTCATCCGTTTTTACTGCCCGGTCAATCTCAGGATTCTCAGCCAGATACTGTTTTAAATTAGGACAGTACTGATCAATTACATCATTCAACGGAATAATCACGCCATCACGGATAGCCTTTTCCGGTCCGCCCGGATAATCAGATATCCAGTTGTATTCCATAATGTCAGGAAGATCACCGTCTGCGATAATCAGGCTGAACTGTTCTTTTCCCTGTCCCTGAGGCGGCTGCAGAAATTCTACATCGACTCCCGTGTTTTCCATCAATCCCTTTGCAAAAGGAGTATCTCCCAGATTTGCAAAATTAGCTGTTACTGTTGTAGTAGGTTCCAGCCAGTACTCAAGTGCTTCTCCTTTTTCCATAGGATAGCTGAATTCTGACTGTTCTGCCTGGGCCGTTGTCTCCCCTGCTGCAGCAGCAGTTTCACTCTTTTCTGCCTGTGTTTCTTTTGTTTCGTTTCCGCCGCCGCAGCCTGCCAGACCTGCAGCCATGGAAGCTGCCATCATCATTGCGGCTGCCTGTTTCCACTGTTTTTTCATATTGCTCTCCTTCCTCCGACCAGGCGTCCTTCCCGACGCCGTCACGTTTGCTTGATGACTTCAGAATACCCTGTTTTCTTCCAAAAAGATATAAAAAAAACTGCGAATCCCATGTGCAAAAACTGCATTTGCGATTCGCAATTTTAAAAATCAATATGCAAAATCTTATTTTCCCTGATTTTTTACTGTTTTTAACTGTCCTGGCGTAATTCCTCTGTATCGCTTAAAGGTGCGGATGAAGCCTCCGCTGTCCCGAAATCCGGACTGTTCCGCCGCCTCTACAACACTGGCGCCATTCTTCAGCAGCTCCTCTGCACAGGCAATTCTTTTCATATTGATATATTCCAGCAGACTTCGCCCGGTCTGCTTTTTATAAATTCCCGACAGATATGCCGGTGAACGATCAAAATGCTGACTGGTAATCGAAATATTCAAATCCGGATCTGCAAAATTTTCATCAATATATGCCTCGATCTCCCGGCTCAGATTAAAATTATCTGCGGTTGCCTGACGCATATCCGTAATTTTTGCACAAATTTCCCGAAGCGCCGTAATCAACTGCTCCTCTGTTTCCCTCATGGATCGCTTAATTACAGACTCTCTTGGAAGAGCAATCTCTGATGCCGCATTGGTATAGCCCGCTGCACTGGCCCCTTTCAGCAGACTTCCAATAATTTCATATACCAGACTCCGGTACAGGTTCAAAGAAACCTTTCCTTTCAGTCTTTTTTCAAAAATCTCCCGAACCATTATCTCTGCCTTTTCCTGATCACCTACACTGATCAGATGAACCAGACGTTCCTCCGTATCTTCCAGATATTCATACTTCGGCTCTATTCCGCAAATGTCTTCTACGCTGATAATATTTTCATCCAGAGTCACCAGATACTCAGACAGCTCCATCGCCTCTTTATAGGAAGTCCTGATTCCGCTCTGCCCTTCATGAACCGCACCAATCAGTCCGCAAATTTCAAAATGAAAAGGACCATGTATCATTTCGTGGAGTCGTTCCATCATTTCATGCAGCTTCTCTGATATTCCCTGCCTGTCATCCGGAAGATTAAAAATCGTAACTACACGCTCTCCAAATTCAAAACATTCTGCTGTATAGGTTTCCGCAGCTATCTCTGCAAAAATGTTGTGAACAATAAATCTTCTCAGTCCTTCCGTTCTTTCATCCTGCTTTTCATTCTGCAAAACGGGCTTTATCAAAAGTACCGCTGTCAGGAAATACGGATAAGGAAACCTGATCCCATAACGTTCCAGCTGTTCGGCTTCGCAGTCTGCCGATAACAGCTGCCACAAATAGAATTCACGCATATGCTTTTTATTCTTATCCAGCATTTTCTGTGTATCCACATTTTTCTGAAGAATTTTTTCTACCTGACTGCTCAGCCACTGCAGCTCATCTACATCACTGTCCTCAGCAGCCTCCTCCTGCACCTGGGCTCTCAGCATATCTGACAGTTTCCGGAAGGGATTATAGTTTTTTCCGGCCAGATACCAGGAAAGACCAAAACCTGTACAGATACTCAAAAACAGACCGGCAATAAAAATCATCTGAACACGGCTGATATCCTTTGCAAATGCCCCGGAGGATGTCAGCATCAGGTAACTCCAGTTAGTCTGCTCAGACGCAGAGGAGGTAATCCACAGATTTTCTCCCTGACTATTTTGTCTGTACCGGCTGCTGCTGTGGAATTTATGATAATCCGGATCCTCCAGATAGAAGGAAGCCTGCTCCGGAACAAGCATTTTTCCTGACTCCGGGAGAACCGCAAGTTCCACGTCACTTTCACTGTTCTCAGAAGAAAGAAGGCGCTTCTGAAGTTTTTCATCATCTAAAATCAAGCCAATTGTAGCCGCATCTGCCTCTCCTCTTCTATTTTTCAGGCTCAGCATCATGACTGGCAGCTTTCGCCCGTCTGTACCATTAAAAATCGGTGTATGATACCGGTGGTGCTCTCTCAATAAAGCCCGAAACTCCTCACAGTCCAGGTCCTCATTCTTCAGATAAAGATTGTAGTACATTTCCAGATCCATATTTCCGTCTGTGCTGACAATCTTATCCGAACCTGCAAAATAAAGAAAAGCCTTTCGTATCATATTCTGTGTGGTGCTCTGCTTTACCAGCTCCTGATAAATACGCAGCAATGTCTGTGAATTTTCCCGGGAAAGCGTTCCTTCAATATCTGCAATTTCCCGGACATTATCATCCATAAACCAGCGGCTTTCAAAGTTGCGCGCAGCCTCCAGCTGTGCATCCATATCATTTTTCGTCATTGCAAGGATATTCTGTCCCATTCTTTCAGACTGGCGTTTTACCATATCCATTGTATAGGAATAATAAAATGTAGATGCGATAATAGGAATCCCCAGAATAATCAAAAATGACACCAGAAGCTTTCCGTAAATTCCCAGTTTTTTTCCATATCTCTCCCAATGCTTCTGCATGTAGTCTTCCCCCGTCTTCCATATGCATAATTTTTATTCCTACACAGTATATCATATTTTTATACAAAATGTACTATTTAGAATCAGCAAAACCGTTGTTTTCATGTTCATTTTTTTCACTTTTCTTGAAATTCATAAAAATTCTTACTATAGTAAGGTCAGAAAATGAAAAGGAGGTTCTCTATGCTTCAGCTCAATCATCCCGTTACCATACAGCCTCAGCTTTCCAGTCTTATCTCCAAAGAAGAACTAAAAGCGACGGCAGAACAGTATAAAAACACACCTGTTCCACACATCACCGATGAAATCTGTTCCCGCAGCCCGGGAACCATTCATGACTTCTATTCCGAAGGGGACTACTGGTGGCCCGATCCACAAATGCCTGACGGGCTTCCCTACATTCGAAGGGACGGTCAGACAAATCCGGAAAACTTCACAGGCCATCGACTGATTCTTCGCCGAATGCGCAATCAGGTCAGTACACTGGCACTGTGCTGGAAAGTAACAGGCGATCCATCCTGTGCTCAAAAAGCTGTTCAAATTCTTCAAGAATTTTTTGTTGATGAATCTACAAAAATGAACCCTCATTTAAATTATGCACAGGCTATTGCCGGTATCTGTCCCGGCCGGGGAATCGGAATCATAGACACCATCCATCTGGCCGATGTTCCATTTGCCATTGAAGCCCTTCGTACTTCAGATGCCATGACAGATCAACTGTATCACAGTCTGATCGACTGGTTTGCAGAATATCTGGGGTGGATGCTGACATCACGAAACGGAATTGAAGAAATGAACACGTCCAACAATCACTGCGTCTGCTTTATTATGCAGGCTGCTGTATTTGCTCTTTTTACAGACAATGAGCAGATCGCTCAGTTTTGCCGGATGCAGTATAAAACACGGCTGCTGAGTCAAATGGCCACGGACGGTTCCTTCCCATTGGAGCTTGCCCGTACAAAGCCCTATAACTACTCCGCTTTTCTTCTGGATAATTTAACCAGTATCTGCCAGCTTCTTTCTACAGAAGAAGAAAATCTATGGAACTACGAAACACCGGATCACAAAAGCTTTCAAAAGGCCCTGGATTTCCTGTCCCCCTATATTCTGGATAAATCACTTTGGCCTTTTCATCCAGATGTAGAGCATTTTGAAGCTTTTCCCATTCGTTATTCATTTCTTCTGTTTGCCGGCTATGCCCTGGGACGCCAGGATCTGATTGATTTTTATTTTAGTCTTCCTGAAAAAATTACCGACGAAGAGGCCCTGAGAAATCTTGCGGTCCGCACTCCGGCCCTCTGGCTCCTCCACCCGTAAATCTCTGCATTTCCCGCTGACAGAACAAGCCCCCCAGGGCAGCTCCTTTTTGGAGGAGCTGCCCCGGGGGGCTTGTCTTGATTTCTATTCATTCTGCTTCAGAAGGATTAAACTCTCTTTCTTCCGCAGCACTGTTTATACTTCTTGCCGCTGCCGCAGGGACAGGGATCGTTAGGGTAAATCTTCTGCACTTCACGCTTCTTCGGCGCCCGGAGAGCAGAATCATCACGGTTCGTACCAGTTACCTTCGCAGCCGGCTCTCTCTCAACCTTCTGCTCAACACGAATGTGGAACAGAATACGAACAGTCTCCTCGGTAATAGCCGCTGTCATAGCCTCAAACATCTCAAAGGCGCTCATCTTATACTCAACAACCGGATCTCTCTGGCCGTAAGCCTGAAGGCCGATACCCTGACGAAGCTGATCCATATCATCAATATGGCTCATCCACTTATTATCAATTACCTTTAAGAGAACCACGCGCTCGATCTCACGAATCTGCTCTGCATCCGGGAATTCTGCCTCCTTGGCCTCATACAGCTTGATAGCCTCTTCCTTCAGCATATGCTTTAACTCGTTCTTCTTGGAAACCTCGTGGTTTTCTCTCGTGATCGTCTGCAGCGGGATAACAGGAAGCAGCAGGCTGTTTAACTCGCTCAGATCCCACTCTTCCGGATTCTGCTCGTCAGAAAGGGAAAGATCAACTGCATTCTCCACAATATCCGTAATCATCTTCAGAACAACGTCTCTCATATTATCGCCGTCCAGAACTTTCCGGCGCTCTGCATAGATGATCTCACGCTGCTCGTTATTTACCTCATCATACCGCAGCAGGTTCTCACGGATTCCGTAGTTGTTGTTCTCAATCTTCATCTGTGCCTTCTCAATGGCATTGGAAAGCATCTTATGCTCAATCTGCTCACCGTCCGGAACACCCAGAGCCTCAAACATCTTCATCAGACGCTCAGAACCGAACAGACGCATCAAATCATCTTCCAGAGAGATATAGAAACGGGATTCACCCGGATCTCCCTGACGGCCGGAACGTCCGCGCAGCTGGTTGTCAATACGTCTGGACTCATGACGCTCTGTACCAATGATCTTTAAGCCGCCCAGAGCTCTGGACTCCTCATCCAGCTTAATATCCGTACCACGGCCTGCCATATTGGTAGCAATGGTAACTGCTCCGTGAACACCTGCATCTGCTACAATCTCAGCCTCCAGCTCGTGATACTTTGCATTCAGAACCTTATGAGGAATGCCGCGCTTCTTCAACATCTTGCTGAGCATCTCAGAAGTTTCAATTGTAATGGTACCAACCAGAACCGGCTGTCCCTTTTCATGGGCAGCAGCCACTTCATCTACCACTGCATTGAATTTCTCACGTTTGGTCTTATAAACAGCATCCTCATGGTCAATACGTGCAATCGGTCTGTTGGTCGGAATCGCAATCGCATCCATTGCGTAGGTATTACGGAACTCCTTCTCCTCAGTCAGAGCAGTACCTGTCATACCTGCCTTCTTGTGGAACTTGTTAAAGAAGTTCTGGAAGGTAATCGTAGCCAGAGTCTTACTCTCCCGGCGCACATTGACATGCTCCTTCGCCTCAATTGCCTGATGCAGTCCGTCAGAATAGCGGCGGCCCGGCATAATACGTCCGGTAAACTCATCAACAATCAGAATCTCATCGTCCTTTACCACATAGTCCTTATCACGGAACATCAGGTTATTGGCACGAAGTGCAAGAATAATATTGTGCTGAATCTCCAGATTCTCCGGATCTGCCAGGTTCTCAATGTGGAAGAATTCCTCAACCTTGCGGACACCGTCCTCTGTCAGGTTTACAACCTTATCCTTTTCATTTACAACAAAGTCACCGGTTTCCTCGATATCCTCGCCCATAATCGCGTTCATCTTGGTAAATTCACCGGAAGCCTCACCGCGCACCAGCTGGTGAGCCAGTACATCACAAACCTCGTACAGCTTGGTGGATTTGCCGCTCTGACCGGAAATAATCAGAGGAGTTCTTGCCTCATCAATCAGTACAGAGTCCACCTCGTCGATAATGGCATATTCCAGATCCCGCAGAACCATCTGTTCCTTATAAATAGCCATATTGTCACGCAGGTAGTCAAATCCCAGCTCGTTGTTGGTTACATAGGTAATATCACAGTTGTATGCCGCCTTACGCTCCTCAGAAGTCATGGGGTTCAAAACCACGCCTACTGTCAGACCCAGGAACTCATGGACACGTCCCATCCACTCGGCATCTCGCTTTGCCAGATAGTCGTTTACCGTAACAATATGAACGCCCTTTCCTGTCAGAGCATTCAGATATGCCGGAGCAGTAGAAACCAGAGTTTTACCTTCACCGGTTCTCATCTCCGCAATACGGCCCTGGTGCAGTACAATACCGCCGATCAGCTGTACCGGATAATGCTCCATATTCAGAGTTCTTCTGGCTGCCTCCCGGACAGTTGCAAATGCCTCCGGAAGAATATCATCCAGAGTTTCCCCATTGGATAAACGCTCTTTAAAAATACGGGTATTATCCCGCAGCTGTTCATCCGTCATCTCTATCATCTTTGGTCTCAGTGCCTCAATCTTTTCCACAATGGGATAAATCATTTTCAATTCACGCTCACTGTGAGTACCAAATAGCTTTTCTATGAAATTCATAGTCCGTTCTCCTGTTTTCAATCGTTTCTTTGTGTTCTTCCTTCTGTCTGTCCCTTTTACAGGCACTTCTCTTTCAAGTCAATCTTTTATATTGTAACACCAACCCTTGATTTATTCAAGTTTTCCCTGTCTGTTCATAAAAAATTAACTTTCCATTTACAAATTCTCCCCAAATCCCTCTCATAGCCTCCTCTCTCCATAAAAAAAGATGACATAAAACAAAAATTATGGTCAACCTGTCAAATTGCACAAAAACTATGTTCGATTTTTGACTTATCCACCTTATCCACATTGTCCACATCAAAACCTGTGGATATCTTTTTTTTATCCACAAGTAACGTTTTTCGGACAAAATCGACTTATACACCAAGTTATCCACATTATCCACAATTTTTATCCACGATTCTTCGTTTTTCCAAATCCGAATTTTTCCTTTTACATTTTGTATACTTCTTATAAACTTGATTTTTACAGAAAAAAAAACATCCAAAACTCTTGACTTTTTCAGAATTCCACAGATAGAAATGCAATTTATCCAGGAGTGAAAAGCTATCCTTTTTTGAACAAAATTACAAATAATTGTCGGAACATTTTAGGTATTCTGATTGAATTTTACGAACATGTGTGGTATACTGAAATCATCCCAAAAGAAGGAGCTGATGAGAATGCGTTATACGATTACTGGAAGAAATGTGAATGTGACTCCGGGTCTTCGGGCCGCCATTGAAGAAAAAATTGGAAAGCTGGATCGTTATTTTAATCCGGATACGGAAGTAATTGTGACACTCAGTGTTCAGAAAGACAGACAGAAAATAGAGGTAACCATCCCTGTCAAGGGCAGTATTATCCGCGCTGAGGAATCCAGCAGCGATATGTATGTATCCATCGATCTGGTGGAAGAGATTATCGAACGTCAGATGAAAAAATATAAAAACAAGCTCATCGACAAAAAGCAGTCAGCTCAGGCCTTCTCCGATCTTTTCCTGAACGAAGAAGTTCCTGCTGATGAGGAGATTCAGATTGTTAAGGCAAAACGCTTTGCCATGAAGCCTATGGATCCGGAAGAAGCCTGTGTACAGATGGAGCTTCTGGGCCACAATTTTTACGTATTCCTGAATGCAGATACCGAACAGGTAAATGTCGTTTATAAGAGAAAGGGCAATACCTACGGACTGATCGAACCGGAATTCTAATGCAATAATTCAGGGCCGGCTTAAAAGCCGGCCCTTTTTTTGCCTTCCGCCCCCTCTTGCTTCCGGCACTCTATTTCAAACACTCCCCGTTTGTCGCAATCACATTCTGATACCAGAAATATGATTTCTTTTTTCTTCTGCTGAGGGTTCCCTTTCCCTCATCATCCCGATCCACATAAATCAGACCGTACCGCTTGGACATTTCTCCGGTTGTGGCGCTGACCAGATCCACGCAGCCCCAGGCAGTATAGCCCAAAAGCTCCACCCCGTCTTCATCCACGGCATCCATCATGGCTCTGATATGATCCTGCAGATACTCAATCCGGTAATCATCCCGGATCTCCCCGTCCCCGTCCGGCTGATCCACAGCGCCCAGTCCGTTTTCCACAAGAAAAAGCGGTTTCTGATACCGGTCATACAGTGCGTTTAAGGTAATTCTCAGTCCCAGGGGATCAATCGGCCATCCCCACTGGCTGCATGTAAGATACGGATTCTTTGCAGAAGCAAATACATTTCCGCCTGAGGCCTCTCCCCTTCCATCGGCTCTCACACAGCGGCTGTTATAATAAGAAAGAGAAATAAAATCAACAGGATATTTCCTCAGAATCTGCTCATCCTCCGCTTCCATTTCCAGATGGATTTTCTCCTGCTCAAAAAACTTCCGTGCATATGCCGGATAAGCTCCTCTTGCCTGAACATCAATGAAAAAATAATTCTCTCTGTCTTTTTTCATACTTTCCCAGACATCCTCCGGTCTGCAGCTGAAGGGATATACGCTTCCCGCCGCCAGCATACAGCCCACCTGATATTCCGGATCGATTTCATGGGCCAGCTTTACTGCCAGAGCAGACGCCACCAGTTCATGGTGGGCCGCCTGATACTTAACCTGTGTTTCATTTTCCCCCGGGGAAAACAGGATTCCTGCTCCCATAAAGGGCAGATGCATCAGCATATTAATCTCGTTAAAGGTAATCCAGTAACGCACCTTTCCGCGGAACCGTTCAAATACAGTCCGGCAGTATTTCAGATAACAGTCAATGACCCTGCGGCTCCGCCAGGAGCCGTATTTTTCCACCAGAGCCAGCGGAATGTCAAAATGACACAGAGTAACCACAGGCTCAATCTGAAAGCGGCGAAGCTCTCCAATCAAGTCCTCATAAAACCTCAGTCCGGCCTCATTCGGCTCCTCCTCTTCCCCTTCCGGAAAAATCCGGGACCAGGAAAAGGAAAACCGGTAACACTTTACTCCCAGCTCTGCCAGAAGCCGGATATCCTCCCGATAATGGCCGCAGCCGTCTACCGCCTCCCGCCCCGGATAAAAGGAATCCTCCGGCAGTGTCCGGTAATCCATTTTTCCCTCCATTATCGGAAGACGGTTCTCACCGTGAGGAATTACATCCACCAGTGCCATTCCTCTTCCGTCTCTCTGCCAGCCGCCTTCCCACTGGTTGGCCGCCGTAGCGCCTCCCCACAAAAAATCCTTCTGCATTGTACTCCTTCTTTCTTAATCCGAACTTATTGTATCTCAGCATGAGAGGAATCTGTTTTTTCCACATACAGAAGCGCCTCTCCCTGATTTACCCGCTCTGCCTCTGAAGCCGTTACCTCATGAAACTCCGCAGAATTGGCAACCAGAACCGGCGTTACCAGAGAATATCCGGCCTCCTCGATCTGTTTTCTGTCAAACCGGAGAAGCTCCTGTCCCTGTTTCACACGATCTCCGGCCTGAACCAGAGGTTCAAATCCCTTTCCGGCAAGCTGCACCGTATCCATACCTACATGAAACAAAAGCTCCAGTCCTGTCTCTGTCCTCATTCCAATTGCATGACCGGTAGGAAAGACTGCGGAAATCTCTCCGTCTGCAGGCGCATACAAAATCCCTTCCTCCGGAAGAATTGCCGCTCCTTTTCCCAGCAGTCCGGAAGAAAATGCCTGATCTTGAACCTGAGAAAGAGGAATCACGGTTCCCTTTAAAGGACTTGCCACACGGAGAACATCTTCCTCTGCAGAAGCCGGTTTCTCTGTTTTTCCGGAACTTTTCTCAGCATCCTCCGGCTCCTCTTCATGATAAAATATCATAGTAAGCAGGAAGCCTGCTGCCATGGAAATGGCAATTCCTGCAAATGCCACAATAATATTTCCCATGGAACCGTCCGGATTCATCATGTTGGGCAGCTCGAAAATTCCCATTCCTCCGAGAATAAATTTTCTGAAATTAAAATGACCGTAAAATGCGCCGCCGATACCGCCTGCAATACAGCTGAGAATAAACGGCTTTTTCAGCGGAAGCAGAATTCCGTAGATTGCCGGCTCTGTTACACCGAAAATACCGGAAATAAAATTGGGAATAGCCATTTCCTTGATTTTTTGTCCTTTGTCTTAATGAAAAGAGCTGCAACAACAGCAGAGGTTGCAAAGGTACAGGCAAAAAACGGCATCATCACATTGTCATAGCCCAAAGTCATTACATTGTTGATATACACAGGAATGAATCCCCAGTGCATGCCGAAAATAACGAGAATCTGCCAGGTCAGTCCTACTACAGCTCCTGCCAGCATCGGACTGAAGCTGCGGATTCCCAGGGTAACTTCAGAAATCAGCGTGGAACCGAAGGTTGCCACAGGACCTAAAAACAGAAAGGCCACAGGAAGGGTTACCAGAAGCGTCAGCATCGGCACGAAGAAAAACTTCACCAGATCCGACACAATCCTGTTAAACAGCTTTTCACACCTGGAGGCAAACCAGACTGCCAGAATGACCGGAATGACCGTTCCTGTATAATCCACAGAAATATGGGAATTCCAAAAAAGTCAATGTACACCGGAGACTGGAACATCGTTCCCTCCAGCAGGTAAAGCAGCGGCTCTCCTGCCCCGGACAAAGCACTCAGCTGAATGCCCGGATAGCACATGGCTACTCCCACCGCCAGTCCCAGCATGGGCTTTAACTGAAATTTCTTTGCTGCCGTATATCCCAGAAACAGGGGAAGAAACGTAAACAGCGCATCTCCTGCCGCATTGATAATCTGATATCCCCCGCACTCTGCCGTATAAAGTCCCAGTGTTACAAAAAGCGTATTAAAGCCCTTCAGCATTCCGCAGGCAGCCATAATTCCAAGAATCGGCTGAAAAATTCCGGATACCACATCAATTGCCTGATCCAGAAGCTTTCCCTTTTTCTTCTCCTGCTGCACCGGCTTCTCAGAGCCTTCTGCATCTTTCCATCCCAGGACCTCCAT